>SEEV01000291.1 GCA_004211695.1 Rhodococcus sp. (in: high G+C Gram-positive bacteria)
ATCAGCTCGTCGGAGATGACGCAGGCCATCTCGGACGACCACAGCTTGGCGAGCGCCGCCTCGATCCGGATGTCGTTGCGACCCTCGTCGTTCATCTGCGCCGACAGGTCCACCACGGCTTCGAGGGCGTAGGTGGTCGCCGCCATGAACGACAGTTTGTTGGCGACGGCCGCGTGTTCGCCGACCGGCTTGCCCCACTGCACGCGCACACCCGACCATTCGCGGGCGATCTTCAGCGACCACTTGCCCGCCCCGGCACACATCGCCGGAATCGCGAGCCTGCCCGCGTTGAGCGTGGTGAGCGCGATCTTCAGTCCGTCACCTTCCCGGCCGATCAGGTTCTCCCGGGGCACGCGGACGTTGTACATCCGAGTGACGCCGTTCTCGATGCCACGCAGTCCCATGAACGCGTTGCGTCGTTCGACGGTGATGCCGGGGGTGTCGGCCTCGACGACGAAGGCCGAGATGCCACCGCGGTGGCCTTCGCTCTTCGGTACGCGCGCCATGACGACGAGCAGTTCCGCGACGACGCCGTTGGTCGTCCACAGCTTCACACCGTTCAGTTCGTACGCGGCGCCGTCCTCGATGGGTATCGCCGACGACGCGAGCCGCGCGGGGTCGGATCCGACGTCCGGTTCGGTGAGGAGGAACGCGGAGATGGCTCCGCGGGCACACCGCGGGAGGAATTCACGCTTCTGCTCGGGGGTGCCGGCGAGCTTGAGCGGTTCGGGGACGCCGATCGACTGATGCGCCGACAGCAGCGCGCCCAGGCTCGGATGCACCGAGGCGACGAGCATCAGCGCCCGGTTGTATGCGACCTGCGAGAGTCCGAGGCCGCCGTACTCCTCGGAGATCTTCAAGCCGAAGCACCCGAGGTCGGCGAGGCCTCGGACGTACTCGTCGGGAATGCGCGACTGGGATTCGATGACGCTGCCGTCCATCTCCTCGCAGTAGGCGCGGAGGCGAACCAGGAATTCCTCGGCCTTGGCAGCATCCTCGGCTGCCGGCCGGGGGAACGGATGAACCAGATCCAGCCGGAACCGTCCCAGAAACAGTTCCTTCGCGAAGGAGGGTTTGTCCCAGCCGGACTCCCTCGCCTCCTCTGCGACCGCTCGTGCTTCTTCCTCGGTGACCTTCGGAGCTGAGGTGTCGACCATGACGCGCCTCCTACTGGCGGGTAGTCCTACTCACCAGTATCACCCAATCGGCGCAGTCGGGACAGCGTTTCCGCTACTCTTCGGCCGATGCGGACTCCCTTGCGGCTCCTGGGCGCCGGCGCGATTCTCCTCTGCCTGCTCGCGCCGTCCGCCCCGGCGCACGCCGCCCCGCTCCCCGACGACTTCCTGTGGGGCGTGGCGACTTCCGGGTTCCAGTCGGAGGGTTCCTCACCCGACAGCAACTGGCGGCGGTATTCCGACTCCGGCCGGACCCACGACGCGATCGGCACGTCCGTGGACTTCCGTCACCGCTACCCCGAGGACGTCGCCCGCGCCGCGGACCTGGGTGTCGACGTGTTCCGGTTCGGCGTCGAATGGGCACGGGTGCAACCCGCACCCGGCGTCTGGGACGCGACCGAACTGGAGTACTACGACGACGTCGTCCACGAGATCACCCGCCGCGGGATGACCCCGATGATCACGCTCGACCACTGGGTGTACCCGGGGTGGGTCGCCGATCAGGGTGGCTGGGCGAACCCGGACACCGTCGAAAACTGGCTCGCGAACGCACAGAAGGTGGTCGAACGCTATTCCGGACTCGGGGCACTCTGGATCACGATCAACGAACCGACCGTCTATCTGCAGAAGGAACTGACGTTCGGCGGCATCGGCGCCGAACGGGCACCGCAGATGCTCGACCGGCTCGTCGAGGTACACCGGCGCGCATACGACCTGATCCACGACAGCGACCCGGGAGCCCGGGTGAGCAGCAACCTGGCCTACGTCCCGGCCGCCATGGACGCGCTCGACGCCACCTTCGTCGACCGCGTCCGGGACAAGCTCGACTTCCTCGGCGTCGACTACTACTACGGGCTCTCCCTCGACAACCTCACCGCGGCGAACGCGGTCACCGACGCGTTCTACGACATCAGCCCCCAACCGGAAGGCATCTATCACGCCCTGATGCGGTACACGCTGAAGTTCCCCGGGCTACCGCTGTACGTCGTGGAGAACGGGATGCCCACCGACGACGGGAAACCGCGACCGGACGGCTACACCCGGTCCGACCATCTCCGCGATCACGTCTACTGGATGGAGCGGGCACGGGCGGACGGCGCCCGGGTGATCGGATACAACTACTGGTCGATCACCGACAACTACGAGTGGGGCACGTACCGTCCCCGGTTCGGGCTCTTCACCGTCGACGCACTGACCGACCCGAACCTCACCCGCCGACCGACCGATGCGGTGAAAACGTACCGGGAGATCGTCGCGAACGGGCTCCCGCCCGGCTACGAACCCCACCGCCGGGCCGGGTTCTGCTCCCTCGTGAATCTGCCCCGCAGCTGCACGGATCCCCCGTAGCGGGGTTGCCGGCGGGGCCCGACGTACCATCACCTGGTGTCGTGGCAGATGTGGTGCGCAGTTCTCGGGGCCTCGTGCGTGATCAGCCTGTCCCCGGGGGCCGGCGCGATCGCGTCGATGGCCACGGGAATGCGGTTCGGGCTGCGGCGCGGGTACTGGAACATCGCGGGCCTGCAGCTCGGGTTGCTGCTGCAGATCGCGGTGGTCGCCGCCGGGCTCGGCGCGCTGCTCGCGAACTCGACCCTCGCGTTCACGGTGATCAAGTGGTTCGGCGTCGCGTATCTGGTGTATCTCGGTATCCGGCAGTGGCGGGCGAGCGCGACCGACGTGTCCGACGTCGACGGCACACTCGCCGAGTCCAGCGGTCCGGCGATGACGCTGCGCGGCTTCCTCGTCAACGCGAGCAACCCGAAGGCCGTCGTCTTCATGCTCGCGGTACTTCCGCAGTTCATCACCCCGTCGGCGCCGCTGCTCCCCCAATACCTGATCATCGCCGCCACCATGGTCGCGGTCGACGTCGTCGTCATGACCGGCTACACCGGACTGGCGTCGAGGGTCCTGCGGCTGATGCGCTCGCCGCGACAGCAACGGGCCACCAACCGGACGTTCTCCGGGCTGTTCTTCGTGGCAGCCACGTTCCTGGCGACGATTCGCCGCGCCGTCTGACCCGTGAGTACTTGTCAACCGCCCGCGGTTGACAAGTACTCACGGGTGGGTCACATGTCGAGGCCGAGATCCAGCACGGTCACGGAATGGGTGAGCGCACCGACCGCGAGGTAGTCGACACCGGTCCCCGAGTACTCGGCCGCGACGTCCAGTGTGAGTCCACCCGACGATTCCAGCTTGGTGCCGGGGGCGTTCGCGTCGCGGCGTTGCACGGCGATCTGTGTCTGCCACAGCGGGAAGTTGTCGAGCAGCACCAACTCGACGTTCTCGGCCAGCACCTCGTCGAGCTGCTGGAGGCTGTCGACCTCCACCTCGCACTCGATGTCCGGTGCCGCGGCGCGCACGGCCCGCAGGGCCGCCACCACCGAGCCGGCCGCCGCGACGTGGTTGTCCTTGATCAGCGCCGCATCGCCGAGGCCCATCCGGTGGTTGACGCCGCCGCCCACCCGGACGGCGTACTTCTGCAGTGCCCGCAGCCCCGGCAGTGTCTTGCGGCTGTCGCGGATCTTCGCACCGGTGCCCTCGACCGCATCCACCCACGCCGACGTCGCGGTGGCGATGCCGGAGAGGTGGCAGACCAGGTTGAGCATCGTCCGCTCCGCGGTGAGCAATCCCTGCGTGGGCGCCGACACCGTGAGTACCGCCTGGCCGGGTGCGATCCGGGTGCCGTCGGCGACCCGGTCGAGGACCTCGTAGCGACCCGCCCCGATCACCTCGTCGAGCACCAGCAGTCCGACGTCGAGGCCGGCGACGGTGCCGTGGGCACGAGACACCACGGACGCCTTGGCCACCGCTTCGGCCGGGACCGTGGACGACGACGTCACGTCCGGTCCGTACCGCAGGTCCTCGTCCAGGGCGAGACGCACGAGCGCACGCACCTCGTCCGGGTCCAGGCCGTGGGGAAGGACGTGGTCGGGCATCACAGCACTCCTGTCAGTTGGGGTTCGAGCAGCTCGAGTTCGCCGTCGCGCAGGCACACGTGGGTGCTGCGGCGCCACTCGTCGGATGTCGCCGGGTAGTCGCTCCGGGTGTGGCATCCGCGACTCTCGGTCCGGGCGCAGGCGGCGAGCACGAGCGCGGTCGCGGTGAGGGTCAGCGCGGCATCCTCGAGCGCGGCCTCGGCCGCGGGCACCGTGCGCGGCGCGGCGGCCAGGGAGGCGGCGACGGCCCCGAGGCCCGCACCGTCCCGGACGACGGACGCGTTGTCGGTCATCCACTGCTGCAGCATTTCCCGCGGCACGGACGGCAGAGCACGCTGCACGGGATCGGATACCTCCACGCGGAGGTCGGCACGTTCGACCGCGGCGACGCCGACGCGCTCGCCGACCACGAGCCCCTCGAGGAGACTGTTGGAGGCCAACCGGTTCGCGCCGTGCAGCCCGGTCCGGGCCACCTCGCCCGCTGCGTAGAGGCCGAGGACCGCGGTGCGCCCGTGGACGTCGGTGACCACTCCGCCGCACGAGTAGTGCGCGGCGGGTGCGACCGGAATCAACTGCTCGCGCGGGTCGATCCCGGCGTCCAGGCAGGACGCCGTCACGGTCGGGAACCGCTGCGCGAACCCGGGCAGGTGACGCGCATCGAGGTATACGTGGTCGTGTCCCAGTTCGCGCAGCCGCGACGCAATGGCCCGCGACACGACGTCGCGGGGTGCCAGGTCGCCGCGCGGATGCACGCCGGCGGTCACGGAATCGCCGTTCGCGTCGACGAGGATCGCGCCCTCGCCGCGGACTGCCTCGCTGATCAGCGGGCGCCGGCCGAGACCGCCGGGTGTAAACAGGACGGTCGGGTGGAACTGGACGAACTCGAGATCGGCGACGGCCGCGCCGGCGTCCAGTGCGAGGGCGATGCCGTCCGCGGTGGCTCCGGGCGGGTTGGTGCTGCACGCGTACAGCTGCCCGAGTCCGCCGGTCGCCAGGAGAACGGCGGGCGTGTGGATCACGCCGAGTCCGCGCGGGGAGTCCACGAGTAGGCCGGTGACCCCGCGCGCATCGGTGAGCACCCGGACAGCGGACGCGCCGAACAGGACCGGAAGCCCGGCCGCACCCAGCGCGCGCTGCACCTCCGCACCCGTGGCGTCGCCACCGGCATGAATGATCCGCCGGGTGCTGTGCCCGCCCTCGCGGGTGCGGGACACGGTTCCGTCGCGGCCGCGGTCGAACACCGCACCCAGATCTGTCAGCGCGGCCACGGCGTCGCGGCCGCCCGCGACGATCGACCTCACGGCGTCCTCGTCGCAGAGCCCGGCACCGGCCTCACACGTGTCGGCGACGTGTGACTCCACCGAATCGGTGACGGCGTCACCGACCACCGCGATGCCGCCCTGCGCGTACTGCGTCGCGGTGTCCGCCGGCCCTCCCTTGCTGACGGTGAGCACGGTCAGCCCGCGCAGCGAGGCGGTGCGCGCGGCCGTCAGTCCGGCCACACCCCCGCCCACCACGACGAGGTCGGCGTGCTCTTCCCAGGAAATCCCCCGGGCCGGGCTGCTCACTCGCCGCCGCCCGGGTTTCCGATCTCGATCATGCGCTGCACCGACTTGCGGGCCCGCTCGGCGGTCGCGAGATCGACGTGAACCTCGTCCTTGCCCTCGAGCAGGCAGCGGAGCAGGGCCGCGGGGGTGATCATCTTCATGTACGGGCAGGATGCGCGGTCGTTGACGGCCTGGAAGTCGACCTCCGGCGCGGCCTTGCGCAGCTGGTGCAGCATCCCGACCTCGGTGGCCACCAGAACCTGCTTGGCGCCGGTCGCGCGGGCGGCGTCGAGCATGCCGCCCGTCGACAGGATCTTCACCTTGTCCTCGGGCACGAACCCCTCACCGGCCAGGTAGAGAGCCGAGGTGGCGCAGCCGCATTCGGGGTGCACGAACAGTTCGGCGCCGGGGTGCGCCTTGGCCTGTGCGGTGAGCTCGTCGCCGTTGATGCCGGCGTGGACGTGGCACTCGCCGGCCCAGATCTGCATGTTCTTGCGACCGGTGACGCGCTTGACGTGGGCGCCGAGGAACTGGTCGGGAAGGAACAGCACCTCGCGGTCGGGGTCGATCGACGCGACCACGTCGACGGCGTTGGACGACGTGCAGCAGATGTCCGTCAATCCCTTCACCTCGGCCGTGGTGTTGACGTACGACACGACGACGGCGTCGGGGAACTCGGCCTTCCACTCCCGCAGCTGATCCGCGGTGATCGAGTCGGCAAGCGAGCAACCCGCGCGCTCGTCCGGGATCAGCACGGTCTTGGCGGGGCTGAGGATCTTGGCAGTCTCCGCCATGAAGTGCACGCCGCAGAACACGATGGTGTCCTCGGGGGCCTCGGCTGCGATGCGCGAGAGTGCCAGGGAGTCGCCCACGTGGTCGGCCACGTCCTGAATGGCGGGCAACTGATAGTTGTGTGCGAGGAGGGTCGCTCCCCGTTCCCGTGCCAGCCGTTTGATCTCGGCAGCCCACTCTTCGCTCGCCTCGACGCCCGCGTAACCGCCGGGACCGTCCTGAATCTGCGGGTTGGTACCCGCCCACAACGTCGTGGTCGTCATGGCTTGCTCCTTCACCGTGGACTCGGGCGGGCTGGCCCGAATTTCCGTAATCGAGGTTTTCGACTTAGGATCGAAAACATGCCCAATAGTAACACCACGCATGAAGTGCTTACCGCGGTGTTCCAGATTCGCCACTTCCCCCACCACATCACCGCAGCTCACAGCGGTGATCTGCGTCACGCGGCGGGCACCGGCGAACTCGCCGTGCTGCTGTGGCAGCGGGCCCTCGATCCGCAGGCAGGCGCGTGGTCTCTACCCGGCGGACTCCTTCACGAGGACGAGGACCTCACGACGTCCGCGCGACGCCAGCTGGCCGAGAAAGTGGACGTACAGGAGGTCTCGCACCTCGAGCAGCTGTCGGTGTTCAGCGATCCGCACCGGGTTCCCGGCCGGCGCACCATCGCGTCGACCTTCCTGGGACTCGTCCCCCTCCCCGCCGATCCGAAACTGCCGCCGGACACCGCGTGGCACCCGGTCTCCGCGCTCCCGGACACGGCGTTCGATCACGGCACCGTCGTCCGGCACGCGCGGACCCGCCTCGCAGCCAAACTGTCGTACACCAACATCGCGTTCGGACTGGCCCCCGACGAGTTCTCGATGTCCACGTTGCGCGAGATCTACTGCGCAGCATTGGGTTACCAGGTCGACGCCACCAACCTCCAGCGCGTCCTCGGACGGCGCGGGGTGCTGACGCCCACCGGCAACACCGCACCGTCGGGACGCACCGGCGGGCGACCCGCCGCGCTCTACCGGTTCACCGACTCCACGCTGCGGGTGACGGACGAGTTCGCGGCGCTACGGCCGCCGACCTGACTGCCGATCGTCAGGCCGCCCAGCCGACTCCGGCCGTCAGGCCGCGGCACTTCCCTCCACGGCGTGCGGCGCCGCCACGCCGACACGATCGACGACTCCGCGCCGAGCACCGAATCGATGCGGCCGAAGCGCGCGAGAACCCGGTCGAGCAGGCGCTCGACCTGCCGGGGGTCGCCCGGATCGGCGGCGACCGCGAGCAGTCGGCGACCGGACATGCCCGGCATGATCCGGGCCAACTCGGCGACGGTGCGTGCGGTGACCGCGACGCACCAGCCCGAATCGAGCAACTCCTGCGCGGTACGCCTGCCCTGCTCACTGCCGGCAGCGGTTACCACCACGACGCCGCGGGCCGAGATTTTTTCGGTACGCATCATCTTCGCCTCCTGGGGATCGACATTTCCGATTCCAGGTAAGCGCCGGTTCTCGAGTACGCGGCGGGAGCGGGCTGTGAGATCGCCGGGAGTGGGCATCAGGCCCCGGCGAGACCCCGCCAGAACGTGTCGGATGCGGTCGTGACCACTTCGTCGACGGGCGCGCCGTCGAGCATTCCGCCGGCGGCGAGGGTCGCGATCCCGTGGAAGGTCGCGAAGGCGACGAGGGCGATGCGGGACGCGTCTCCCGGCCCGATCTCACCCGAGGCCTGGGCGTCGGCGACGATCCCGACCGTGAGATCCATCGCGGCGTGGCCTGCGTCCACCAACTCGGAGGCCGCGCCGGGCGCGTGCTTGCTTCCGTACATCAGCGCCAGCAACTCGCGGTGATCGAGCGCAAACGTCACGTAGGCGTCGGCGAGCGCGGCGAAGCGGGCGCGAGCGTGGGGTTCGGCTTCGTCGACTGCGTGTTCCAGCGCCCTCGTCAGGCGTAGGAAACCGGACTCCGCGAGCGCCTCGAGCAGGGCTCGGCGGTCCCGGAAGTGTTTGCTGGGCGCGGCGTGGCTGACCCCTGCTTCCCGGGCGAGTTGCCGTAGGGAGAGCCCGTCGACGCCGTCCTTCTCGAGCGTGCTCTCGGCGCGGGCGAGCAGCACCTGGCGAAGACTGCCGTGATGGTAGGGCTGTTCGGCAACGGACATGCCGTCAGCTTAACAAAATGTTGTCATTGACTACATAGATGGCACTGACTACATTCGAGGACACCCCACCGCTAGGAGCAGACATGTCCTTCGACGTATCCGGAACCACCGTCCTCATCACCGGCGCGAGCGGCGGCTCACCTCCGAGATCCAGCTGAACGTCAGCACACTGGTCGAGCTGTCGCACACGTTCCTGCCCGATCTACTGCGTGGGCGCGGCGCGCTCGTGAACGTCGCGAGCACCGCCGCGTTCCAGCCGACGCCCGGAATGGCCGTCTACGGGGCGACGAAGGCGTTCGTCCTCAACTTTACGGAGGCGTTGTGGGCCGAGGCGAGAGGCACCGGTCTCACCGTGCTCGCCGTCTGCCCCGGCCCCACCCGCACCGAGTTCTTCGACGTCGTCGGTTCCGAGGACGCCGCGGTCGGCCGCATGCAGACGGCGGACCAGGTGGTGACGACGACGCTGCGCGCGCTGGATCGGCGCAGCACGCCGCCGAGCGTCGTCTCCGGGGTGATGAACTGGGTGTCGTCGATCAGCACGCGATTCGCGACGCGCCGCATCGGCGCCCTCGCCAGCGGGCGCCTGCTCGGCGACGTGCGGATGCGCACCGCGGTCACGAAGTAAGCGTCGCGTCGCGTTCTTCCGGCTCCTCGAGCACGGCCGGGTGATCGCTGACGCCGAGATCGTCGTACGGGTTGAGTGCGGCGAGCACGAGCGTCACGACACAGGCGACGAGGGGTTGGAAGATCAACACCAGCAGCGTGCCGATTCCCGGCGCGACCGCCACGACGGTGCCTGCGGTCGAGATGTCGGGGTCGGGAAAACGCAGCGCCGCCACGCCGATCCCCCCGAGCGCCATCACGCAGGCGCCCACCACACTGCCTCCGAGGACGGCTCCGAGCGCCACCGGACCGCGACCTTTCCGCGCCGTCCACGCCGCGACCGCGGTGAGGATACCGACGACCAGACCCGCGCACGCGAACATCCCGATCGCGTCGAACCGGTGCACGCTCTCCCCCGTCAGCGACACCCCGCGGCCGGGGGCGACCACCAGCAGATGTTCGGCCGGGGCGAGCACTCCCCACAGCACCCCCACGAGCGCACTCGCCACCACCGTCCCGCAGAAGATTCCGGCGGCAGAGCGAAGCCTGATGCGCGGGAGCGTGGTCACCTCCCCGACGCTACCGCCGTACGCCGCAGATCGAGTCGAACACACCGTGGCGAGAACATTTCGCCCACCAGCCGTCGGGGCTGATCTGCACGACCATCCGGCGGCCGCACGCCTCGCAGAAGCGGGGCGGCTCGAGTCCGAGTTGCGCGGCCGTCGGTACTGCGTCGTCTACACCGGCCACCACGCGGCGGCCGGTGTAGGGGTTGTAGCGCTCCACGGGGGCGTGGCCCCCCATCGTCACGGGGGCGTGGCCCCCCATCGTCTCGGGGGCGCCGCCCCCAGTCGTCTCAGTGGTCTCCGCCATGATCGTCACAGGGTGTCGTTCAGGGCCTTGATCGGCATCTGCAGATCGACGAGCAGGTCGAGATCCTGTTCGGCAGGGCGACCCAGGGTCGTGAGGTAATTGCCGACGATGACGGCGTTGATGCCACCGAGGATGCCCTGCTTGGCCCCGAGGTCACCGAGCGTGATCTCCCGGCCGCCGGCGAAGCGGAGGATGGTGCGCGGCAGCGCGAGACGGAAGGCGGCCACCGACTTGAGCGCCTCGCTCGCCGGCAGGACCTCCAGGTCGCCGAACGGGGTGCCGGGACGCGGGTTGAGGAAGTTCAGCGGGACCTCGTCGGGTTCGAGTTCGGCGAGGTTGGCCGCGAATTCGGCGCGCTGCTCGAGGCTCTCACCCATGCCGAGGATGCCGCCGCAGCACACCTC
>SEEV01000024.1 GCA_004211695.1 Rhodococcus sp. (in: high G+C Gram-positive bacteria)
CCCAGCGTGTGCTGGCGATGGCCGCCGGCATCTGGCACAACTGGAACATCGGCGCCACCGCCAAGCGATCATTTATCGCCTACGACCACTGATCCGTTCAAGGAATCAATCATCTAGGCGCTCGACCCACTCGGCATTTGCGGTGCTCGTTGTCGTGGCGACCGTCGCGCCGAGATGCTTGGCTAGTTGAATCGCGAAGGTGCCGACACCGCCTGAGCCGGCATGAATCAGGACCTTCTGTCCCGCTTGCAGATTTGCCCTCTCGATCAGCCCTTGCCAAGCGGTCAAGCCGACCAAAGGGATTGACGCCGCCTCTTCCATGGTGAGTTCTCGTGGCTTGATCGCCACGTCCTCCTCGTTCACGGAAATGAATTCCGCGAACGTGCCGATCCGATCTTGCCGGGGTCGCGCGTAGACCTCGTCGCCGGGCTTGAATCGGCGCACTGCGGGTCCGACTCGAGCGACGACACCGGCTAGGTCATTGCCGAGGACGATCGGTAGGCGGTACGGAAGAATAGGTTTGAGCTTTCCCTTCAGGATCTTCAGATCCAAGGGGTTCACACTCGCGGCGTGGATTCGGACCAGGACGTCATCGTCTCGCAACTCCGGGTCGGGCACCTCACCCGCCCGTACACCGACGGTGTTCCCGTATCGTTCGAGAACGACAGCTTTCATCGCGTCTTCCTATCTCTTGTTTTAGCCTGGACTGCAATAGCTTTCGCTAGATGGATGCCGGGCTGCGCTGTTCGTTTTCGGTGGTGTGCGGTAGCTCGGGAACGAGTTGGTCGTTGCGGCCCAGGGCGGCAACTTCGGTCTCGAGGGCGGGAACCGTCGCGGCGGAGAACCGTCTGGTCCACGGCCAGACCAGCGGTGAATTCAGCAGCGCCTTGGCCCAGTTGGCGACGGCGACCGCCCGGGGAACGTAGACGCGACTGCGCCGGTACGCGAGCCCGTCGACGATCGCGGAGGCCGCTCGGTCGACACTGGTCGTGACGTTCCCCGGATACGGCAGGCGCCGGCGCATCTGCTGAAACGAGGGAATGTCGACCTCCGCGCCGCGCACGAGGTCGGTGTCGATCCAGGACGGATGGACGAGCCCGACCGTGATCCCGAGGTGAGCCACTTCCGCGCGGTAGGCGAGTGCGAGCGACTCGACTCCCGCCTTACTCGCACCGTAGGAGGCCAGACCTCCGATCGAGGTGAACGACAGTGCGGAGGCCACGATCAGCACGTGCCCCCGGCTGCGTTGCAAATGAGGTGTCGCATGCTTGAGGGTGCGGAAGACGCCGTTGAGGTTGATGTCCACGACTCGCTCGAAGGACGCCTCGTCCGCATGTCACACCGTTCCGTATGCGGCCACTCCCGCGTTGGCGACGACCATGTCCACCCCGTTCATGACATTGGCGCCCTCGTCGATCGCGGACCGCAACGCCGCGCTGTCGCGCACGTCCGCCTCGCACCAATGCGCCGACGGCCCCAGTTCGGCGGCAAGGGCGCGCAGCCTTGCGGGTTCGAGTCCGATCAGGGCGACACGGGCCCCCTGAGCGGCGGCGAGGCGTGCCACCTGCTCGCCGATGCCGCGCGCGGCCCCGGTGACGATTACCTTGCGGCCCACGAGTTCACGTTTCATGCCCCGACCGTAACTTCGTTATATTGCGGATGCAATGGCCCTCCAGACTCCCCCGGATTCTCCGGTTTCGACCTGGCCGCCCGTCCGCGAGTCGCCGGGTCGCCGAATCCGACGCGGCGGCAGGCTCGCGATTCGGCGTCCATCCCGGCAACGACACCGATAGCCCTCGGCGAAACGCGCACTACCAGGCACAGGGTTCGGGGATCCTCGCGGTACGCCATGAGGCACCCTGGGGTCCTTGACGACTGCGACGGAACCCGCTGGGCCACAGCGCCCCCCGGGTGCCCGGGAGCGGGGCCTCGGGCTCAGCTCGCCGCGCCCGGGGCGCCGTCTCGGCTCAGGAGCCGGTCGGGCTCTTCATTGCCGGCCGGACCGAACCGTACAGGCCCACCGCCCGCTCGTGGGAGGCCTGCGCGCGTTCGCGCGTGTCGCCGAGGCCGACGGCGAAGTTAACCCCCATCGGCAGCAGCACCTGGGCTACCGCGTCGTCGAACTCGGCGAAATGCTCGCCCAGCTCCAGGGTGATGTAGCCGTGCACGAAACTCCACAACTGCGCCGCGACCACCTCCGGGAGGTGGGGCCCGACCCTGCCGGAGCTCACCAAGCGCGCACACGCGTCGGTGACATGTGCGTAGGCATCACGGAAGGCCGGAGAATGTCCACTCAACCACACGTCCGACTCGAGGGGTCGGTAGGTAGCACGAGTGGAGAGCCCGAACATCAAGTCATAGAGGTGAGGGTTATCGCGCGCCAGGCGCCGACACGTCAATGCCAGTGCGAACAAATCCACGACCGGATCCTCCGTCACAGGGACCCGGGAAAAGGCCGTGCCGAGTTCGGTGAATCCATGGTCTGCGACCGCGCGGACGAGCTCGGGGATGCCGCCGAAGTGGTGGTAGACGACCATCGTCGACAGTCCGGCTGCGGACGCCACCGTCCGCGCCTTGATCGCGGACGGGCCCTGTTCGGCCAGCAGGCCGACCGTGGCCCGAATCAGCCGCTCCGGCACACCCTCGGGCGCCGGGGCCGACGACGTCTCTCCCATATCTCCACCTGACTTTGCATATTCCACCGGTGGGCATCTCAGTGCCCGAATGACGCTTGCCACCACCACATAACATGGTTATAGTAACTCATAACGAAGTTACAGTCCGGCTGGTCGTCCCACCGGCGCTCGCTGCACGTACTTCCCCTTCCTCCCCTTTACGGAAGTGAAATCTCATGACACACGAAGACAAAGGCCATCTCGAGGTCGAGGACCGCGGGGGCGTGCTGATCGTCCGGGTGAACGGCGGCCCGCACAGCTTGTTCGGCCTCGACATCGCCAACCAGCTCGAGGAGTTGGTGGACCGCGTCGACCGCGACGCGCACGTCCGTGCGGTCGTGTTCACCGGGACACGCCCCGGCCGGTTCGTCAGCCATGCCGATGTGCGCTGGCTGCAGGAAGAGGGGGCAGCGGTCCCACCGCTGGGCCGTCGCGGTGCCTCCGCGATCGCGCGGGTGGCCAGAGGCGCCGATCGCGCCCGCGCCCTCGAGCCCGTGATGCGCAAAACCCCGCTGTGGGGCGCGGTCCAGCTCGACCGCCTGCACGCGACGTTCCTGAAGATGAACGCCAGCGGCGTCATCTTCGTTGCCGCCCTGAATGGTTCGGCCCTCGGCCTCGGCGCGGAATTCGCCTGGGCGTGCGACCTGCGGGTCATGGCCGACGGAGACTTCTTCATCGGCCAGCCCGAGATACTGCTGGGAATCAATCCGGGCGGTGGCGGCACCCAGCGCCTGACCCGCCTGATCGGCACCCACCGATCCCTGGTCGCCATCCTCGAAGGCAAACCGTTCACACCCGCGCAGGCCCTCGTCAACGGCGCCGTCGACGAGGTCGTGGCCCTCGACGACGTGATCACGCGGGCGACCGAACTCGCCGAATACTTCGGCGCCCGCCCGAGGGAGGCCATCGCGGCCGTCAAGAGGTCGGTGTACTTCGGCGGCTCGATGTCGCTGACGGAGGGTTTGCACGTCGAGCGCACCGAATTCCTCGGCACCGACCAATCCGAGGACGGCCAGCAACTGATGCTCGACTACCTCGACACCACCGACGCCACCGGTGAGCTGCCCCTCTACGACCCGGACACCTACAAGCAGGCCCTCGAATCGGGGCGCGTGCCCGGGCTTCGCTCGACGAACGGACGATGAGACCAGCCATGGCCACCAAGAAACCTTTCACCCGCCACGACGTCCTCTTCTCCTCCGGCGACAGCTCCTGCGCCGCGTGGCTCTACGTCCCCACCGGTGTCACCTCGCCGCCGGTCGTCATCCTCGGACACGGCCTCGGCGCCACCCGCGACATGCGCTTGGACGCCTTCGCCGAACGTTTCGCCAGGGCCGGCATCGCCGCCGTCGCGTTCACCTATCGGCACTTCGGTGACAGCGGCGGTAGGCCCCGCCAGCTGCTGTCGATCAAGCGCCAGCTCGCCGACTGGGATGCCGCCATCGCCTGGGTGAAGGCTCGTGGCGGTCTCGACAGCACCCGCATCGCGGTCTGGGGCAGCTCCTTCGGCGGTGGCCACGCCATCACCGTCGCCTCGCGGCATCCGGAACTGCGGGCGGCGGTCGCGCAGTGCCCGTTCACCGACGGTCTCGCCTCCGCCCTCGCGCTGGGCCCGGCGGCCACCCTGAAAGTGACCCCCTTGATTGCCCGGGATCTGGCGGCCAAGGTCCGCGGCACCGCGCCCGCGATGATTCCCCTCGCCGCCGCCCCCGGGTCGCTGGCTCTGATGAACGCCCCGGACGCGCTGTCCGGTTACGAGGCGATCGTGCCGGTCGGGACGACGTTCCGGAACGAGGTTGCGGCCCGGGTGATTCCCAGTCTGGTCACCTACCGGCCCGGCCGAGCGGCCAAGAAGATCCACTTCCCGATCCTGTTCTGCGTCAGCAACACCGACACCGTCACCCCACCCGCCCAGACCCTCCGATACGCGCGGACAGCACCACGAGGCGAGATCAAGACCTACGACGCCGGCCACTTCGACTTCTACCTCGGCGAGCCCTTCGAGGCCTTGGTCCGTGACCAGATCGAGTTCCTCACCCGTCAATTCGACTCGGCACCGGTCACTCCGTCACCGGGCCGGGCCGCACCACACCGAAGGTGAACACGACCACGATGAACTTCGCATCGCTGCCCGACCGCCGCGCCGATCTCGACCCGCACGGACCCGCGGTCTCCGACGCCACCGGCTCGCTCACCAACGCTCAGCTGCTCACCCGAGTTCGCGCGGCCACCCGCCACCTCCATGACCGGGGAATCGGGCCCGGAGACGTCGTGGCCCTGAAGCTGACCAACCGCACCGAGTTCGTGGTGCTGCTGTTCGCGACCTGGCGACTCGGTGCCACCACCACCCCGATCAACCCGACGCTGACCGACGTCGAGGTTACTCGGCAACTCGCCGACTCCGCCGCACGACTGCTCGTCGTCGAGGACGGCTGGGCGGGTGCAGGAGATGGCGGTGTCGCCACTCTCGCCGTCGACGAGCTGTTCCAGGAGGCGACCGAGTCCGATCACACACCACCTGCGGACTCGTCCACGCCCGCCCTGCTGATTTACACCAGCGGCACCACCGGGGTGCCGAAGGGCGTGATGCTCGACCACACCAACATCGACGCCATGGCCGAGATGGGCGCCCAGGCGCTGCAGCTGGGGCCGGCAGACCGATGCCTGCTGATCCTGCCGCTCTTCCACGTCAACGGCATCGTCGTCAGCGTCCTCACCCCGCTACTCGCCGGCGCGAGCGTCGTCATCGCCGGCCGATTCGACCCCCGCACCTTCTTCGACCTCGTCGAATCCGAACGCCCCACCTACTTCAGCGCGGTGCCGACGATCTACAACATCCTGGCGGCGCTTCCGGCCGATGTTCGGCCCGACACGTCCTCACTGCGGTTCGGCATCTGTGGCGCCGCACCCGCCTCAGCGGAGTTGCTGACCCGGTTCGAGGACCGGTACGGGTTTGCCCTCCTCGAGGGCTACGGGCTGTCCGAAGGGACCTGCGCCTCCACCCTCAACCCGGTCTCGGGACCTCGGCGCGCCGGTACGGTGGGGATCGCTTTCCCGGGTCAGAAGATTCGCATCGTCGACGAGAACGGCGTCGAACTGGGCCCCGGGGTGGACGGCGAGGTCGTCGTGCGCGGCCCCAATGTGATGCGCGGCTACCTCGGCCGTCCGGAGGACACCGCACAGACCGTCATCGACGGATGGCTACACACCGGCGATGTCGGCCACCTCGATCCGGAGGGCTACCTGACCCTGGTCGGGCGCTCGAAAGACATGATCATCCGCGGCGGCGAGAACATCTACCCCAAGGAAATCGAAGACGTCCTCGCCGGCCACCCGACCGTCCTCGAAGCGGCCGTGATCGGTGTCCCCGACACCATCTGGGGTGAGATCGTCGTCGCCTATGTCCAGCCAACACCCGATTCGACCGCCGATCCCGCTGCGCTGCAGGCGCTCTGCGCACGGAAACTCAGCCGCTACAAGCGCCCCACCACGATCGTCGTCGTGGACACCATCGCCAAGAACGCGGTCGGCAAAATCGACAAGGCCGCACTGCGGGCCGCCCACACCACCGCCGCCGTGTCATGACCATCGAACCCCTGCGAAAGGAACGCCCTATGCCATCCCTGCACGACCCATTGCCGCTGCCCTGCGGCCAGGTACTCCCGAACCGCATCATGAAGGCCGCGTTGAGCGAAGCGCTCGGTGATAAACGGAACGCTCCCGACAGCCGCCTGGAGCGGCTCTACACCACCTGGAGTCGCGGTGGCTACGGTCTGCTCGTCACCGGCAACGTCATGATCGACCGCACCCAGCTCGGTGAGCCGGGCAACATCGTCATCGAGGACGAACGCGACCTCGACGCGCTGACAAGCTGGGCCAAGACGACCAAAGATGCCGGCATCCCGATCTGGGTGCAACTCAACCACCCCGGACGCCAGTCGAACCCGCTCGCGCTGGGGCACACTCCCGTCGCCCCCAGGTCCCGCTCGATATTCCCGGCGCCACCACACCCCGTGAGCTGTCACCTGACGAGATCGAGGACATCATCGAACGTTTCGCCGCCGCCGCTGTTGTTTGTGAGACAGCAGGTTTCGACGGCGTGCAAATACATGGTGCGCACGGCTACCTCGTCGCCCAGTTCCTCTCACCGTTGGCGAACCGGCGCGACGACGACTGGGGCGGTGACCCGAAGCGGCGGATGCGGTTCGTCCTCGAGGTCGTGCGCCGCATCCGCGCGAGGGTGTCACCGGGCTTCGCGGTCGGCATCAAACTCAACTCGGCCGACTTCCAACGAGGCGGATTCACCGAGGACGAATCCCGCGGCGTGGTCGCGGCGCTGGCCCAGGAAGGTCTCGACCTGATCGAGGTCAGCGGCGGAAGCTACGAGTCTCCCGCCATGATGGGCACCGCCGCGGCCAGTACCCGCGCCCGCGAGGCCTATTTCCTCGAGTACGCCCGCACCGTCCGCGGGCTCGTCGGCGACATCCCGCTGGCGGTGACCGGCGGTTTCCGTTCCCGCACCGCCATGGAGGACGCGATCGGGGACGGCGAATGCGATGTCGTCGGGATCGGCCGACCCACCGCGACGATCACCGACGCCGCCTCCGCCATCTTGACCGGGCGCGCCGACACCCTCACCACACATCAGTCGCGATCCGGGATGCGCGGCGTCCTGGGCCGGGTGGTCGACATCAAGGCCCTCGACGGGATCCTCGACCTCGGCTGGCACACCGACCAGCTGCACCGCATCAGCGCCGGTCTCGAACCCGACCCACATCGGGGGCGCCTCGCCACCACGGTGGCACTGCTGCGCCGCAACGGCCGGACACCCCTGCGCCCCAAACGCGGCGGCTAGAGCAACAGCCCTCCCACACTCACCCTGGCGGCTACGCCACCGTACGCGGCCACCCCTGCACGCACGGCTGCCCTGGGGCAGGAGTCGACCCAGGAACGCTCAGGCCACACCCGGCAGAACACGCCGATGTTCAGGAGAAACGATGAACCAGCAAGCCCCACCCAAAACTGCAAACACTGCTCCGACCCTGAGCGTCGACGTCGACGGAAAGCGGTTCGCCTATCGCGAGTTCGGGCCGAGCACCGGCGTGCCCGTTGTCTTCCTGCACCACTTCACCGCGGTCCTCGACGACTGGGACCCGCGTGTCATCGACGGAATCGCATCGGAACGTCGCGTGATTACCTTCGACAACCGCGGTATCGGCGCAAGTGAGGGTCACACGCCCACCACCGTCGCGGCCATGGCCGACGACGCAATCGCCATCATCCGAGAACTCGGCCTCGAGCAGGTCGACCTGATGGGATTCTCCCTCGGGGGATTCATCGCGCAGGTGATCATGACGCAGCAGCCTGCGCTGGTCCGCCGGATCATCCTCGCCGGCACAGGCGCAGCCGGCGGCGACGGCGTCGGCAACATCACGGTCAAACTTCTCGGCGACACCGTGCACGGGCTGCTCACCCGCACAGACCCCAAGCGCTACCTCTTCTTCACCAGGACCGCCAACGGCAAGGCAGCGGCAACGGCCTATATGGACCGGCTCACCGAACGCACCCACGACCGCGTCGACCCCACCTCACCTCGGTCAGTCGCCGCGCAGATCCTCGCGATTCGTCGATGGGGAGCGCAGGACCCCATGGACCTGGGCTCGATCGAGCACCCCGTGCTCGTCGCGAACGGAGAGGACGACCGGATGCTCCCGACGAGGGCTTCCTTCGACCTCGCCCACCGCCTCCCGAACGTCTCGCTCCGGATCTACCCGGACGCCGGTCATGGCGGCGTGTTCCAACACCACGAGCAGTTCGTCCAGGAGGTGCTGAAGTTCCTTCGCTCACCGCACGGGCCCGAGGACCGTCACTGACGTTTCGCGCTGCTCAATCGGTGCGCAGCAGCCCATGGAGCAGGAGATCACCGAGTTCTCCGAACGCATCGGCCGCAGACAGGCCGGTGCGTTCGAGGAGTATCCCGGACTGAACGGCGTCGATCGCCAACGCCACCAACTGGGCGGCGAACGCGGCATCGGTGGCCCGGAACAGGCCCGCGTCGACGCCGTCGTCGATCAACTCGTGCACCCGCCGCGCGGCCTGCGCGGTGTTACGCCCATAGATCTCCGCCGTCGGTGGGTACGAGACCATGTCGTCGTAGAACGCCCGGGAGTTGCGGCGCATCGCCGACGCGACACCACCGAGATACGTGGTGATCCGCTTGCGGGGATCCGATTCATTCGCGACCGCATCTTCGATCTGCTCGGCTGCGGCGCCGAAGAAGTGTTTGGTGGCGGCGACGACCAGCTGTTCTTTCGTAGACGCCACGCTGTAGAGCGTCGCCTTGGAGCACCGCAACCGCTGCGTGAGGTCGTCGACGGTGACCGACGTAAACCCCTCCGTCAGGAAGATTTCCTCGATCCGCGCCAGCAACTCGTCCCGACGGGCGGTGTCGACGCGTCGACGCCGCGGGGTGTTCATCGTCGCGCGATTCGGCGTCGCTCCTGCACGTGCCATGCGGTCGAGTGTTTCACAATTCCGGCCTCTCGATTTCACGCGCCTTCCCTTCTCCCGACACCTTGGGTACATTTATCGGTGCAAAGTTACCCACTAGATTACCCACTAGGAGTTGTCGTGTCTGTCGATATCGACGCGCGAGTACGCGAGATCCTGTCGTCCTACGCCGGTGACGGCACGAACGTGGCGTGGCTGCTGTGCGACAGGCACCCGCCCGAGTCGTTGGCACTGACCGTCGTCGACGAGGATCTGTCCACCACGCGACTGACCTACGCCGACCTCACCGAGTCGTCACGCCGATTCGCCCAGATACTCACCGATCGCGGGATCGGACAAGGCGACCGAGTCGCCACCCTGATGGGCAAGAGTGCCGACCTGGTCACCGTGCTCCTCGGCATCTGGCGGGTCGGCGCGGTGTACGTTCCCCTCTTCACCGCGTTCGCCGAGGACGCGGTGACCTCGCGCCTGACGAACTCGAAGACCAAGCTGGTCGTCGTCGACGCCGCATACCGGCCGAAGGTTGCCACGACCGGCGCGTGGGACGTCCTGGTGGCCGGCGGCGCCGAGGACAGTTTGACCGCGGCGCTGACGTCGGTAAGCGCCGACACCCGGCCGTCCGTTGCGGTCGGCGGCCGCGGCGCGCTGGTGCACATGTTCACCTCGGGTACCACCGGCACTCCCAAGGGCGTGGTCCACCCAGTCAGCTACATCGCCGGATGGCACAGCTACCTCGAATTCGCACTCGGCGTCCGCGAGGACAGCGTGTTCTGGTGCGCGGCGGACCCGGGCTGGGCGTACGGGCTCTACACCGCGATCATCGCACCGCTGGCCGCCGGTGTTCCGACCATCCTGACCCGCGGCGGCTTCTCCGCCGCCGCTACTTGGGATGTGCTCTCCCAACTGGAGGTCACCGACTACGCCGCAGCGCCGACCGTGTACCGGGGCCTGCGCGCCGAACACCACTCGCAGCCGAACACACTCGCGTTGCGCCGCCTCTCGAGCGCGGGTGAGCCGCTGACCCCCGAGGTCAACCTGTGGGCCGAGAAGGAACTCGGCCTGCTCGTCCACGACCACTACGGACAGACCGAACTCGGGATGCCCGCCGGGTTCCCGCATCACCCCGACGTCGCAGTGCCGGTGGTGTCCGGAGCGATGGGTGTAGCGCTGCCCGGGTGGGATCTGACCGTCCTCGAGAACGACCGCGACGAGCCCGCACCCGCCGGCACCGTCGGGCGGCTCGCGGTGGTGGTTGCCGACAGCCCGCTGATGACGTTCACCGAATACGCGGCCGGGCGCGGCGACGCGGGCCGATTCACCGCCGACAAGAAACACTTCCTCACCGGTGACACCGCCAGCATCGATGCCGACGGAATCCTGCACTTCTCCTCCCGCGACGACGACATCATCATCATGGCCGGCTACCGCATCGGCCCCTTCGACGTCGAATCCGTACTCGTCCAGCACCCTGCAGTGCGTGAGTGCGCCGTGGTCGCCGCACCCGACGAGGTACGCGGCGAAGTGATCGAGGCCTACGTCATCGCTGCACCGGACTTCGACCAGGACCCCGGCGAGGCGCTCGCCCACGAACTGCAGCAGTGGGTAAAAACCAAGTACGCCGCCCACGCCTACCCGCGCCGGGTGCACTTCGTCGACACCCTCCCCAAGACCCCGAGCGGCAAAATCCAGCGCGCCCAGCTCCGACAGCAGCGCCGCGCCGAACTGTCCCGACAGGAAACACACTCATGACCGATGCCCGGACGCCGCTGGTCGTGACCCAGCACGGTGCGACACGCACCCTCACCCTCAACCGCCCCAACCGGCGCAACGCCCTGAACGACACACTGGTCGAGGCACTCGACACCGCACTGTCCGACGCCGAGGCCGATTCGGGCACCCGAGCCGTCGTCCTGGGCGGCGCCGGCAAGAGCTTCTGCGCCGGCGCCGACCTCCAGCATTTTCTCGATCTGCACTCCCGCGGCCAAGCCCCCACCGGGTTTCTCCGGGACGTCTCAGCCCTGGCCACCCGGCTGGAAACGAGCCGGTTGCCCGTCGTCGCAGCGATCCACGGACATGCCGTCGCCGGTGGACTCGAACTCGCGCTCGCCTGCGACGTCGTCATCGCCACCCCCACCGCACGGATCGGCGACGGACACGTCCGAAACAACCTGCTTCCCGCCGGCGGCGCCAGCGTGCGCCTGCCCCGCAAGGTCGGCGACTCCATGGCCCGCTGGCTCGCCCTGACCGGCACCCTGCTCCCGGCAACCGAACTGCAGCACACCGGATGGTTACACGCGGTCGTCGACCACGACCACCTCCACACCACCGCCCTCGCCGCCGCCGCCGAGCTCGCCGAGCACGCCGGCCCCGCGCAATCGGCCTACAAATCGCTGCTCGCCGACCTCACCGGGCTCGACGAACAGCGCGGCCTCGCTTATGAACTCGACGCCTTCGACACCCACTGGCAGGGCAGCGACGTCCCCACCGCGCTGAACGACTTCCTGCACGGCAGGACAACCACCACCAACTCCCACCCCGCCCCGACAGGAACACGATGAACCGCTACACCGACCAGGTCGTCCTCGTCACCGGCGCCGGCCAAGGACTCGGCGCCGCCATGGCCCACCGGTTCGCCGCCGAAGGCGCCACCGTCGCGATCGCCGAAATCAACGACGCCGCCGGACAAGCACTGGCTGCCGAGCTGACCGACTGCTACGGCCGCCCCGCCACCAGCCACCCCATCGACGTCGCCTCCGCCCCGCAGGTGCAGGACTGGGTCGACACGATCGCCGACACCCTCGGACGCATCGACGCCCTGGTCAACAATGCCGGAATCATCCGCGACAACCGGATCGAGAAGATCAGCGTCGAGGACTGGCACGCCGTCATCGACGTCTCGCTCACCGGCTCGTTCCTGTGCGCCCAGGCCGTCCTGCCGCACATGCGCGCCCGCACCTACGGACGGATCGTGTCGTTCAGCTCGATGAGCTGGCGCGGGAACTTCGGTCAGGCCAACTATGTCGCCGCCAAGGCCGGCATCGTCGGGCTCACCCGCACCATCGCCCTCGAAGCCGCGCGCGACGGCATCACCGCCAACGCCATCGCCCCCGGCCTCATCGAAACACCGATGCTCGCCTCCATGAACGGACCCGCCCGCGACAAACTCGTCTCCAAGGTCCCCCAGAAACGCACCGGCGACCCGAACGACATCGCCGAAGCCGCCGCCTACCTCTGCTCCCCCACCGCCGGCTACGTCAGCGGCATCGTCCTCGACGTCGACGGCGGCCTCGGCATCGGATCCTCGATCCGATAGCTCCGATCTGGTCCCCGGTAGGAGGCGTGGGGTGGCGCCACCATCCCCTCACCGCAATTCATCAGCTGGAACCGAGAAGACAATGGATGAGAAGAGAACGGCGCGAGCGTTGAGCGAACACGCCGCATCGCAGCGCGACCTGGCGACGACGGACGGAATGGACATCCGCGCGTTTCAACAGTGGCGTGATCGACGGCGGGAGGCGGACCAGACCCGAAACGGGCGAATCAGAGCCGACAAAGAAGCAGAGGAGATCGTCCCGTTCGCCCGCAGATGGTCACCCTTCGGCGGCGCACCTGCCCACGAAATCTTCATCCAGGTCGGAATGTCGCCGACCCGATTCGCACAGCGACTACAGGAGATCCTCCACCGAGCCCCCATCGGTAGCCCGCGGTGCCCTCCAGCCGGTGTTCCCACATCGGAGGCGAGGAATATTCTGGCACTCTTCGACTATTCGATACCCTTTAGATTCAACTCTTGGGGACTCGTTTCGCGGTGACAGTGCATCGATTCGGTCGGAGCCTGAGCAGCGGGCGTGATCGGCACTGTTCGGGTAGCAAGTCGGAATGTCGCTCGGCGACAGCCTCGTGGATTGCGCTTGTATGACTGCTGGCGCGGCGGGTCTGCGGAGCCGGCCGGAGGCCAGCCGTGCGGTGTATCCCGGGACGATGCGCACGTCCGGAAAACGGCTTGCTGCAGCGACGATTTACGGTCGGCGACATATGCGGGGAGCCTTCCGGTCCCGGCGCCCGCCAATGTGCGATGGTCTGGGCCCGAACATTCGTAGACGCGAACGTGGCATGCTGTTTGGCGGTCCACATACTCGGTGAGAGATTCCGATCCAGGACGACCGAGAACCGAGTCCCAGATACCTATTTCGAAGTCCGCTCATACACCTGCACACCCAGTAGGAGGCACCTGTGCGCGCAGTCCGTCTCATTGAGTACAACGGTCCCGATGCTGTGGAGATTGTCGATATCGACGAACCATTGTGCGACGGAAACGTTCTGGTGGACCTGCACGCCGCCGGGGTCGGATTCCCCGACCTGCTGCTGTCCCGGGCGGGTTATCAAGTTGTCCGCCCTCTGCCGGCGCTCCTCGGCATGGAGGGGTCCGGTGTCGTACGCAGCGCACCCGGATGCCACGGTCTCAGACCCGGCCAACGGGTGGCCGTATTCAGCGACGCAGGGACCTGGCAACAGACCGTCGCCATCGACCCCCAGTCGGTGTTCCCCCTTCCAGACACGGTCTCGTTCGCCGCGGGGGCAGGATTCCTGCTCAACTATCTCACCGTGCACTTCGCGCTCGACGAACGCGCGCGCTACCGTCCCGGCGAAACCGTTCTCGTGCACGGTGCGGCGCGCGGCATCGGTGTGGCTGCCCTTCAGGTCGCTTCGGCGCTCGGTCTCCACACGATCGCCGTGGTCAGCACGGACGCCAAAGCTGAGGTCGCCCGCGCGAACGGGGCCACCTTCGTCATCGGGGCCGACGGCTTCAAGGATCACGTCCTCGAACTCACGCAAGGCCGCGGCGTCGACATCATCCTCGACCCTGTCGGTGGCGAACGATTCACCGACAGCCTCCGCAGCCTCGCCCCCGGCGGCAGGGCGGTGGTGCTCGGATTCACCGCCCCCACCGTCAAGGTCAATCGTCTACTGCTCAGGAATATCTCGGTGGTCGGAGCAGGCTGGGCTGAGTACATGCGCGCCGACCCCTCGTATCCCGCCAGACAGTGGGCCACGCTCGGACCACTTCTCGAAAACGGCGATCTGACCATTGTCGAGCCCACTATCTACCCGATAGAACGCGCTGCCGACGCACTACGCGCCCTGGATGCGCGAGCTGCCAGCGGCAAGATCGTCCTCGCGCTCCGGTAGCCGGGGAACTGACTCGAATGTGCATCGCGGTGGTCAATGTCAACGGCGGTGGGGGCGGTAGGTCGTGTGGATCGGGGGGACCCATCGCTACCTTCACGCTCGACCGCGGTCTCGACCATACACGCGACCCTATTGCCACTGTGCCCTCAGTGCGGCTGGTTGCGGCGTTCGACGAGCGCGGTGTGGGCGCCAGCGGCACACGAGTACGCCGACCTCACGCAGATGGGCACCAATGCGATTGCTTCCATCCGCGCTCGCGGCCACGACACCGTGGGGTGGCTTGAGTCATCACACCCCAAGAATCTCGGCTCGTACGACGAACGGTGATCGCCGGTACCGGGCTGCGTGGGGGCAGTGGTATCGACAAGATGGCCCGAATCGTCGCCAGTGCATATCTGAAGGCAGCCACCACGCAAAGACGCGCCGGGACTTCCTCTTTTCCCGGACGCCCAAGAGAAACGCACAGCGAACGACTACTTCGCGCGCGCTTGACCGAGCGAACCGACGGCCGCAACAAGTCAATATCCATCCGAGCCAGGTTTGCAGAAATCACAGCGATCACACGAGGCGGAAAGGCGGCCCCCGGCGACCAGGTCGGCAGTCCCCCACCCCACCTTCGCCGCGAGCGGGGACCACGACCTGATGATCGCGAGCGAGCACTAGGAGGACCTCGCGCGGCGACTTCCGAACTCGCAATTGACGGTCTATCCCGACTCCGGACACGGCTGGGTCTTGCAGTACTACCGGAGTTTCACTACTACCGGAGATTCGTTCCTGCAGTTCTCGAATTCCTTGCACACCCTGAGTCGGGATTCGCTGGGTCGGCGATCGAGCGACTCGAGTCGCCGGCGCACATGGGTACTTTTCCTTGCTTACTCGTACCCGTTCTTGTACCCTGATGGTGACCGCAATCACAGGATCCACACCCGGTGGCTACGCACACTTCAGGTGCGTTGCCGAGCGCCGGGTGTGCATCGAGTTGGTGTTCGCATGAAGGTAGGAAGTCTGAAATGAGTCAGATCAGTATCGATCTCAACGTGGAGGTGCCGATGCGCGACGGCACGATTCTCCGGGCCGATGTCTATCGGCCGGCGGCTCCGGGTTCGTACCCGGTGCTGATCCAGCGCACGCCGTACGACAGGACGGGATCGTTGAATGTCCTCATGTTCGACACCCTGGCTGCGGTGAAGCGTGGCTACATCGTTGTGCAGCAGGACACCCGTGGCCGATTCGATTCCGACGGAGAGTGGCTGCCCTGGGCCTACGAGCAGCAGGACGGGTACGACACCGTCGTCTGGGCGAGCCGCCTTCCCGGAAGCAACGGCAAGGTCGGCATGTTCGGCGGAAGCTACACCGGGCAGACTCAATGGGCCACAGCCCTCGCTGCACCGCCAGGGCTGGCGGCGATAGCACCGCAGATCACCTGGAGTGACCCGGCCGATGGTCTCATGTTCCGCGGCGGCGCAATCGAACTGGGGCTTAACACATGGTGGACGCTTGCACAGACTTTGCCGCAGTTGCCGAAGGTCATCGATGACCCCGACGAGCTTCTCGCCGCGATGGCAACCACCGTCGAGGATTACGACTCGCTGGCTACCAAGGGCTACTGGGAGCTCCCGGCGGCACCGCTCCCGGCTCTGACTCGGGCCGGCCTGCCCGACCTCGGTGTCCAACGCGGACTGCACGATCCCGACACCACCGAGGAATGCCGGGTTGCCGGCCGCCACGACCAGGTCACTGTGCCGAGCTTGAACATCGGTGGTTGGTACGACGTCTTCCAACAGGGAACGCTCGACAACTACATCGCGATGCGCGAGCGCGGCGTGCCGACCCGTCTCGTGGTGGGCCCGTGGCCGCATGTGAATTTCTTCAACTTCGGCCAGATCGGCGACATCAACTTCGGGCTGCTGTCCGAGGTCGCCCCCGGGGCCACCACCATGACGGACTACCAGCTCGATTGGTTCGAGAACTACCTTCGTGATGGGTCGGACACCAACGACTCGGGTGCACCGGTGCAACTGTTCGTCATGGGAATCAACCAATGGCGCGACGAGGAAGAATGGCCACTCCAGCGGGCCGTTTTAACGCCTCTGTACCTGCACGGCGACGGCAGTGCGTCCTTCGACCAGCCCACCGACGAGCAATCGCACAGCGACTTCACGTATGACCCCGCCGACCCGGTACCGACGTGCGGCGGCAACCTCGTCATGTCCGGTCAGTTCCCGGCCGGGCCGAAAGACCAGGCAACCGTCGAAAGTCGCCCCGATGTGTTGGTGTTCTCGACTCCCGTGCTGACAGAAGACCTCGAAATCACCGGCAAGGTAACGGCCGAACTCTTCGCCGCCACCGACGGACCGACAACCGACTGGGTAGTCAGACTCTGTGATGTCGACGAAAACGGCGTCTCCTACAACATCGTCGACGGAATCACCCGCGTGACGACCGAGCCGGACAACATCGACAAGACCGACATCGATCTATGGTCGACCAGCATCGTCATCAAGGCCGGCCACCGTCTCCGAGTGCACGTCACCTCCAGCAACTTCCCCCGCTGGGACCGCAACCCCAACACCGATACCGAAGTCGACGACCCGAGCAAATTCCGCCTCGCACACCAGAGCATTCACCACAACGCACTCCACCCCTCGCACCTCGTACTCCCCGTAATCCCCAACTAAAAAGCCACCACGAAGGACGACGGTCGGGTCGGCCCGCATATACCTGCCACAAGGAAACGCGGGCCTGCCCGGCCGTCCCTCTCCCGTTGCAAGTACCTACTTCGATCGCCCAACGCCGGGCCGATTCGTCCATCCGCCTCGAACCCTCCACCAACGCTTACAAGCCGACCAGTAGCGCTCGTTCATTATCCCTCGACGATCGGCACCAGGTCCCCGGCCCGCCGCGCCAACGGATACAGCGTCGACCACTTCCACACGAACGGCACCGCCCGCGACGCCGGCGTCATCGGCATCAAATCGCCTAGCTGCGTCCACAACGGCGTCAAATGCTCAGTTTCAAAGTCCGCGAACAGTTCGTTCAGTGCTTGATCTTCGATGACTGATTGGGTGTCGGTCATTGATGTGCTCCTTCGTCGGCGTGGCACGCAGCTGGACCTGCGACACTCAGCAGAACTTCTCTCGGTCCCGGGTGGGTCTGACGATCTCCGTCAACGAAGGCCGGCTTTTGTACTGCTCGAACATCCAGGCCTGTCAAGGTTGCCTTCTTCTACTGCTAGTCAGTGTCACAGCCTTCCAAGGAAGTCCGTCACCGCGTGGTTCAAACGATCGGGATGCTCGATCTGCGGCAGATGCCCGCAATCGGCGAACATCAGCAGTTCTGCAGTGGGGATACGGCTTACGAGTTCGTCGGCGTAGCCAGGATTACGGAGTCTGTCCTCGGCGCCGGCAACAATCAATGTCGGTACATCGATACGTTCGTACGAAATCGAGTCTCGCTCGCCAAACTCTGAGCGTTGAGGGACCAGCGGCGATTTGAACCGGGCGGCCGCGACGGCTTCCCACGCGCCGGGTTGAATCGCCGATTCGTAGCGGGCCCGGACCAATCGCTCGTCATCGAGCAGGGTTTGGTCGTACACAAAGTTGGAAACGATCTTCCGCATGCCCTCCAGCGTGCAGTCGTAGTCGAGTGTTGAAGCGCGCGCATCATTAAGGGGAATGAACCCGCCGCCCGAGATCGAGACGATCGCGCCGATTGGCCAGTCGAACTCGTCACCGGCCGCAACGCCCAACAGAAGTGTCGCGCCCATCGAGACGCCGCAGAACGATGCGGTCCCGAGGTCCATGACTTCCAGAAACCGAGTCATGTGCCAAAGGCGTCGACTGCGACCACCCCCAAAGTCGTGCAATTTGTCTGTTCCACCAAAGCCGAGCCAGTCGGGGGCGATGACTCGATGCGACCGACCAAGCGCTTCGATGGTGGGATACCAGGAAAGTTCTGCTGACGAGCCATAGCTTCCGTCGTGCAACAGGACAACAGGCGGCCCGTCACCGCATTCCAGGTAGTGCGTGCGAATCCCGTCGATCAAGATCGTGCGGCTGTACGCCGAGGGAACATATCTGGTCAAGAGTCTGAGCCGATCTGCAACGATGTGGTGAACAGTGAGGTGATGCGTCTCCGACGCCCGGTCCGGCGTCGGAGACAAGGTCATTGCAGGCTCAACTCGGCTCTGCTACAGGGACTCCGGGTGCCGGGATATCGCCCGGCCATTCGCCCGGGGGGAGGAAGAACTGCCCGGAGGTCTTCGCACTCCATTCCGCGAATTCCGCAAACTTTTCGTCGGTCGAGAGGTCGGATCCTCGCCCTTCAACCGCAATGCCGTAGAAATATTTGATGAAGCCCGAACCGCCGGGCACCAGGCACGTCAGGACGCGAGCGCCCTGTGCTCCGGTGATGTGGTAAAAGTGTGGTAGATCCCGGGGCCCCCAGATGAAGTCGCCGGGATGTCCGACCTGTTTGGTGATCCCGTCCGGTTCGGACACATATAGGGTGAACTCACCCTCTAGAACGTAAAAACCTTCCTCCTCCAGGGTGTGCACGTGGGGGTAGACGATGTCGGGCTTGGTCCATGCGACCTCGATCATCTCGAAAAGGTCGCCGGTCTGGTGGCCCCAGGCGTGGAATTTGAGTTCGACATCGGTCATCATGTTGCGGTCGATGTTCATCGTGTATTTGGCCGATGCATCGGATTTGAACGGTGCGTTCACCATCCGGTCGCTCTCGTCCGGCATCAGCAGGCGTGCGTCGGGCGTCACCGGGCCACGAGCGGCGGCGGTCCTCGTCGACGGCGGAGGGCCATCAGGCCCGTAGATCCGAACTCCGTAGTCGCGGAAGGACTTCTCTGCCAGCGCTGTCATCTGCTCCGGCGTGTCCAGTTCGAGCTCGGCGGCCTCCTGGAAGAACCCGGGGACGAGTTCGGTGCCCGGCACCAGGTACTGCAGAATCTTGACCGGCTTGTCACCTGCTGTGAAGCTGTGCGCCCGGCCTACCGGGTGCCACACGAACTCGCCGGGGCCGGCTTGGATGACGCAGTCGTCGTGGGGCATGAAGAATGTGACGTTGCCCTCGAGCACGAAGAAGCCTTCATCTTCCAGGGTGTGCATGTGCATGCCGGATTCCTCACCCGGCTCCAACTCGTGGAGGGTGACAGTCAATCGGCGGTTGGTTTGAGAGGCGTCCGCGAGGACGTACATCGCCTTCTCCGCGCCGGGTCCGATCTTGTACTCGAGTTTCCGGCCCGGGGCCGGGGTGCGGAACGCTCCGTTGGTCACAGCCGGGCGGTGCTCTGTCGTGGTCATTACTCATCCTTGATTGTTGAGCGAAGATTGCTTCGACGGTCCTGCACCGAATTCACCGTGTGGTGACGTCGATCTGAACCTTCCCGAAGGTGTTCCTGTCGGCCAGGGCGTCCTGTGCCTCACGCGCGTGCTCCAAGTCGAACAACGGTCCCTCCTGGGTGCGTACCTCACCACGGCCGTGAAGTTCGAAAAGCTTGTCCAGGGCGGGGCCGGCGAGCCCGGCGTCGACGAAGTTGGGCAGCCACACACCGGTGACGGAGTGCGACCCGAACGCCAAACTCACCGTCTCGAGGGTCGGCGAGTCGCCCGACGCTGTGCCGAAGACGACGAGGCGCCCGAACGGTGCCAGCGCCGCTCGCGCCTCCTCGAACACTTTGCCGCCGACCATGTCGAAGACCACGTCGACCGGTGCGCCGTCATTCGCCTCGACAAGACGGCCGGCGAGTCTCTCGGCGGAGCTGTCGGTGACCGCATGCGCACCCAGATCCTGGGCGAACTGCCGCTTCTTTGGAGTCGACGCCAATGCGATCACCCGTCCCGCACCGCGGCATACCCCCAACTGGACGGCGATCGAGCCGAGTGCCCCCGCTGCGCCGGTGATCACCACGCTCTCACCCGGAGCGACATGCGCCGCCTCGTACAGGAACCAGGCCGTCAGCCCAGACGCCATCAGGGTCAAGGCGTCGGTGTCATCGACATGATCGGGAACCGGGTACACCCGCGCCGCGGACACGGCGACCCACTCTGCGTATCCCCCAGCCCCGCACAAGGCGACCACGCGCTGCCCGGTGTCCTCTCGGACACCCACGACCTCACCGCCAGGGATGACGGACCCCGAAATCTGCGCGGACGGCTGGCCGGTGAATAGATTGAACCCGGTGTCGAGCAGAATCTTGTCGGCGGCGTTCACCCCGACTCGACTGACACGAATCAGGACCTCTCCCTTTGCGGGAGTGGGAACGGGCTCGTCGATCAGCTGGAAGTCGTTCGGTCCGTCGAGGCCGGTGTACGCGACCGCGCGCATGGTGGGCCCCATCACGCGATCCCGTCATCCGTGTCGTACTGGAAATCGGTCATGATACGTCCTCCTGATAACGCTTTCATGGTGTGCTGCGCACGGGATCAACGAAGTGACGGGTCAACGAAGCAGGGGATCACTGTCGGTCCGCCAATTGTTCGACGTAGGCGAGGACCTCGAAGGGGTCCAGGGCCTCCGTCACTTCGGCAAGCTGCCCGTCCTCGAGTCTGAACATGAGGATGGGGTTGTTCGTGTATTCCGCGTCACCCGGACCGATTCCGTGCGCCGTCGCTTCGACTGCGACTCGATCATCCTCGGCAGTGACGCTACGTACGACGAAGCTGAACTCGACGAAGCCGCCGAGAAAGCCCTCGAGCGTAGCCCGCGCACCGTCCTTGTCCTTTCGGCCGCCGTCTCGAAATCGATCCGATCGGATCGGATACGTCCACGTTCCCTCATCCGTCATGAGGTCGAACAGTGCCGCGAAGTCCCGGTCGTCGATGCACCTGCAAGCGTCGAGCACGATCTTTTTGTTCAATTCCACTGACATGACGTTCCTTCAGCTCGACTCGATTGATTCCGAAATTCCATCACGGCATGACCGATCCACCATTGACGGGAAATGTTTGACCTGTGATCCACGCACTTGCGTCGGACAACAGGAACGACGCCATCTCTGCATGATCCCGTGGGTCCCCGAGGCGACCCAGTGGTGCGTGCTGAACCCAGTCGTCGATGAATTCCTGAGGGGCCGTGACTTGAAGGAGCGGTGTGTCCGTCGCACCTGGCGCAATGGTGTTTGCCCGAATCTGGCGCCTTCCGAGTTCGAGTGCGAAAGTTTTGACGAGGCTGATCAAGCCGCCCTTCGACGCGACGTAATTACCACCCCCGACCTGGCCCGTGATGGCTAGGTCGGACGTGATGGCGACGATGGAGCCCCCATCTCCCTGCGCGACCATTTGACGAGCGACCGCCTGCATGACGGAGAAGGCGCCCGACAGGTTGACGTCCAGTACGAAGTGCCAGTCCTCGTGGCTCATCTCGAGAATGGGCGCCCCGCGGGTGATGCCCGCGGAGACCAGTAAACCGTCGATGCGGCCGAACTCCTGGACTCCACCGGCAACGTAGTCGGTGACGTCCTCGGGGCTGGTGGCGTTCATCTCCACCGTGTGCAGCCGTCCCGCGAGATTCTCCGTCTCGTCGGCGAGGGCCTTCAATGCGACGCCGTTCATATCGCCGGCCAGGACGTTCGCACCCTGAGACAACGCTTCGATCACTGTTGCGCGGCCGATACCGCTGGCTCCCCCGGTCACGGCGATGACCTTGGCGTTCAAGCTCTGCATAGCGGTTCCATCTCTTTCGGGGAATAAGGTCGGATCGAGCGTGCACTGCATGTGCGAACTGATCCGCACTAGTGAGAGAGTTCTGCGACAGCGGTTCGATGGTCCAAGGTGTCAAGTGCGATGGCGAAGCACCGCGACACGATCACCATCACTGTCGACAAATCGTGCCGTTCCGAAACTCAGTCCACGGTTCGGCTGATTCACACGCTAGATCGTGGAGACCTCCTGTGCTTAGGGTCACAGCCCAAGATTCCGCACCGCGGAACTCGGCGCTGTTGCAGGGTGAGTGGCTGCCGACCCCCAGGATCACGACATCGTTCCGCAGGGCGGAATCCGGATGCAGGTCTCTATGCCTGCCGGCGCAGGTGCCCTTAGGTTCGGAATATCGCGTCATGTGATGGACGCCACAGCTAATTGAGGGTAATGCCTGGATCACCAACCGCCATCCAGCGAATCCGGCCGCCGCACGGGACATGGTTCACAGAGCGTCGATCGGCTTCTGCCCGTCCTCATCAACATCAAATGGAAAGAAGCACATGGCATATCTAGACATTCCCGCGGAACAGTCGTCTCCGTCTCACTTCGATGCAGTTGTCGTCGGGGCTGGATTCGCAGGGCTGTACGCGCTGCACAAACTTCGCGATCAGCTCGGGCTGCGCGTTCGTGTGTTCGAGGCCGGGCACGGGGTCGGCGGGACATGGTTCTGGAACCAATACCCCGGTGCCCGGTGTGACGTCGAGAGCTTGCACTATTCGTATTCGTTCTTGGCGGAGCTGCAACAAGAATGGAACTGGTCCGAGAAATACGCCAGTCAACCCGAGATTCTGGCTTACCTGAACCACGTGGCGGACCGTTTCGATCTTCGCTCCGACATAAGTTTCGAAACACGAGTCACCTCCGCGGTGTGGAACGAGCATGATCGCGTGTGGGAGATCGGCTGTGGCGACGGATCGGCAGTAACCGCGCGTTACCTGATATGCGGCTCCGGGAACCTGTCGGTACCGAAGGATCCGCAATTCGATGGTATGGAGAATTTCGACGGAGAGGTCTATCTCACCGGAAGATGGCCGCATGACGGCGTGAATTTCGAAGGCAAGAAGGTTGCGGTTGTCGGCACCGGATCCAGTGGTATTCAAGTAATCACGGAGATTGCGAAGAAGGCTGACCACCTGACTGTCTTCCAGCGCACACCGAACTATGCCACCCCGTTGAGGAACGTACCTGCCGATCCCGAACGCACTGCCGCGATCAAGGCGAACTACCCCCAGGTACGAGAGAATGCCCGCAAGACCAGAGGAGGAGTCCCGGATTACAACCCCTTGCCGTCCGCACTGACTGTCACTCCCGAGGAGCGGCGGCGCGTGTTCGACGAATGCTGGGACGCGGGGGGATTTCAGCTTTACGTGGGGTCATTCCAGGATATTCTGATCGACAAATCGGCGAACGCCACGATCTCCGAATACATCCGTGAACGGATCAGCGAACGGATCGACAATCCCGCTCTTGCCGAGAAATTGATCCCGACCGACTACCCGTACGGAACTAAACGCCCACCGTTCGAGACGGGCTACTACGAAATCTTCAACCAGCCCAACGTCACGTTGGTCGACGTCAGAGAGACGCCTATCGTGTCCGTCACGTCCGGCGGAGTACTCACCACCGATTCCGAACACGAGGCCGACATCCTGGTACTCGCCACCGGGTTTGATGCCATCACCGGACCCGTGTTGGACATGGGCATCATCGGACGAGACGGTGAGACCCTGAACGACAAGTGGGCTCACGGTCCCCGGACATATCTGGGTCTGTCCGTACATGGTTTTCCCAATCTGTTCCTGGTCACCGGTCCGCAGAGCCCGTCGGTGTTGTACAACATGCCTCTGGCCATCGAAGACCATGTCGACTTCATCGCCGATGCCATTGAGTACTGCCGACGGAACGGGGTGGAGACGATCGAAGCACGGCTCGCAGCAGAGGACGCCTGGGTGGCGCACACTGTCGAGCTGTCGGATGCGACGTTGCTTCCCGAGACAGACGCCTGGTGGATGACGGGCGGCACCAACGGGAAACCGCGTGTGTGCATGCTCTACATCGGCGGAGCCGCAGCGTATCGGGAGATCTGCGCGAAGGTCGTTGCCGACGGCTACGACGGCTTCGATGTCTCGGCGCAACGTTCAGCATCATTCGCAGGGACATCCAGCCGCCGCGAGTAACCAATCGCACTGCGCCTTGGCGCTTGTGGTTGCGGCAATTATCCAGCGATCCGTCAGGATCACGATTTCAATTCAGTACAGGACACGGAGTTTGGCAATGACGAGCGACAGCGATTCGTCCACCATTCTGGCACACGGCGGGCCGGTAAGCGACATAAGCATTTTCGACGAGGACAACGTCCGGAATCCCCATCCGATGTGGTCGATGCTCCGAGAACTCGGCAGCGTGGTCTACCTCTCGACCAGCGACACCTGGATCATCACCCGTTATGACGAGGTGCGGGCAACTTTGGCCGACTGGCAGACCTTCTCTTCCGCTGCCGAGACCGTCTACGGCGAGGAGATGGGCGCGCTACTGGGGAAGGTGCCGCTGACCACGGACCCGCCGTTGCACGACAGGCTGCGCGGAATCCTCAGCCAGAAGACGGCGCCGCGCGCACTGAAGCAGTTAGGCGAGCAGGTGGCCGCGCACGCTGACGAACTGGTCGCAGAAGCGGTGGAGGCCGGCTCGATCGAAGCGATGGAAGCCCTGTGTCAACGATTGCCGGTCGACACCGTCGCCGACCTCGTCGGCTTACCCGACGAGGGCCGCGAGATCTTGCTGCCCGGTGGAGAGCGGATGCTCATGACGTTCGGCCCGCATGGCGACCGCTACGCCGACGGGATGCCCACGGTCGTGGAGTTCGCCGACTACATCAAAAGTGTCACGAGCCGTGAGGTTCTCAAGCCCGACAGCTGGGGCACCGCCATCCTCGACGCCGTCGACGACGGGCGCATCCAGCCCGAAGACGCGGCGCCGTTGATGAGCTCGTACCTGATTGCCGGTATGGGAACCACCGTGCACACTCTCGGCTTCTACCTGAACAACTTGGCGCGCAATCCGCAGGCGTGGGCAGCACTGAAGGCCGATCCCTCGCTCATCGGCAGTGGCTTCGAGGAATCCATACGGTTGGATGGGCCGGCACAGGTGCTCTATCGAGGCACCACACGCGAGGTCGAGCTCGGTGGGCACGTTATTCCTGACGGTAAACGCATCATCGTCAGCATTGGTTCGGCCAACCGCGACCCCCGGCACTACAGCGACCCCGACACATTCGACATCCACCGCAATCCTATCGACCACCTCGGACTGGGCTACGCCACCCACGGTTGTGTCGGTCAAGGCCTCGCCCGACTGGAGGTACGGGCCGTGATGTCTTCCCTCCTGCGCCGAGTCGCAACCTTGACCCCAGCCGGCGAACCGGAACTGACCCACCACATCCCAGGCTTTTCCGGCATAACCAGACTACCCATTACCCTCACGAGCGAATAGGAACAGACATGAGCCACGTAGAACTGGACCGCGAGCGCTGTGAGGGCCACGGCACCTGCGAACAGATCGCCCCGAACATCTATCGACTCGACGACGAGGGTGAACTCGACATTCTCGTCAACCCGTTGACCGACGATGTCGCAAAGGCCGCCGAAGCTGGAGCACGAGTATGCCCTGTCGCCGCGCTTCGAGTGGTGGGCAACCCGTGACGGCCGTTGCGGAGCGCCGAAACATCGTCATCGTCGGCGGATCCATCGCCGCGGTCACCGCCGCTCAAGTCCTGCGCGCCGAGGGTTATGCGGGTGAGCTCACGATGCTCTCGGCCGAAATGCAGCTGCCGTACTCCCGCGTGCCACTGTCCAAGGCGGTGCTCGCCGGTTCAGCCGATCAAGCAAGCTGCGCGCTGCCGATGTCCACCGACGACGTCAACGTCCGTCTAGGACAGGAAGTAGTCGGACTCGACGACCAGGCACACACCATCCACGTCGCGGAAGGCGGCACCATCCCGTTCGACGGACTGATCGTGGCCTCCGGAGCACGCGCGCGCCGGTTGTCGCAACCTGGGCAGTCCGGTGAGTACGTGGTTCGTGATGCCGCCGACATCCCCGCTCTCGCGGAACGCCTCTCCACCGCACGGACCGTGGCAGTCGTCGGCGCGGGGTTCCTCGGCATGGAGATCGCCTCGACGTGCAGCAAGCAAGGACTCGATGTCACAGTGATCGACCGCGATCCGCCGCTCCGGAGGCTTCTGGGAGCCTGGCTGTCAGCGTTGATCGTGGCCGAGGCGGAATCCGTCGGTGTGCGGTTCGTCAGGGCCGCCGACGGGGTACGCATTCTCGGTGATGGCGAAGTCGTCGGCGTAGGGTACGGCGACACCACGCTGCGACCCGACGTGGTCATCTCCGCAGTCGGCGACATTCCCAACACGGAATGGCTTTCCGGAAGCCGTCTACACACCCAAGGAGCTGTCATCATCGACCAATGGTGTGTCGCAGCACCTGATGTCGTTGCCGCGGGCGACGTGGCGGCGATCCGGCAGCCTACCGGCGAAGTCATGCGCCTTCCACACTGGAACAACGCAGTGCGGCAAGCGCAAAGTGCGGCCCTCTCCCTGTTGCACGGTCGAGATGCACCTGTCGCGACACCCGATCATTACTTTTGGACAGAGGCGTTCGGCATGCAGATCAAGGTGTGTGGACTGATCCCGAACCATGAACCTCCGATCATTCTCGAACACAACGATGAAAAGGGGTCCTTCCTTCTCCAGTGGGTCGCCGCCGATGGCGGACCGATAGCCGCAGCCACCGTCAACCGCAAAATGCCCGTGGTGAAGCTTCGCCGGTTGGCAGCCGAAGTCGTCGCAACTGCCTCCTAGCCTCAATCTTGCATGCCTCTGACGTGTCGCTCTGATCGGTGTCGCGTTGGGTATTTCGGCGTGGATTCGGTGCTCGGCAACGAGCGCTCGCCCGACGCGGTCGGGTGGTCATCGGGGTCCAGGGCCACACTTCCGAACAGGGTTTATGTGGAGACCGAGGAAGGACATCATGGGAACGAGGAAGTATCCGCCGGTTGCTGAGCGCTGATATTCACTGCGTTCGAGGAGCACCTTTCTGGCGGGCAAGCCTACTTCGTGGGGCCAGGCGCCGGTTCTCCGCGATCATTGCCGTCGACGGCGGTCGTCGCGCTCGCCGTGATCGGCCTCGGCCTGGCGGATCCAGTTCCGCAGCGCCTCCGGGTGCACGTTCAGGCGGAGTACCGGCTTCGGATCGGACTCCCGATACAACCGCACCGCCCGCTCCCGCAGCTCCGGAGAAACGGGGGAGGCTCAGTGTTACTAGCCTCGAGCTTTCACGCCGATTTTGGCGGGGCCGCGTGTTGATCATGAAGAAAGGTGCTCCGAACTGGGAGAATGCGACTGGGAGGTGGCGGAGCTGCGGCGGGTGAACGAGGTGCTGCGGGCGGCGAGCGCGTATTTCGCTGCGGAGATCGACCCGACCCACGGAGTAGGTCATGAGTTTCATTGATGCGCATGACTTCTCGGTCGGTCTCGTATTGCCGGTCCTGAATGTCCCGGCGTCGACCTACTACGACTGGCGGGCGCGAGCAACCCTGCCCGCTCGGCACCGGCGTGAGGACGCCGAGCTGCTGGCGTTGATCGACGAGATCCGCGCGTCATACGAGTTCGCGGGCGCGTACGGATCCCCGAGGGTGTGGCTGGAGCTGCGCCGCCGCGGGGTGAGGGTCGACCGCAAACGGGTCGAGCGGATCATGCGCGAGAACGGACGCCGAGGGCGCCTACCTACGCAAGGGGTGGAAGGGTGGCTCGACGAAGCAGAATCCGCGGCACACCGCCACCCCGGATCCGCTGGACCGGGACTTCACCGCGACGCCGCCCAACACCAAGTGGGTGGCCGACCTGACGCGGATCCTCACCGGTGAGGGTGCGTTGTGGTTGGCGATCGCCGGGCGGGACCGCACCCCGGAGCGCACCGTCACCTTCGATTCCGCCACCTGATCGGCGAATCGCACTGCCACATAGCCTCGTACCGTCGATTTCGACACCGCGACACGTGGTCGTCACGCAGGCGTTGCGCGATCGTCGCGACCGTCACCGACGCCCCCAACTGACCCTCGATCCAGTCGTGATGCGCTGCGATCGCCGGCCACGTCACCGCCCGCGCCTGCCGGCCACGTCACCGCCCGCGCCTGCCGGGTCGCCGACCTCCGGGAACCACCCCGAGATCGGCTCCCGCCAGAGCGCCTCGTTGAACTTCCCACCCTCGCCCGGCGTCAACCCGGAAACCAAGGCCGCGGTCAGGAATTTTCGGATGGTTTTGCGGTCGATCCCCAGGGCCGTCGAGATCTGCACCTGAGACCGGCCGGCATGCCAAATGCCGGAACAACTCCATCAGATCGATCATCGTCCCGTTCTCCTTGCCACCGTCAGGCCCCTTCCCCGGGCCGTTGTCGGTGGCCCAGTCAGGAGCGAACCTGCAGCAGCGCCGGAACCCCGGCCGACCCGCCCCAGGGGTGGGGAATTACGTGACGGACAAACCCCTCAACCCGAGGAATTACATGCCTGCTGACAGTCGGATCACTTCGCGCCTCGATCGTCCGTCCCGTCACCCGTTCCCTCATCTTCTCTGGACACTTCCTCGGCAGTCCCGTGAATCTCATCCTCTTCCTTCTGATGAGACCCTTCACGAGCCTGCTCGCTTGGGGCACAACAGTATTCCTGGAGCAGGAGAGCGGTCCAGGTCTCGAGTTGTCGCTCGCCCACCGGCCGCCCAAGGATTTCGGATGCTCGCCTGAGTCGGTAGGTAACTGTGTTCCTCGCAACGTGAAGCTTCGCCGCCGTCGCATTGGGACTGTGGTTCTCTAGATACGTACGGAGTGTCAGTCGCAGATCCGCTGTCTTGGGGTCGTCCGTCGCAAGATCTCCTAATTCGAAAGCGACGAACTCCGCCGCTGCGTCTGGCTCCTTTAGGAGGATGCTCAGGAGGCTTACGTCGTCATACAAGCAGCTCGAAGGCTCGGGCCCTCGGTGCAGTTGAGCTATGCGGTGGACTTCGAGAGCTTGCCGGTGCGTACGCCGGAAACCGATCGGTCCGTACCCGAGTCGACCGACCGCGAGCCGGGGGCCACGCAATTGCGGCAGTAGGCGGACATCTAACTGCACGGATGAATTCCCCCACGCCCACAACGTCTGGAGCCCACGGGGCATGATCAGTGTCTGCGTGGCACCGAGGACGGCGAGCACATGATGCGCCGCCTCGACAAGGAGGGTATCGGATCCGGCCGAGGACTCGAGGTATACGACAATGCCTACGTGATAGCGGTGCGCGAGGTCGTAGGCCAGTCGGTGACTCGCTTCGTCCAGGTTTGACTCATCTCCCTGGAGAACGCGCTCGAGCGCCTTAGCGCGTGCGGCGTGCACAGAAGCGCTCCAGTCCCGTTCGGCCGCTTCGAAGGCCGGCCCGACCTCGGTGACGAGCCCTTCAACGTACTCGAACAAGACTCGGGAGATGAGCTGCAACTGCTCGGCGTGCTCTGCCGTCGGCACGAGGCCACGACAGGCGGTCATAAGCTGGTCTGCCACATATGCGTGGCCCTGACGAACCTGAGCCAGTAGTTGGGCCAAGGGGATGCGCCGCTGAATGAGATCCGCGATGTACCTGTTTGCATCCGGGTTCAGGAAGGGTGGTACCGGTTTACCTCGATACAGGCTCTCCAAAATAGACAGATACCCAGACTCGAAGCCAAGGCGTTGGGCGATGGTCAAGCTGCGACCACTCCGCGGGACAGCTGATCCTGTCACAGGGTTCAGGGCCGCATCTGCGGCGATTCGGACAGCCCAGTTTATGGCGTCCGGCCCGACCAACTCACGGATCGGCGCGACCGTAGCCTCTGTACAAACAGGCATCAGAACCTCGCCGTCTGGGACACGGAGACGTCGGACCCAAGATGCGGAGGCCTTCATGAAATTCCTCCCGGCGGTAGTGCGGTGGACCTATTGTGGCAGGCCAAGAAAACCGGTTCAGCACCCCTCTGGCGGAGAGCATGTTCCGCAGGGGGGAATCCTCTGTAGAAGCTATACGCCCGCCCGATTGCCGACCCGTATGTTCAGGGAACCGGACCAGGGAGATCGACACCGTAACTGCAGCTGAACCGCTCGAGGAAGCCGACTCTTTCGAATCGCCACCCAAGGGTTCACAAGACAATCAGAGTTGACAAACGGCTGTCGACATACCCCTCTCGAATAACACGTTACCCAAGATGAGCAGGACGGACGACATGACAATTTTTCCCACCCTCGACCCCGAGCTGGCTCCAGCGGTCTCAATGATTCCGAGTCTGGACCTGGCCGACGTGCACTCCGCCAGGGCGACGCTCGATTCCCTGGTCGGCACTGCACTGAGCGACCTCTCGTACGACGGCGTCGACGTACGCGAGATCTCGGCACCCGGACTGGCCGGGGCCCCCGACGTGACCATCCGATTTTTCACCCCCCAGAACAGTCATGACCCGTTGCCGGTACTGGTGTGGTTCCACGGCGGAGGGTTTGTACTCGGCACGGCAATATCCAGCGATCCTTTCTGCGTCGATGTCACACGCGAACTCGGATTCGCCGTGGCGAACGTCGAGTACCGACTGGCGCCGGAAACTCCTTACCCCGGGCCAGTCGATGATGGCTACGCCGCGCTGACCTACGTTCACGAGCACGCGGAGGAGTTACAGATCGACCCCACGCGTATCGCTGTTGGCGGTCAAAGCGCCGGTGGAGGAATCGCCGCCGGAATCGTCCTGAGAGCCCGCGATGAAGGCGTCGTCCCAGTGGCCTTCCAGTTTCTCGAGATTCCCGAACTCGACGATCGCCTGGCTACGACTTCGATGAAGACTTTCGTCGACACTCCGATGTGGCACCAGCCCAACGCCATCCTGTCCTGGCAGTACTACCTCGGTGACTCGTACTCCGGCCCGGACGACGAATGCGTCTCCATCTATGCCGCTCCTGCCCGCGCAAGTGATCTGCGCGGCTTGCCGCCGACCTACCTGTCCACCATGGAGCTCGACCCCCTGCGCGATGAGGGGATCGACTACGCCGTCCGATTGCTCGGTGCCGGAGTCAGCGTAGAACTGCACTCATTCCCCGGAACATTCCATGGGTCCGCTCTGCTGGCAACAGCCGAGGTCAGCAAACGCGGTCACGCCGAAGCACTCGGCGCGCTACGCAGAAATTTGCGCGTGCCATTGGCGATTTTCTAGATTCTGTGGACGCAAGGACTGATGTACCGGGCTCTGAAAACTCGACGCGAACTCCATGAGCCTGGTACAAGGGCCGAGCGCTCCGACACGGCGGGCCAGCCCGGTGCAGGGAACCCGCAGATGCAGTGCCCAATGTCTGGTCCACAACCAGCGTTGTGGGTAACCCGCCGCTACACCGAATCGTCGTGGCGAATCGCGATTTCCTTTTCGATCACGTTCACAGCCTTCTTCAAACGCGTTGTCAAGTCATGGAGTTCGCCGCTCGGAAGACGAGTTGTGGGTGCCGCCAACGCGATCGCGGCGATTGTGCGACCCGACTCATCGTGAAGTGGTGCCCCGACCGCGGTAACTCCTACTTCTGTTTCCCCAACATTGATCGCGTAACCTCGGTGATGTGCGGTAGCGAGTTCTCGACGTAACGCCAGCATCTTGACCGGCTCTGTAGGCGACGACGGGGTCGCTCCAGGCAGACCGAAAGGGTACAAGGCCCGAACAGCTTCTGCGGACATTTCGCCGAGAATCGCCTTGCCGGCCGCGGTGGAGTGTGCGGGCAGAAGCATCCCCACCCGTGAACCCACACGTGGGAACTGTTCACTGCTCATTCCGTCGATGATTCGAACGCTATTTCCCTCGAGTACAGCTAGATGGCACGTCTTGCCGGTATGACTGACCAACTCGCGCATATGGAGCCGAACCTTGGGTTGCCATCTCGGCATGCGCTCGGACGCCAGGCCTGTGTGAGTGAAGGCTGGGCCGATCCGGTATATATGCGCGGCGTCCCTCATCACGAAGCCCCGCCTGTTGAGGGCATCGAGCAGTCGGTGCGAGGTCGACCTCGACACACCCAGGTGATCGGCCACATCCACCACTCGCACACTTTTGGTTTCTCCAACCAACATCAGAATTCGTAACGCATTGTCAACAGATCCCATGGAGCGAGTCGCCTCGTTCATACTCAACTCTGCAACGCTCATCTCACACCTCTCGAAACGGCCCGACCAGTAGGTAATTTTTTTCTGCTCTACTTCCCCTTATTGCGCATGTTGACGAAATCGGCTTCCTCAGCCGACAGCCTCACTAGGCCTATGACTGGCCGGCGGATAGCAAACGCTCCTACCCAAACCGAGCACCGTCTTCAGTGAGCTCTGCGCCAAGGGATTGCCGGTGAATCTACGTTGGCTAGCTGGGCGTTTCTTGCGCCGATTGCACAAGGTATGTCTCAAAACAGATGCGCCGATGCAATTTCTGTGCAAGACCTGCCCGTCGACGCTTCGGCGCTTCTCGTGTTGAGCACAAGCCAGCAGGTACTCACGATCCGTCCCTACTGTGGCAATGTCGCATCGGCCGAGTCAGGGCGTGCGAGAGACCTGCGAAGTACGGTCCCGACCCCCGCACAGGTCGGGAAGGTCATGTTGCTGTGCCCGTAGTCGGCATGGCTACTCTCGGCCTGTGGGCATCGGAAGAAATCGTCGAGGACGCCGCTACAGTTCTGCGCTGTCCTCGTCTCGGTGCCAGCGGTCGGTCTTAGAAGCACGCCGCTGGTCAAGCCTGTCAGTCGTTCTTCTGCAGATTCTCGTCGAGTGCGCCGAGGAACTCCTCGGTGGTCAGGAAGCTTGGTCGCTGACGACCAGAATCGCGAGGTCCTTGATTATCTGGCCCCCTCGACGGTCTTGATGACCACTTCCTCAAGTTTCTGGGCGAAGCCAATGACGTCGCGGCTGTTGTCCACTTGCCGCGGTGCTCGAGGCCACGGGTCCACGACCGTCTCCATCGATGCGGAGTTCGACTCGTTGTCCTGCACGCGTCGGCGAGCCGGGACGCCGTCGCACTCGTTTTGATGCTGCCTGCGTACTGGGCACCACCCACGGGACGGTGAGGTCCATCATGTGCATCTTCCACCCTGCGTCCGGCGTGGTCATTGAACCCGCACGACACACCGAGTTCCCCCAATTAGGTCGGCTGCTTCTCCAGGTCGGCGAGATAGTCCTCCAATCCGACCCAGCCGGTAGTGTCAGTGTCGGCACCTTCCCGTAGATGCGGTCGCAAATTTCTTGCTAGCTGAGTCACCGCAGGTCCGGCGTCGAGGATCGGTCGTAGCAGCCCGAGGCGAGCGCACTGCCCGGCGAGCGGCAACAGCTCCGTCAGCGCGGTATCTTGCTGCCCCATGGTGGCTAACACCTCCACCTTCAGCAACGCGGCGTTGAGGAATGCCCGCGGGCGGGCCCGTCGATCGATCGACTCGACGAGGGCGTGTGCCCTCTCGTATACGGGCTCGAGTTCCCGAATACCGGTGTGGGCGGTCAGTGCCGCCCGGATCCTCGAGCCCTCCTCCATTTCGAAGGTGACGACAGCAATTCCGTTTTTCCGGTCGGGCAGTTGCCGGCTCTCGAGATCGAGAACCGGGGCCCCGGGAGCCGCACGTCCGATTCTCGCTCGGACGCGTTCGTTGGCGATTCGCGCGGCCAATCGGGGCAAGCACAGTTGCTGCGCCAACCGGGCACCCTCATCGAGACGCAACATGGCCATATCCCTCTGTCCCAGAAGGAACTTCAATCGGGCACCCGTGCCGTAGGTGGCGACCATGAAGTCAACGGTGCCACCCTCGGCGCCCAGTGTCTGGCTACGGTCGAGTAGTTGGTCGGCATCGGCGAGGTGCCCCTGTTCGTACAGCAGATCGCCGAGTAAGGCAGCGGTGAGCCGGGTGCCGTAGCCAAGGCCTTCTTCGGCGTTAGAGGCTAATGCCATAGCGTGCCGGAAACTCGCCTCAGCCGCCGGCAGATCGAGTTGTTCCCGTGCCGCGATCCCGGCCATGCAATATCCGTACATCACACTGAAGGGCCCGGTGGATCGTCGGTGGAAGGGCAGCGCCCATTTCTGCCATCGCCGAGCTTCGTCGAAGTCGAAGCGGTAGATCGCGTGGAAGGATGCGACGTCGGCGGCTCCGCACAACACCCAGGGTCGCAGTGTGCTCGCGCGTGCAATGCATCCCTCGACTGCCTCGTCGAGTCCGTCGATCTCGTCGTCGAAGACGGTGACGGTGGCTCGGATGAAGGCAGCCTCGACGCGCATATCCGCTACCGCGCTGTCGCCGCCTCCGCTGGTCAGTGCCGCCTCCGCGACGGCGAGGAATTGCTCGGCGTCGCGGGGGTGGTGCAGCAGCGCGTGCGCCCAGGCGAGTGCGATCTGCAGCCGGGGGTGATCGGTGGTCTTCTTCGTCGGCAGTTTCGCGGCGAGACCGAGCAGTGTTCCCATTTGCGACCGCTCGAGCAGGTCCATCGCCGCGTTCTCGACGAGTCCGAACTCGATCGGGGTCGTCACGCTCGAGGCGGCGTTGGAGGAACTCGGCGAACAGATGGTGATAACGGAACCACTCCCCCTCGTCGTCGAGGCGGCGCAGGAACAGATCACGTGCCTCGACGTCCTCGAGGGCGGCTTGCCCGTCCTGGTCGCCGGTGAGTGCCCGCGCCAGGCCGCCGCAGGTCTTCTCGGTGATCGAGGTGGTGAGCACGAAATCGAGTGTGTGTCGATCGAGACTGCCGAGGACGTTCTCGGCGAGGTACTCGCCGATAGCCCGGTTCCCTCCGGACAGGTGGTCGATCAGCTCGCGGGGGTGCGGGTGATCGCGCAGTGCCAGCGAGACCAGTTGCAGTGCCGCCGCCCACCCGTCAGTCGACTGTTCGAGTTCGACGATATCGGGTTCGTCCAGATCGAGACCGGTCCGGTCGACAAGTAGCTGTGTCGACTCTCGGACATCGAACCGCAGTGCTGCGGAATCTATTTCGACGAGCTCGTTGTGCACACTCATCGTGCTGAGCGGAAGGCCGAGCCGGGTGCGGCTGGTGACGATCAGGTGCAGGTGGTGGCAACCATGTTCGAGTAAGAACGCCAGTGCCGACCGCGTGTCGTCGTTGCTCACGCGGTGCCAGTCGTCGATGACGAGGGCGACGTGTTGGTCGGCCGAGTGCAGCTTGTCGATCAACGAGGTCAGAACGTACCTTTCGCGGCCGGCGCCGTGGACTTCGAGTTCGCGTACCAGTTCCCGGCCGAAGGCTGGGTGTGCGACGGCAATGGCCTCGATCAGGTGGGTGAGGAACCAGATGAGCGTGTTGTCGTCATTGTCGATCGTCAGCCAGGCGGTCGCCACGCCGTCACTCCGTAATGCCTCGAGGCGTTGGGCGGCCAGTGTGCTCTTGCCGAATCCCGCGGGTGCATGAATGAGCACCAGGCGCGGACGACCGCTGCGGCGCAGTCGCTCGAGCAGATGCGTGCGCGCCACCGCCGCACCCGGTGTGACCGGCGGGCGGTACTTGGTGGAGGCGCTCGGTGGCGGAGGGAGATCTCGACGCGTCCCGTTGCCGCGTCGGTATCGAAGATAGTCCGACACGCCGACCTTGATCTCGTCCGAGGGTCGGAAGGGACGGTCGTCGTCACCGACGAGGGGAAGCGGAATGTCCGCCATGGCGAGGCCGATGTGTTCGCCCGCCTCTCGCAGCGCCCCGCCCAGGTCCACAGCGGTGCTGGGGCGTTCAGCTGGGTCCCGGGCCATGGCCGACTCGATCACCTCGCACACGGCCTCCGGAACTCCCTGGTCGCGAAGATCGGGCAACGGCTCCGAGCCGATGCGCAGGAGTTGGGCGAAGACCTGCTCCCCGCGGCGACGGGCATAGGCCGGCCGGCCGGCGAGGGCGGTGAACAGTGTCGCGCCGAGTCCGTAGACGTCGGTGACGGTGGACGCGTCGGCGCCGCTGAGCAGTTCCGGGGCGGTGTAGGCGGGGGATCCGGCGACCAGGCCCTGCGTGGTCTCCTCACCTCCGGTGATCCGGGCGATGCCGAAGTCGGTCAACTGTGGTTCGCCGTATTCGGTCAGCAGGATGTTGGCCGGTTTGATGTCGCGATGCAGCACTCCCCCGCGGTGTGCGGTTTCGAGGGCGCCGGCGAGTTTGACGCCGACGGCCAGTGTCTCGGCGGTCGTCAAGGCACCGCGGTGGGTGATCCAGGAGTCGAGGGAGTCGCGGCGGTGGAACGGCATCACGATGTAGGGGCGTCCGGTGTAGGTGATTCCGGCTTGCAGGACGTGGACGATGTTCGGGTGCCCGGACAGTCTCCCCATGGCCTGCTGCTCGCGCAGAAAACGTGCGCGATCCATGTGGTCCGGATCGGGGCTGAGCACTTTGACGGCAACCAACCGGTCGAGCGCTGGTTGGCGGCATCGGTACACGATGCCGAACCCGCCGCGGCCAGCGATGCTGGCGTCCTCGAAGCCTTCGGCCGCCAGCTCCGCGACGATGTCCGCGTCGATCTGGCGTTGGGTGTTGTCGGTGGGGTCGTCCGGCATGGCTGGCCCTCAGCGCGCCGTGACCGGTTCGTCGATGCGCCGCGCCCCGGCTGACCAGCTCCTGCCCATGGGGTCTCCTCGCGATGCAACTACCCCATTCTAGATACCGCCGACCTCGCTGGCGCCGAAAAACGCCTGGTGATGCCGAGAGATGGCGATGCGGCAGTATGCGCACCCGAGGACAACCGCGGCGGTTCCGGTGACGCCGTCGGCGCACTCCGGAGAAAGAAGACCGTCGTGCGACAACGATGCGGACACATCCGACCTGCACAGAAGGCTGAGCTGGAGCAGTGTGGTTCCGCTCAGCACCAGGTATGGCCCCAGAATCCGTCGCGGGGGGATTCGGGCGGACACTACTACGAAGGTGAGCAGGCTGAACACCACCAGACCGAGGCTGATCAGTCGGCCGGTCGTGACCGTGCCGAGCAGTCCCGCCGCTGCCGCGGCGGATGCAAATGCCGTGCAGATCACCTGGGCCGGCGACCAGGTTGGCGGAATCAGTCGATCCGGAACGTCGTGTGCTTCCACTGTCTGGTCCCTCCCGGCGCGGTCGAGGTCGTAGGTCTGGTCACGCTACGAAGGTGGTCCGGTGATCGGCACGCCCGAGTGGCTTTGCCGGCTTTTTCGGTGTGATTGGGCGCAGTTGTCCTGGATAGCCGAATCCAGGCCCGGGATGCCGGTGCGACGGCACAGAGTGTGTGGCATGCAACACACTTCGGTAGTTCTGATGAGCGGCTGCGGTTCGCAGCGGCGGGCGCCCTCGGAGTACCGCCGCGTGGCGGTGCTCGGTGGTTATGGGGGACGGGACTTCGTCGAAAGCCTCGCCGATCGGTGCGGGGGCGGGTTGACGGTCGACGTTTTGGTGTCGAACCTCGCCGAGTCCGACCTGCGGTGCCACGGCGTGCCGCGCGCGGATGTTCGCACCCTCGTCGTTCCGGATGTGATGTCGATCAGTCGGGGTGATCTGATCGCCCGATATGACGCCGTGGTGTATGCGTTCGAGTCGTTCCGTGAGCGTGTGTTGCCGATTTCCGGCGCCGAGTTGCCCGGCAGTGTGTGGGCCGGTGATATCGCCAATGATGCTGCGCAGCTGATGGTGTGGGAGCAGGCGGTGGTGGTCGGCTCGGGTGAGCGGGCGTGCGCCGCAGTCCGAGGTCTCGCCCGGGCAGCGGAGCGCGGCGCTGCCCGCGACATCCTCGTACTCGGCGGTGCCTCGCGTAACCAGCGGACCGTGGTCGACGACCTGCCTACTCGTTTGGACGGAGTCTCGATCACCGTACGCAGCCACGACCAGTTGCTGGGTATCCGAGGACGCGAACGCGTGGAGGAGGTACTTGCCGGCGCCCTCGACGGGACCACACGACGTCGTCCGGCTCAGCTGGTGGTCAACGCGACCGGCGAGCTTCCAGCGGTGCTGGCGGGGCTGCGAGTGAACTCCTCCGGACTCATCGCGAACGAAGCGGGTTGTGTCTCGGCGACCTCGCACGAATTCGTTCTCGGACCGTTGCAGCATCCGGGGGTTTCAGGCGGCGCAGACGCGGTGACCCCGAGGATGCTGGCACGCACGGTCGCCGAGCGACTCGGCGACTGCCGCGGGCCCTGGTCCGCGGTCGACCCGTTCGAGTGGCTCGAGTTCCGGCATGGTGCAGGGAAGATCGCTGCACCCACGCGACGGCATTCCGCACTCGCGAGCTGAACTGGCCAGATTGCGACGCCAGCAAGTCCGATTTACGCAAAACCCTCGGCACGTGCCGGTCACCGGCACATTCGGTTGGACCTGCGTGTGAGCTGCCACACATACTCGGGATGCGACAGCACCCCATGCGGTCGTGACAGTGAAAGGAAATGTTGTGGCGCCTCTCCAAACGGTTCAGAAGATCGGTCCCGTGCTGGATTTGTTCACCGTGTCCCGTCCTGAATGGGGTGCGTCCGAAGTCGCCGAGGCCATCAACGTGCCACGCTCGAGCGCACACGCACTGCTGTCTTCCCTGGTCGAGACCGGTCTGTTGCAGTGCCGTAACCGCGGCCGCTACCGCATCGGCTGGCGGGTGGTGGAGCTGAGTCAGACACTCAAGGGCACCGTCGACGTCCGCTCCTGCGCCTCCCCGATTCTGCAGGATCTGGCGCACAAGTACGGCGAGACCACCCACCTGGCTGTCATGGAGCGGTATCGGGTGCTCTACGTCGACAAGGTGCTCGGCAACCATGTCATCAACGTCGCCGGCGCCAGGGTCGGTGCCCACCTCGAACCGCACTGCAGCGCAGTCGGCAAAGTTCTTCTCGCTCAGTGCGACCCCGGTGAAGTCGAACGCAACATCACCAACAAGCCACTGCGGCGACTGACCCCGTCAACGATCATCAACCCGGCCTCCCTGGCACAGGAGTTGCGGTCGGTGCTGCGGTCCGGGTGCGCCTTCGACGCCGGCGAGGCGGTCCAGGAAGTTCACTGTGTCGCGGCCCCAGTCCGGGACGAGATGGGACTGGTGGTCGCGGCGGTGAGCATGAGCGTGCCGGCCAGCCGGTTCGTGCCGGCTCAGGCCGAGTTCAAGAGTGCGGTTATCGCTGCCGGCGCCGAGATCTCCCGGGCGATCGCGAACTCCACGGACCCCGTGGTGCGCACCGAGCGCGACGATCCGACGGTCGCGGCGGCGAGCTGACCTATCTCAGCCCGACCGCATCGACAGGTACCGCGACAAACTCAGGGCGGCAGTCCGCACGGCGGCGGCCGAATGGTCGAGGTTGATGCGAGTGTGCCACCCGGACACCGAGATTCCGGCGACGACCTGACCTCTGAGCCCGAAGACCGGGCTGGCCACACACGCGACCCCGGCCCGCGATTCCTCCAGGTCGTAGGCCACTCCGCGCTCGCGGATTCGGGCCAGTTCGGCGGTGAACAGCCCTGGGGTGATGATGGTCCGTTCGCTGAGCCGGGGCAGGCCCGTGTCAAGGATGTGCTCGACAACGGTCTGGTCGGAGAAGGCGAGGATGGCCTTGCCGATTCCGGTGCCGTGTGCGGGCCACCGGCCACCCATCCGGGTCGGCAGGGGTGGGGAGTTCGGGCTGTGCAGCACCTCGAGGTACACCACGCAGTCATCGTCGAGCACCGCGAAGTGGACGGAGTGGCCCGTCGCCTCCTGCAGGTCGGCCATGAACGGGCGGGCCGCCTCGCGGAGGTCGCGTTGGCGGGGCACGTGCTGACCGAGTTCGAACAGTTTGAGCCCGAGCCGGTAGCGGGTGCCCTCGCGCTCGAGCAGTTTCACCGCATGCAGCGCCTTCAGCATTCGCTGCACGCTGGACTTGGGCAGGCCGCAGCGGCGGGCGATCTCCGAGACACCGAGGGCGGTGTCGGCGGCGCCGAGGGTGTCGAGCACCGCGACCGCACGGACGATGGAACCGGCGTCGCCGGCGGCGGTCCTCCCGGAGGTTCTGTGCCGTTCATCGGCACGATCGTCTTGCATAACGGCCCATAGTGCCCGAGGGTGGGAGTTCAGTGCAACAGGTCACATCCCCGGCGGAGCTGCGACAGCGACGCGGGGCGCTTCCGAGGAAAGCCCGAGGTCTTCATGTCTTCCGACCAGGTACAAGGCGCCGCGCAGCGGCTGCTGGAGGCGTACCGCAGCGGTACGCCGATCGATCCGCTGACTCCCGAGTTCGCGCCGGCGGAATTGTCGACCGCCTATCGCATTGCGCAGGCGCAGGTCGAGCAGTGGGAGAAGGACGGGAACACCGTCAAGGGGCACAAGGTCGGGCTCGCGTCCGCCGCGATCCAACGGCAGATGGGGGTGGATCAGCCTGACTTCGGCCACCTGACGGCGAGCATGTTCCACCTCGAGCACCAGCCTATTCCGGCCGCGACCTACATCCAGCCGCGGATCGAGCCGGAGACCGCGTTCGTCCTCGGCCGGCCGCTGACCGGGCCGGGAGTCACTATCGCGGACGCTGTCCGGGCCGTGGAGTTCGTCCTTCCCGCCCTCGAGATCGTCGACTCCCGGATCCGGGACTGGAAGATCGGCATCTTCGACACCATCGCCGACAACGCCTCCTCCGGTGGGGTCGTCCTCGGGAGTCGTCCGGTGCTGCTGCGGGACGTCGATCTGCGCCTGACCGGCTGCACACTGCACATCAATGGCGAGCTGGTGGCGACCGGCGCCGGTGGCGCGGTGCTCGGCTCCCCGCTGAATTCGCTGGTGTGGCTGGCCAACACAGTCGGCCCGCTCGGGGTGACCCTCGAACCCGGCCACGTGGTGCTGCCGGGGTCGATGACCAAGGCCTTCCCCATTTCGCCGGGCGATTCCATCGTGGCCAACATGAGCGGACTCGGCAGCGTGTCCGCCATCCTCGGAGAGCGAGCAGAACAGTGACCAGCAACCAGCAGACCAGCGAACAGCGCTGGAGCGCCGGCCGCATCGCCGACATCCTTCTCGACGCCGAGGCCACCACCACCTCACGGACCTCGCTGTCCGCCGAGTGGCCCGGCCTCACATTGCCCGTGGCCTACCAGGCGCAGGACATCGCCCTCGCCGCCCGCAAGGCCCGCGGCGAGCTCGTCACCGGCATCAAGCTGGGGCTGACCTCCCGGGCGAAACAGCGGCAGATGGGGGTCGACGCTCCCTCCGTGGCCTGGCTGACCGATGTCATGGCGTTACCCGCCGGTGACCCGGTCCCCCGCAACCGTCTGATCCACCCGCGCGCGGAGCCGGAAATCGCGTTCGTGATGGGCCGTCGGCTGGCCGGACCCGGAGTCACCGCAGCCCAGGCGTTGGCGGCGGTCGATCATGTATTCGGGGCGATCGAGATCATCGACAGCCGCTACGCCGGGTTCAAGTTCACCCTCGAAGACGCTGTCGCAGACAATAACTCGTCCGGCGTGTACGTCACCGGACCGGTGCTGCGGCGACCTGAGGATCTCGACCTCGCCCTCGAGGCGTGCTTGCTCGAGATCGACGGACAGATCGTCGACACCGCGACCGGCGCCGCTGTGCAGGGTCACCCGGCCGAAGCACTCGCGTTCGCGGCCAACACGCTGGCCGAGCGGGGGCACGCCATCGAAGCCGGATGGGTCGTGCTGACCGGCGGAATGACGGACGCCGTCGCGGTCGAACCGGGCGCTCGCGTCGCCGCCCACTTCACCTCGCTCGGTTCGATCACCATTTCGGGAGGATAACCGCATGCCGTTCATCGACGTGACCATCGGACTGGGCCGTTCCCCGGAGCAGATCCGGTCACTGATCCACGAATTGACCGAGGCCGCGCACCGGGCGATCGAGGCGCCGAAGGAGAACATTCGGGTCGTGGTCCGCGAAGTCCCGGAGACGCACTGGGCCGCCGGTGATGTGACCATCGCCGAACGGCGCGCGGCACCCTGATCGGAGTGGCTGGACAATGCTGATCGACGGACGGGCGTCGATCAGCATTGCCGACACTGCGTTGTCCGCGGCGGCCGGGAACCGTAGACCAGTAGAGACACCACCGTCTTTCCTCTGGGAGCCCCCGTGACCACAATTCATGCCGTCGACGCTGACACCGACCTCGACGTCTTCGATCCTCCGCGCATCGCCGACCGGCTTTACCACGACCTGCTCTCCCCACCCGAAGTCCAGCAGGTTCGGCGGCGGGTACGACGGATCGCCGCGGACACCATCGCGCCGATCGCGAGCCGCATTGCCCGCGGCGACGAACGGATCGACGGCTTCCCCCGCGACGCCTTCGACTCGCTCGCCTCGGCCGGAGTGTTCCGGATCCCCTTCGACGGCGACGTCGGCGGCGACGACCTCACCCACCGCGCCACCGCGACCGCCGTCGCGGTCGAGGAACTCGCGTACTACTCCAACAGCGTCGCCGCGATCTTCGACGTGCACTGCATCCTCGCCGGCAACGCCGTCAATCAGGGCACCGCCGCGCAGCGGCAACGTTGGCTCGCCCCGGTGGTCGCCGGTGAGATCGTCGGATCGTTCGCCACCAGTGAGCCCGGTGCCTCGAGTGACCTGTCCCCGGCCGCCGTCACCACCGAGGCCACCCCGACGGCCACCGGCTGGGTGCTGCACGGCCGCAAGCGGTGGATCACCAACTCCGCCGTCGCCTCGTTCGTGGTGGTACTCGCCCGCACCGGCAATCGGCTCAGCACCTTCATCGTGCCCACCGATACTCCGGGCGTCACCATCGGCACCCCGGACCGCAAGCTCGGCAACAAGGGACAAATCACCGCGGACGTCATCCTCGACCAGGTGCACCTCGACGCCGACGCGCTGCTCGGCGAGGAGGGCGGCGGACTCAAGATCGCGTTGCAGACCCTCACCTACGGCCGGATCGGTATCGCCGCGGCCGGGGTCGGAATGGCCCAGGCGGCGTTCGACCACACCGCTCAGCACCTCGCTCGGCGACACGCATTCGGCGGACCACTGGCGAGCAAACAGCACTGGCAGTTCCTGATGGCGGACCGGGCAACGGCCATCGAATCCGCCCGCGACCTGTACCTCAAGGCGGCGCTGCGGCTCGACTCCGGGATTGCCTTTCCCGAACCGGAGGCCGCGATGGCCAAACTGCGCGGGACCGAGATCTCCGTCGACATGGCCCGCGACGCCGTGCAGGCCTTCGGCGGACTCGGATTCACCCAGTCCCTCGGCGCGGACGACACCGACGGACCCGTAGAGGCGTTCTACCGTGACAGCAAGATCGGCGAGATCTACGAGGGCGCGAACGAGGTCCAGAAGTGGGTGCTCGCCCGGCAGATCTTCGGACGCGAGATCACCGGCTGACCACGACCCGACGGTGCCGACCCCGGTCGGCATCGTCGAGGCCGCATCCGAAATGCCTGGGCGACTCCGACAATCGGTGCCGAGTGAACCCGACGCCCCTCCACCGGGAACGAGGGTGTCGCCACGGCGTCGGCCGGGTGAGGTCACATCTCGGTGTAGCCGGTACCCGGTCGCGGGCTTCCTCACCTCACGATGTGCGAGCGAGCCTTCAACTGCGGAGGTGGGCGTTCAGAAACGCCGCGGTGATGCCGAGGTGGTCCGCCTGGTCGAACTCAGGGCCCTCGTGACCGGCACCGCCAAGGACGAGAAGGGTCGAGCGTGCGCCGGTACTGACGAGCGCATCATGCAGCGCGTGACTCTGTGCGGACAGCGTGATCCGGTCGCGGTCTCCGTGCGCGATCAGGAAGGGCGGCGCAAGCGCCGTCACCCGGCTGAGCGGGCTGGCGTTCCAGGAGGCATCCGAAGGTGACGAGACCTCGGCTTCCCCCAGCAGGGCGCTCTCGAATGGGGGTGGCAGAAGGTGACTTTCGATCCAACTTCGCCCGGCGTTGGCGGCGAGATCGGACGGGCCGAACCAGTGGACGACAGCGTCGACGCGGCTGGACTGACCCAGATCGTCGCCGACAACTCCTTCAAGTTCCACATCTTCGTGGGTCAGACCGACCATGGTGGCCAGATAGGCACCCGCTGACGCTCCCCACGCCCCGATTCGCTCGGTGGACAGCCCCAGCTCCGTTCCGTGCGCACGTAACCACCGCACGACCGCCTTGACGTCGTGAATGGGATTCGGGTACGAGCCGTGGGGCGCAAGCCGATAGTTCGCGGAGACGACGGCGATACCGTACGAAGCCAGCCGGGACAGACGCTGGTCGGCACCGTCCTTTTTGTCACCGAGCTGCCACCCTCCGCCGTGCAGGTAGATCACTGCCGGCGGATTGTCGATCTCGGGCCGGTACACATCGACGGCGATCTCGAAACCGTCCAGTTCGGCGACTCGCAGATTGGATCGCACTCGCACATCGTTCATGAAGGCCCTTCCAGGGTCAGGTCGGCAACTCGCACACCGAGTCCCTCACAACGCGATCGGATACTCGATGTCTGCCTGCTGGGTCTCTATTTCACGCCCGCCGCCGCTCGCTCTCGCCGGGTCTCTCGTTTAACCGACTCGACCGCCGCTCGAGAAGGGGTGCTGTTCGGTTATTCCGACCATGCACGCCCGCACCCGGGTTTCAGTGGTTACCTCGAGGAGGACTTCGGTGAAGTACGCGCGCAGAACGCAACGCGCGGTATGCCACCGCGTTTACAACGCACCAAGTTCTGTCCGTATAGGCAGATATGAGCGAGAGGCACACAATGAGTCGCAAGAGCGCCGCGATTATCGGCTCCGGCAACATCGGTACAGACTTGATGTACAAGCTGCTGCGGTCGCAGACGATCGAACCTCGATACATGATCGGTATCGACCCGGACAGCGAAGGATTGGCCCGGGCCCGACAGGAAGGCCTCGAAGCCTCCGCCGGCGGACTCGACTGGCTGCTCGCTCAGCCGGACCTGCCGGACTTCGTCTTCGAAGCGACCTCGGCGAAGATCCACGCCGCCGCGGCGCCCCGCTACGCCGAGGCCGGGATCACCGCGATCGACCTCACCCCGGCCTCCGTCGGCCCGTATGTGGTCCCCGCGGTCAACCTCGACGCGCACCTGAGCGCCCCCAACGTGAACATGGTCAGCTGCGCCGGCCAGGCCACCATCCCCATCCTCTACGCCATCAACGAGGTCGCCGACGCCTCCTACATCGAGCGTGCCGTCATCGACATGGTCGCCAAGGTCCAGCAGTACGTCCCCGGCTACTCGCTACGTCTGGTCGACGTCGACGGCGACCTGGTCACCGTCATGCTCGAGGTCGTCGGCGCCGGCGACTACCTGCCCACCTACGCCGGCAACCTCGACATCATCACCGCCGCCGCCGTCCAGGTCGCCGACGTCATGGCCCAGCAGAACCTCGTCCAGGGAGCAGCACAGTGAGTAAGAAAGTCACGATCGTCGACACCACCCTGCGCGACGGCATGTCCTCCGTCTCGCACCAGTTCACCCCGCAGAACGTGGCCGACATCGCCCGCGGGCTCGACAAGGCCGGAGTGTCGACCATCGAGGTCGCGCACGGCATCGGCCTCGGCGCCTCGTCCATCCAGTACGGGTTCGCCGCCGCCACCGACCCGGACTACGTCCGCGCCGCCGTCGACGCCGTCGAGAACGCCGACATCGCCGCCCTCTACGTCCCCGGCATCGCGACCCTCGCCGAACTGCAGAAGGCCATCGACGCCGGCATCAAGACCGTCCGCATCGCGGTGCACTGCACCGAGGCCGACTGCGGGCAGCAGCCCGTCGAGTGGGCCAAGGAGCAGGGGCTGACGGTGATGACGTTCCTGATGATGAGCCACAAGCTCGAGCCCGAGCCGCTGGCCGAGCAGGCCGCCAAACTCGACTCCTACGGTGCCGACGTCGTCTACGTCGTCGACTCCGCCGGTGCCATGGTTCCCCGGCACGCCGGTGACCGGGTCGCCGCCCTGCGGCAGGCGATCACCGCGGACATCGGGTTCCACGCCCACAACAACCTCGGTGTCGGGATCGCCAATGCGCTCACCGCCGCCGAGAACGGGGCGACCTTCATCGACGGGTCCCTGCGCGGGCTCGGTGCCAGCGCCGGTAACGCGCAGACCGAGGTCCTCGCCGCCGCCTTCGAGCGAGCGGGCTGGGACACCGGGGTCGACCTGTTCCCGCTGATCGACGCCGCCGAACACGTCGTCGCACCGCTGATGAAGGAGCCGCAGATCGTCGACGAGACCGCACTGGTCCTCGGCTACGCCGGTGTGTATTCCACGTTCTTCCACCCCACCAAGCGGGCCGCGAAGAAGTTCGGGGTGCCTGCCCGCGACATCCTCATGGAACTCGGTCGTCGCGGGGTCATCGGTGGTCAGGAAGACATGATCATCGACGTCGCCTCCGAACTCGCCGGCCGCACCTACGAGACCCCGGCACTGGCCGGTTCGTGACATGGCCCATGGCAAACACCGGTCGTAGGCTCGTAGGTCACAGGAGCCGGAATATGACACCGCGCATTGCTGCGCCCACGGCAGGTCGAGAAATCAACGCCGTCCCGACCTGATCCCACAGGAGAAGACATGACTGCAGTACCTGAAACAAGCGACGTCAAACACCTCATCGGTGGTGACTGGCGTCCCGCCTCGGACGGTGCGACGTTCGAAACCCGCGACCCGCACGACGACTCGCTTCTCGGCAACGTTGCCCGAGGTACCGCCGCCGACGGCGCCGACGCCATTACCGCGGCGCGCTCGGCGTTCGACGAAGGTCCCTGGCCGCGGATGTCGCCGAAGGAACGGGCGAAGATCCTGCACGCGGTCGCCGACAAGGTCGACGAGCACCGGGAGGAACTGTCCCTGCTCGAAACGCGGGACGGTGGCAAGGGGATCAACCAGGCACAGCACGCCGAGATCCCCCGAGTCGCGCACAACCTTCGGTTCTTCGCCGACTACGTGGCGATGGCCGCCAACGAGGCGTACCCGGACGGCGACCTACTGTCCTACACCCTGTATCCGCCGGCCGGTGTCGTCTCCGCGATCAGTCCGTGGAATGCACCCTTGATGCTCGCGACGTGGAAGATTGCACCCGCGTTGGCGTTCGGCAACACCACGGTCCTCAAACCCGCACCCCAGACACCGCTGACCGCCAACCGGTTCGCGCAACTCGCCCTCGAAGCCGGCCTGCCCGAGGGCGTGCTCAACGTGGTTCACGGATTCGGCGGCGAGGCCGTCGCAGGCCCGCTCACCTCGGATCCACGTGTCGATCGGATCACCTTCACCGGTTCGAGCGCCACCGGGGTGAGGATTCTGCAAGCAGCCGCACCCAACCACACCCCCGTGTCCGCGGAAATGGGCGGTAAGTCCGCGAACATCGTCTTCGCCGACGCCGACCTCGACGTCGCTGTGCCGATGTCGATTCGGGCGATCTTCGGCGGAAACGGGCAGGTGTGCCTGTCCGGGTCGCGTCTGCTGGTACAGAATTCGATCATGGGCGAGTTCCTCGACCGGTTCACCGACGAGGCGAAGAAACTCACCGTGGGCGACCCGAAGGACCCGGCGAACTTTGTCGGCCCCCTCATCGAGCAGAAGCACCTCGAAAAAGTCCACAGCTACGTCGAGCTGGCCGAGTCCGAAGGTGGAAAGATCCTCACCGGCGGTTCGCGTCTCACTGACGACGCTCGGGCCAAGGGCTTCTACTACCCCCCGACGGTGATTGCAGGCCTGACCAACGACTCGCGCACCGCGCGCGAGGAGATCTTCGGTCCGGTCGAGACTGTCCTCGGCTTCGACACCGAGGACGAGGCCCTGCGTATCGCCAACGACTCGCCGTACGGTCTGGCGGGAATTCTGTTCACCGACAACCTCAACCGTGCCCACCGCATGGCAGCACGGTGGAAGGCCGGCACGGTGTGGATCAACACGTTCTTCGAACGCGACCTTCGGTTGCCGTTCGGCGGTGAAGGCAGCAGTGGCCTCGGCCGTGAGGGCGGCCAGTACTCCCGCGAATTCTTCACCGAGCCGAGGGCGGTCACCATCCGTCTGCGGAGCTGATCACCTGTCGTCCACTGCGGCCGGAGCGGAATCCCTCCGCTCCGGCCGCTTGTCTGTTCCTCCGAGAAGAGCCCTGCCGTGACTACACCCGATCTTTGCGTCGTCGTCGGTGCGACCGGTGCGATGGGCACCGAGATCACGCTGCGACTGGCCCGCCGCGGGCTGCGCGTCCTCGCCGTCGCCCGCAGCACCGACGACCTCGAGAAACTCGCCGCGGCGGAGGACTTGATCAGTCCGTGCGTGGCCGACATCGCCGACGACCGGGCAATCGAAACGATCTCCGCTCGGCTGGATTCGCCCGTACGGATGGCACTGTTCGCCGCCGGCCTGCCGGTGCGGGGATCCGCCGACACCATCCCACCCGACGACCTCGCCGTGGCGGCAAACATCAAGGTGGGCGGACTCGTGCGGCTGTTGCACGCCGTCCGGGACCAGCTCGTCGACGGCTCCCGCTTCGTCACCATCGCCGGCTCGCTCGGTCTCGAACCCGGCCCGCTCGACGCTGCTCCCGGCACGGCGAACGCCGCGGTCTTCAACCTCATGCGCCAGCTGAGTGCGTTGTACGGGCCCAGAGGCGTCACCACACATACGATCGCGCCCGGACCGGTGGACACGCCACGGCTCCGTGCCTTCATCGAAACCGAGGCCACGGAAACCGGACGGGATCCGGAACAGATCTGGGAGCGGTACCGCGCGAAGACCACCCTCGGCCGCCTGCCCACCCTGGAAGAGATCGGCTGGATCGTCGAGACGCTGCTCGCCCCCGAGGCCGCGGTGCTGCACGGCTCAGTGATCAATGTCGATGCCGGAACCCGGCGCGGAATCTCCTGATCAACTCTGCCCGAAAGGTACTGCAGCGCATGCCTGTTGCCCACTTCCACCTCGTCGACGGCGCGTACACGCCTAAGCAGCACCGAGAACTGCTCACCGCCGCGAGTCGCTGCTATGCCGAAGTCCTCGACTCCCCGATCGAACGGGTCCGGGCTTTTGTCGTCCGTTACCACCCCGAAGACGTCGCCGTCGCGGGGTCCATCGTCGGAGCAGGTGCAGCACCGCCGGCGCCGTACTTCACGGCGATCGTCCTCGCCGGCCGCCCCGCCCTACAACGTCAGGAACTCGCGGCCCGGTTCACCGATCTGATCGTCGAGATCCTCGGCGCCCAGCGCTCGCTCGTGCGGGGACAGGTCATCGAGGTCGACCCGGCGAACTGGACGATCGCGGGTAACCCTGCCGCTACGATCCGCGCCGGGGAGATCGCTACGCGCGCCGGCGGGGCGCAGACTCCGAACTAGCCGATCTCCCACCCTGCCCGAGCGGCGAGACGGTCATCGGCGCCGAACACGAGGTGATCGATTTCGCGGGTCGCCCCCACCGCCTGCACCGCCTGCACCGCCAGCGAATGGGAGCGCCCGGGTACGGCAGTGCTGTACCCAGGCGCTCCGCATGGCTCAGGAGACTGACCGTTGCGGGCCGAATTACCAGGTCGGTCGGATCTTCCGGCCCTCTGCATGGCCCCATCTCGGGTGGCTAACGGACTGGCGTCTCCTCGTGTGAGACGGGCGCCAGGGCGGCCGGACGTGGACCGCGGCGGAGGAAGCCGGCTGCGAGCGCCAACCCACCCAGCACCAGCAGGACGAGGGGTGCGATCACGCTGATCAGATTGAGCTGAGTACTTGTTTTCTCCGCTGCCACCGCGGCATCCGCGATCGACTGGTCGGTGAGCGCGGTGTCGATCGACATGACCGGCATGAGGGGAAGCAACCGGCCGTTGACGTCGATGTTGGCGATGATCTGCTGGCTGAGGTTCGCGTCGATCGGCGTGCCCAGGGTTTGGTCCGCGGCGAGGTTGATCCGGGTGACCGCGGTGTAACTGAACGGGACGGGATCGGGAAGCTGCTCGAGTGCGCCACCGAGGCTTTGCTGCACGTCCGGCGGCAGCAGCGGCGTAAGAGAGCTGACCAGCGCCTTGGGCAGTGCCGGCGGTAGCGTGCCCGCTATGGCGGGATCGCTCAGCGCCCCCTTTGCCTCGACGGTGTAGTTGAGAACGTCACGCCCGGACACTGTGCCCGAGTCGACGTACGTCATGGGGACTGTCGTCTTCGTGGCTGAATCGTAGTAGCGGTAACTCGCCGACGGGTCGGGGTGCAGTGGCAGGGCGATGGTCATTCCGCTGTGTGGTTCCACACCGTCTTGCGGTTGCCCGGTCGCCGCGTCCATCGTCTTTCGATCGACTGCGTAGGTGTGGTTGGACGGGACCGCCTGGCCGGCCGCCTCGAGGGTGACGTCGTCGTGTGCCAATGCGGTGTCACCATCGGTGCTGGATACGTAGATGTGACGGTTGATGGTCACGGGAACATCCGAGGCAATGACGTTGAGGATGTCCCCGGCTTGTAGCGCTTGAGCATTGAGCAATGTGCCGGTGCCTTCGTACACCGGGTTGACGTCGAGGTCACCGGGCAGCTTCGAGAGTGAGGGCACCAGCACGAACCGTAGAAGGGCTGCTAGGGCGATGAACGCTACTCCTAGTGCCACAAGAATTTTCGAAGATCGTCTGACAAGCATCGACCGTTCCTTCGTGTACTCGTTCGGTAGATGAGGGGCGTATTCAAGAAGGCGTTGGACGGACGCGGCAAACACGTGCGACCCCATTCGCTCGTGTTGCAGCTGCGGACCGCGTTCTGTCGGTACGCCGGGATACCTCACCCGTGATGGTCACCGCGGAACACTGCCGAGGATCATCCGATGTCGTCCAGGGTCGTTCGCATATTCCGATCAAATCGGCACAGCGCGACGGCCATTGCTGTGATGCCGGACACAACAACCCGATGTTTGTGATCGAGCGAACAGCGGTCAGGAGTACATGCCCGATCGTTTCCACGGTGCGAACAACCGGGGCCCTTACCGATGCTGTTGTTCCGATATCCCGACTCAGGCACTTCCCGCCCGGTTCGCACCGCACACTGAGCGACCGGTAGCTAGGTAATCCTGAGTTCGCCAGTGAGGGGAGTCCGTTCGTGGACAGTTTCGATACAGCGATCATCGAGTTCGCGTGCCAGTGGTTGCCGTACGGCACCCCACCATCCGACGAGCTCATCACCCGGTTCGGAATGACGACTGGGAGGTACGAACAACAGCTCGCGCGGATCCTCGACGACTATCCATCCCAGTTGCCCGTCGAAGACAGACGACGACTCTGGCTGCAGTTGGCCGAAACCCGACAATACCCATAGCGGCAGGGGCCCCGATCCCCCGACGAATCCCTCATCCAATCCATCTGAAAGAACAGGTTTTCCATGAATTCTGTTGAACCGATCGTGGTAGTCGACGGCGCGAGGACCCCGATCGGCAGCTTCGGTGGTGCGTTCAAGGACGTGCCCGCCCACGAACTGGGTGCCACCGCCGTCAAGGCCGCGCTGGGGCGTGCCGGGGTGCCGGGCGGCGACATCGACGAGGTGGTGATGGGCTGCATCGGTCAGGTCGGCCCGGATGCCTACAACGCCCGCCGCGTCGCCCTCGCCGCCGGACTTCCCGAGAAGACCCCCGCGTACACCGTCAACCGGCTGTGCGGGTCCGGTCTGCAGGCGGTGTGGTCGGCGGCGCAGCAGATGCGCTGGGGTGGGGTGGACTTCGCCCT
>SEEV01000763.1 GCA_004211695.1 Rhodococcus sp. (in: high G+C Gram-positive bacteria)
ATCAGGCTCGACTCGGGAAGCACGCTGGTCGACTACGTCCAGCGGCACACCCGGGAGAACTCGGACGAGCTGGCATACCGCTACATCGACTATTCGCGGGACCGAGACGGCGAAGCGCAGGAGCTGACCTGGGAACAGTTCGGCCACCGGCTGCGCGCCGTCGCGGCCCGCCTCCAGCAGGTCACCAAACCCGGCGACCGTGTCGCAGTCCTGGCGCCGCAGGGTCTCGACTACGTCATCTCCTTCTTCGCAGCCATCCACGCCGGAACCATCTCGGTGCCCCTGTTCGACCCCGACGAACCCGGCCACACCGACCGCCTGCACGCCGTCCTCAGTGACTGCAAGCCTGCCGCCATCCTCACGGCCACCTCCTCCGCCGCGGGTGTTCGGCAGTTCTTCCGGTCCCTCCCGGCAGCCGAGCGGCCCCGCATCATCGCCGTCGACGCCATCCCCGACAGCGTCGGCGAGTCTTGGGTGCGCCCCGAGATCAATCTCGACGACATCGCGTACCTGCAGTACACGTCCGGTTCCACCCGCGTGCCCGCCGGTGTGGAGATCACGCACCGCGCTGTGGGCACCAACGCCCTGCAGATGGTCGACTCCATCGAGCTCAACGAGAACTCGCGCGGCGTCACCTGGCTGCCGCTGTTCCACGACATGGGCTTGCTCACGGTCATCCTGCCCGCCCTGGGCGGCAAGTACATCACCATCATGAGCCCGCGCGCGTTCGTGCAGCGGCCGTACCGGTGGATCAAGGAACTCGCGGCCGTGTCCGACGGTGCGGGCACGTTCGCGGCCGCACCCAACTTCGCCTTCGAGCACGCGGCCGCCCGCGGTCTGCCGAAGAACGGGGAGAGCCTCGACCTCAGCAACGTCATCGGCCTCATCAACGGCAGCGAGCCGGTGACCACGTCGTCGATGCGCAAATTCAACGAGGCGTTCGCGCCCTACGGTCTGCCGAAGACGGCGATCAAGCCGTCGTACGGCATGGCCGAGGCCACCCTGTTCGTGTCCGCCACCCGGCACTCGGACGAGGCCCGCGTCATTTACGTCGATCGTGACGAACTCAACGCCGGCCGCGTCGTGAAGGTGGACCAGGACGCCGAGAACGCCATCCCGCAGGTGTCCTGCGGGTACGTCGCGCGCAGCCAGTGGGCCGCGATCGTCGACCCGGAGTCCCGCATCGAGCAGCCCGACGACCGGGTCGGTGAGATCTGGTTGCACGGCGAGAACATCGGCATCGGGTACTGGGGCCGTACCGACGAGACCGCGGAGACGTTCCACAACAAGCTCACGAACCGGCTCGCCGAGGGCAGCCACACGGAGGGCACGCCCGAGGACGCCAACTGGATGCGTACCGGCGACTACGGCGTCTACATCGACGGCGAGCTGTTCATCACGGGCCGCGTCAAGGACCTCGTGATCGTCGACGGCCGCAACCACTACCCGCAGGACCTCGAGTTCTCGGCGCAGGAGGCCAGCGGAGCGCTGCGTCCCGGCTTCGTCGCCGCGTTCGCAGTCCCGGCCAACCAGCTGCCCGCCGTCGTGTTCGAGAACACCCACTCGGGCCTGAACTACGACGCGGACGACTCCTCGGAGCAGCTCGTGATCGTCGCCGAGCGCGCACCGGGTGCGGGTAAGGCCGACCCCCAGCCCGTCGCCGACACGGTGCGGGCTGCGCTGTCGAGCAGGCACGGGATCACCGCGCGCGACATCCTGCTGGTGCCCGCGGGCTCGATTCCCCGCACGTCGAGCGGCAAGATCGCCCGCCGCGCGTGCAAGGCGAGCTACATCGAAGGCACCCTGCGCGGCGGATACACGCAGACGGCCTTCCCCGATAGCGTTTCCGAATAGTCCACTTCCTG
>SEEV01000292.1 GCA_004211695.1 Rhodococcus sp. (in: high G+C Gram-positive bacteria)
TTGATGTTGGTGGCGAGCAGCACCTCCAGGGTGCGCCGCATGTCCTGCGCCTCGGATGTGTCCGCCGTCAGCTCACGCAGGGTCTCCTGCGCGAACGACTCGAGTTCGCGGTCGTCCTCAACGAGGCTCAGCAGCCGGTAGACGCCGAGGTCGTCGAAATGCGTCACCGCCCAGGCGCCGGTGATCTGCCGCCCCACCTTCAGCGCGGTCCGGGCCTGCCCGTAGAGGGCGGGGATGCCGTCCACGGAGTCCGTCGGCCGGGACACGCCCACCCCGAACGCCCGGCGACCACCGCCGCCGGCGCCGCGCACGGTGGAGACGAGTTCGTGGACGAGGTTCATCGTGTCGGTGCCGACACCCATGAGGATCACCGTCTCCGTCGCCAGCGCGGTGACGGCGGCGCCGGTGTCGCGGCCCGCGACGGCACTCGTGAATGCCCGCGCCTGCCGCTCGACGAGCGGCATCCGGGTGGGCATCGACGGCTCGTCCTCACCGACCGGATCGGGTTCGATCACCACGACGACCACCGGACGATCGAGATCCCAGCCGAACGTCTTGGCGTGCGCGACGACGTGCTCGTGCTCGCCGCCGCGGCCGAGCAACAGGTCGCGGACGAAGTTGGCGCGGTGCTTCTCCTCCACCGAGGAGACCACCAGTTCGCGGGCGACCACCAGGGCGCACACCGCCGCCGCCTGCTCGACGAGGTACAGATCCTCGCTGCGCAGTTGCGGTCCGGTGCTGAACTGCACCAACCGCCCGTGATCGATGTTGTTGGCCGAAATCGCCGACACCGCGATGGACTCGTCGCCCAGCCGGTGCAGGCCGAGACCGCCCTCGGTGGAATCGGTGCGGACCCGCCCCGTGGAGTCGAGCGCCGCACTCGATGCCAGCCGAGTCAGCTCGGACTCGTCGCCGGCGCGGCACAACTGACGTCCGTCGGGGGTCGTGATCAGCACTGCTCCGCCCAGTTCCCGGGCCACGGCGACGGACAGTTCGGCGAATCCGCCGCCGGCCATCACGACATCGACGAGCACTCTGCGCAACCGGTCCGCCTCGAACACGGCTTCGACCTGCCGGGCCGACAACTCCGCGAGGCCGCCGGACAGCGGATGCGCCTGCGAGTACAGGTCGGAAACCACGACGACGGGAAGCCCGAGTTCGTCGGCCGCATCGGACATCTCGGCCGGAAGCGCCGCGGTGTCGTCGTCGAGTCGCACCGCGAGTCCGGCGACGCCCCGCCTGTCGAGCCGGGTGAGAAACGCGTCGATCGGCTCGACCAGCCGGCCGAGCACCGAGGTCGTGGTGATCAGCAGCTGCCCACCCCGGAGCCACGGCCCGATGTCCGGTATCGCCATCACGGCGACGTTCGACACCTCGCGGGAGGTGCCGGTGCCGCCGGCCACCAGCGTCGGCGAGACGAGGAGATCGGCCCCCAACACCTCTGTGATCGACTGCGGTGGAAGATCGAGTCCAGGCCCGGTATCGGTGTCGGCGGCTGCGCGGAACCCGGGAGCGGAACTACCGACATCCCTCGTCGTCACTGCAACACCCTGCTCACCTGATCCGACACTCGCCCCGGACGGCGCGAAAGTGTGACCATAAGTCCCCACCCGAACAGCCGTCAAACAATGATCACGCGGTGCACTCGGCTGGTCGGCCGGCGCCGGCCGGCGCATCGCGGTGAATCGGACCGGTCAGCAGCTGGAGTTCGAGCCCCGACGTGCCCCGGGTCGTCTTCATCATCTCGGCCAGGATCGACACCGCCGTCTCCTCGGGGGTGCGGGCGCCCAGGTCGAGGCCGATCGGTGAATGCAGCCGCGCCAATTCCTCGGCGGTCGTTCCCTGGTCCCGCAGCAGCGCGACCCGGCGTTCGTGGGTGGCCCGGCTGCCCATCGCGCCGATGTACGCCGCGTCCGACCGCAGGGCGAGCCCCAGCAGCGGGATGTCGAATTTCTCGTCGTGGGTGAGGACGGCGAGGACGGTCCGGCGGTCGACCGGCGCGGCCTCGAGGAACCGGTGCGGCCACATCACGACGACGTCGTCGGCGTCCGGAAAGCGGGCGCGGGTCGCGAAGACTGCGCGGGCGTCGATCACGGTGACGTGGTAGCCGGCGAACGCGCCGAGCGTGCACATGGCCGCGGCGAAGTCGATGGCCCCGAAGATGTACATCCGCGGTGGCGGCGCGAAGATCTCGACCATGCACACCGTCTCCGACTGCAGCTGATATACGACCGACTCACCGGCGTCGAGGCGACGGCGGACGCTCTCCACATCGGTCTCGGGCAGGTCGAGTTCGCCCACCGGTCCGCTTTCGGCGATCACGCAGCGCCGGGTCCGGGCGCCGTCGCCCGTCTCCGTCACCACCGCAATCGACTCACCCCCGCGGATGCGGCCCGCCACCTGCGCGAAGTCCGGAAAGTCCGTCGGCCCGATGCGCTGCACGAACACCTCGATGGTGCCGCCGCACGTCAACCCGACACCGATGGCATCGTCGTCCGCCACGCAGAACACTTCGGTGCGGCTGCGTCCGTCGGCGAGCACGTCCCGCGCCGTCTCGTACAGCGCGCTCTCGACGCACCCACCCGACACGCTTCCGCGCACCTCACCGGACTCCGACACCGCCATCGCCGCGCCCGGGGCCCGCGGGGACGACTTCCAGGTGCGCACCACCGTGGCGAGGGCGAAGTTCTCGCCGCGGTCGAACCACGATTCCAGGCCCGTCAGGATGTCGCGCATCGTGTCGTCCTCCTCGGGTGCTTCGTCGGGAACCTCACGCTAACCGGCGGCGACCGGCCGTCGCGGCACACAATGCGCCGAAATCCCCAGCGGCCGCTTGTGCATTGTCGCCATCGCTATCGGTCGGCGAGTCCGTAATTCTCGGACGGTCCCCTTCCTTCACAGAGAACCGAGGATCCACCATGAATCAGTTGCTCAGCGGGATCCGGGTCCTCGACCTCACGCGGGCCCTCGCCGGACCGCTGTGCACTGCGCTGCTGTCCGACTTCGGCGCCGACATCATCAAGGTCGAGACCCGTTCCGGTGGCGACAGTTCCCGGCAGTGGCCGCCGTTCGACGGCAGCGACAGCCTCTACTTCGCGTCCGTCAACCGTGGCAAACGCTCGGTGGCGCTCGACATGCGCAGCGAACAGGGCCGGAAACTGCTGCGCCGCATTGCCGTCGACGTCGACGTCATCGTGGAGAACTTCCGCCCCGGCGTCCTCGCCGACATGGGACTCGACCAGGAATCGCTCGCCGAGGACAATCCGGGGGTGATCGTCATGAGCGTCAGCGGTTTCGGCCCCACCGGCCCGGAGCAGTTCTCGCCCGGGCTCGATCAGGTGGCGCAGGGCATGTCGGGACTGATGTCGGTGACCGGGGCCGGCGACCACACGCCGATGCGCGTCGGCATCCCGATCATCGACACCGTATCCGGTATCTATGCGGCACTGGGCATCACGGCCGCGCTCGTGGCCCGCGGACGCGACGGCGCCGGCCATCACGTGCAGACGTCCCTGCTCGAGTCGGCGCTGTCGATCATGTCGTTCCAGGCGCAGGACTACCTGAGCACCGGACGCGTCGCGGAGCCGAACGGAAACACGCACCCCACGATCACCCCCTACGGCACGTTCGACACCGCCGATTTCCCCATCATCATCGCCACCGGCTCGGACCGGCACTGGGTGTCGCTGTGCGACGTTCTCGGAGATCCCGACCTCGCCGTCCGGCCCGAATACCGCACCGGTCAGTCACGACTCGCGCACCGCGACCGGCTCACCAAGGAACTTCTCGAACTGCTGTCCGCGCGGCCGGCGGCCGACTGGGTGCGGCTCATTCGCGCCGCGGGCATTCCGTGCGGTCCCGTCCACACGATCGATCAGGCGTTCGCCGACCCGCAGGTGCAGGCACTGAAGATGGTGCAACCCGTGACCACCCCGGACGGCGGTGAGGTGCCGCTGGTCCGGGGGCCGTTCTGGGTGGACGAGGAAACCCTGCCGATCCGGAATGCGCCGCCGATGGTGCTGGGGCAGGACACGGCCGAGGTGCTGGGCGAATTCGGGTTGAGCGAAGAAGACATCCAGGGTCTCCGGCGAGACCGGGTGATCTGACACCGCGCCGGCCGTGGCCGCCTCACAACCGGGCGGCCACGGCCAGCGCCACGTGCTCGCACCACGGCCGCGCGACGATCTGCACGCCGATCGGCAACCCGGACTTCGTATTTCCCACCGGAACGACAACAGACGGCAGACCCGTGACGCTGATCGCGCGGCAACTCGCCAGCGCCTGAGCCCACGTCAGCGAGTGCCCATCGACGTCGAACACTTCCTCGCCGAGCGGAGGCGCCGGAATGGAGGCGACGGGCAGCACGAGAACGTCTCCCATCTCCCCGAGCAGCCGATGCACCAGTTCCGACCGCTGCGCCCACAGTTTCTCGACCAGACGCCGGTCCACGTCCGGCACGTCGGCGAGCATGGTGGCGATGTTCGTCCCGAAGTCGGTGCCGAGTTCCTCGATGTCGGTGTGGGTTTCCACCGAACGCAACCTCCCGAACAGTGCGTTGCCCTCCGCCAGCGCCCCGCCCTCGTACGGGCGGGCACCGAGCCGTCGGGCGGCACCGGCTACGGCCGCGGCGATCTCCTCGCCGACGGGCACGGTGCCCTCACCGGGCGCCCACGTGATGTCGAGGCGCGAGAGGTCCACCGACTCCGGGTCCGTCCACGGGCACCGGGGGGACGAGAGCACCCGCAGCACCAGCGCCGCGTCCTGCAGGGTTCGCGCCATCGGGCCGATCGTCTGCAGCATGCCGTGCATGGTCGCGGGATTGGTCAGCAGATGATCGCCCGACGGGACACCGGGATACTGTCCGTCGGGGTCCACCCGGCCGATCGTCGGGCGCACGGAGCGCAGCCCCGTGCAGTGGGCGGGCCAGCGCACCGAGCCGCCGAAGTCGGTGCCGAGACCGACCACGCTCATCCCGGACGCGATCGCCGCCGCTTCGCCGCCGCTCGACCCTCCGGGTGAGCGGGGAACACCGTCGGGTCGGAGGGGATTCACCGTGTACCCGAAGAGGTCGTTGTGCGTCAGGCCGCTCGCCCCGAACTCGGGGGTGTTCGTCTTCCCGACGAGAATCGCGCCGGCCGCTCTCATCGCGGCCACCGCGGGGGCGTCGACCCGCGGCACGTTGTGCGCGAGCGCGCGTGATCCCGCCGTCGTCCGAACGCCCGCGGTCGCGATCAGGTCCTTCACCGTGAACGGGACCCCGGCCAGCGGACCGACATCCTCACCTCGGCCGATCCGGCTGTCGAGGTCGTCTGCGGCCCGGATCGCCTGGTCCTCGGCGACGGTGACGACGGCGTTCAGCTCCGGGTTCCGGGCCTTGATGTGCGCGAGGTGCTCGTCGAGCACCTGACTCGCCGACACCTCGCCGCTCCTCACCGCCCGCGCGATCGCGTGCGCATCCGAGCCGACCCAGCTGCCGTCGTTACCCCACACATGTCCTCCTCGGCTCGTGCCCGGGGTCGACGCTAGAGGTCCCCGCACCCGCCGCACACGGCCAGTCTGCACAGGAATGAGTGCCCCGAGCTGTGAAGAGTTGATACTCCGCCGCGTGCGGGGCTCTGGGAGGATCGGGTGATGCTCTCGCAGTGGGTCCGCCTTGCCGTCGCGATGTTCGCGGTCAGCTGGGGTGCCAACCAGTTCGCCCCGATGCAGCTCGTCTACCGCGAGCATCTCGGTCTCGGCAGCGGCTCGTTCACCGCGATGCTGGCGTCGTACGTCGTCGGGTTGATCCCGGCCCTGCTGTACTTCGGGCGCGTGTCCGACCGGTTCGGCCGGCGCGCGGTGATCCTGCCCATGATCCCCGTCGGCATCGTCTCGTCGCTCGTGCTCATCGCCGGCGCCGCTGTCCCCGACCTGCTCTATCTGGGGCGGGTGCTGGCCGGACTCGCGTCCGGCATGGCGTTCGGCGCCGGCACCGCCTGGATGAAGGAACTCAGCTCCGCCGCGCCTGCCGGGGCGGGTGCGCGCCGCGCCGCCGTGTCGTTGTCCGCGGGATTCGGATGCGGTGCCCTGTTCGCCGGACTGATCGCGCAGTGGCTTCCCGCCCCCGAGCTGCTCCCGTACCTGGTGCACATCGCGCTGATGGTCGGCGCTCTGGCGCTGGTGTGGTCGGTGCCCGATGCGCGGGGACGCGCCACCAGCGGCATCGCGAAATCCCTGTCGGCGCTGTCGACCCCGCAGTTCCGGTGGGGCATCGCGCCGTGGGCGCCATGGGTGTTCGGCGTCGCGACGGTGTCGTTCGCGACCCTCCCGCCGCTGGTGTCCGAGTCGCTGCGCTCCACGTCGGTGGCGTTCACCGGACTCGTGGCGGCACTGACCCTGCTCACCGGCGCGGTGATCCAGCCGTGGGCCACACGGTGGTCGCAGCAGGACGACGCCGCCGGGATCCGGGTCGGCATCACCCTCGGCGTGCTGGGATTCGGCGCCGCGACCGTGGTCGCGTACACGGACGGTGCGCTGTCCGTCGCCGCGATCGTCGTCGCGGCCTTCCTCCTCGGGTCCTGCTATGGCATCCTGCTGGGTTCGGGACTCCTGTCCGTCGAAAAGCTGGCGCCGGCAGACGAACTCGCGCAGACCGTGGCCGTGTTCTACTGCCTGATCTACGTCGGCTTCGCCGTCCCGTTCGTCATCTCCCTCCTCGCACCACACCTCGGGTACGCCACCTGCTTCGTCGGGGGGGCGCTGCTCATGCTGGTGTCCGTGGCGGTCGGCCGGAAGGCGAAGGATCGGCACCTCACCCGCACGTGACCGACCCACAGCAGGGCACCCCGCGAGTGCCGAACTCGCGGGGTGCCGTGGTGTGAACGATCAGGCGACGTCGAACCGGTCGAGGTTCATCACCTTGACCCATGTGGAGACGAAGTCCTGGACGAACTTCGCCTTCGCGTCGTCGGTGGCATAGACCTCGGCCAGAGCACGCAACTGCGAGTTGGACCCGAAGACCAGGTCGACGGCGGTGGCGGTCCACTTGGAATCGCCGGTGACTCGGTCACGACCCTCGTACACGTTCTCCGCCGACTCGGACCCCTTCCACACCGTGCCCATGTCGAGGAGGTTCACGAAGAAGTCGTTGGTCAACGTCTCGGGCCGGTCGGTGAAGACGCCGTGCGCAGTCTGGCCGAAGTTGGCGTTCAGGGCACGCAGGCCGCCGACGAGCACCGTCATCTCCGGTGCGGTCAGGTTCAGCATGTACGCCCGTTCGACCAGAAGGGCCTCCGCAGGCAACTTCTCTCCGGCGCGGAGGTAGTTGCGGAACCCGTCGGCCCTCGGCTCGAGCACGGCGAACGATTCCACGTCCGTCTGCTCCTGCGAGGCGTCCGTACGTCCCGGTGTGAACGGGACCGTGACGTCGTGCCCGGCACTCTTCGCCGCCTTCTCGACGGCCGCCGTTCCGGCCAGGACGATCAGGTCGGCGAGCGAGACCTTCGTTCCGCCGGACTGCGACGCGTTGAAGTCCTGCTGGATCTGTTCGAGGGTCTGCAGGACCTTCGACAGCTCGGCCGGGTTGTTGATCTCCCAGCCCTTCTGCGGCTCGAGCCGAATACGTGCTCCGTTGGCGCCGCCGCGCATGTCGGTGCTGCGGAAGGTGGCTGCCGACGCCCAGGCGGTGGACACCAGCTGGGAGACGGACAGGCCCGAGTTGAGGATCTTGCCCTTCAGTGCAGCAATCTCGTTGTCACCGATCAGCTGGTGATCGACTGCCGGAACCGGGTCCTGCCACAGCTGCGCCTCGGGAACCCACGGGCCGAGATACCGTGTGGCGGGGCCCATGTCGCGGTGCAGCAGCTTGTACCACGCCTTGGCGAACTCCTCGGCAAACTCCTCCGGGTGGTCGAGCCAACGCCGGGTGATCTTCTCGTAGGCCGGGTCGATGCGCAACGAGAGGTCCGTGGTCAGCATCGTGGGAGCACGCCCCGCCGACGAGTCGAACGGGTCGGGGATCGTGCCGGCGCCTGCGCCGTCCTTGGCGGTCCACTGCGAGGCACCGGCAGGGCTCTTGGTGAGCTCCCATTCGTAGCCGTACAGGGTCTCCAGGAAGCTGTTGTCCCACTTCGTCGGTGTGGGGGTCCACACGACCTCGAGACCACTGGTGATCGCATCCTTGCCCACGCCGGTGCCGTAGGCGCTCTTCCAGCCCAGGCCCTGCTGCTCGATCGGGGCGCCTTCCGGTTCCGGACCGACCAGGTCGGCGTCGCCTGCGCCGTGGGTCTTGCCGAAGGTGTGGCCGCCGGCGATCAGCGCGGCGGTCTCCACGTCGTTCATCGCCATGCGGGCGAACGTCTCCCGGATGTCGCGGGCGGCAGCCAGCGGATCCGGCTGGCCGTTGGGCCCCTCCGGGTTCACGTAGATGAGGCCCATCTGCACGGCGCCGAGCGGACCCGAGAGTTCGCGGTCGCCGCTGTAGCGCTCGTCGCCGAGCCACGTGTCCTCGGGGCCCCAGTACATCTCCTCGGGCTCCCAGATGTCCTCACGGCCGAATCCGAATCCAAAGGTCTTGAATCCCATCGACTCCAGGGCACAGTTGCCGGCGAAGACGAGGAGGTCGGCCCAGGAGATCTGCTTGCCGTACTTCTGCTTCACCGGCCAGAGCAGCCGGCGGGCCTTGTCGAGGCTCGCGTTGTCGGGCCAGCTGTTGAG
>SEEV01000293.1 GCA_004211695.1 Rhodococcus sp. (in: high G+C Gram-positive bacteria)
CGGTTCAGTTTCTCCCGCACCTGTTCACGTCCGAGCAGTGACATCCCCACGATGGCGGGGGCGAAGACGGTCTCGATCACCGCGACGATGGATGCCTGGGTTTCGCCGTAGGTGTAGGGGCGCGGGGGCGCCTCGGCGATACCGATGATGCCGTCTTCGGTGACGACCTCGACGAGGACGTGGTCCGCGACGTCGATGTGGCCACTGGCGAAGTGCAGCGGTTTGCGGTAAGGAATGGCGAACGGGATCGCCCGCACTCGAGTGATTTTCATGATTTTCGTCCTGTTTCGGGCATCGGGAGGCGGGCCCCGTCGTCGGGACGGGACCGGCAATCGTTTGGGAGCTACTGTGCGGGCCTCGTCGCCCGGCCGGTCTTCGGTGGTGTCGTCAGGTGAGGTAAGTCCGGATGATCTGGCTGTCGTCGGCCTCGAGCAGGCCCAGCTCGGCCGCACGCTGATACTGCTTCTTGGCGGCTTCGAGCAGCGGGACATGGGCACCGTGCTCGGCGGCTTCCTCGTGGACGAGTCCGTTGCCTTTCGCGAGGATCGCCAGCCGGGTGAGCACGTCGGGGACGGTGCCGAGCTCGGCCATGCGGGGTCCGCGCTCGTCGAAGAACCATGAGGCGCCCGATCCGCCGCTGATGATGCCGACGGTCTTGACCGGATCGAGGCCGAGGTGGGTGGCAAGGGCGATGGCTTCGGCGGCCGCGGCCAGATGGACTGAGCTGCACAGCTGGTTCACGATCTTGGTCGCCTGACCGTCGCCGGGACGGTCGCTGACCAGTGCCACTTCGCCGAGTGCTGCGAACAGGTCTCGCAGTGCCTCGACCGAGGTGGTTTCGCCGGCGGTCAGGAACCGCAGCATTCCCTTCTCGGCGCCCGGGACACCGCCCGTGACAGGCGCGTCGACGACCGCGGCGCCCGACTCCGTCAGCATCTTCGCTGCCTCCTTCGCGGCGCGGGGTCCGACGGTCGAGCAGATCACCCAGGTCTGGTGATCGACCTGCCGGTTCGCGGTTCCGGCCTTGACCGTGTCGAGGAGTTGCTGACCCGTAGCGACCAGCACCAGAACCACGTCGCTGACAGGGGTCGCGGCCATGTCGTCGAAGGACTGCATGCCGTCGGCTTCCGCCCGGGCGCGGGACGCCGGATTCGGATCGACCGCGGCGACGTCGTAGCCGCGGGAGACGAGGCGGTGCGCCATCGGCATGCCGATTGCGCCGATTCCGACGAACGTGACTGTGGGGAGGTTCTTTTCGGTTGCATTCATGCTGTTGTCCGTTGCTCTCATGATTGGATCCAGGTGACGATCGTGTAGACGGTGAAGGCCGCGTAGGCGACGGAGGCGACGCCGAGCACGATTCGACGCGGACGTGAGATGCCGATTCGGTGGTCGAGTGCTCCGTTTACTCGAATGATGAGCACGCAGTACACGACCATCACCAGCCCGTTGAGCAAGGCCGCGATCGCGATCAGCACCAGGGGTTGATCGAGGCCGAGTGCGAGGATTGCGGCACCGAGCGCGACCATCACCCACACGGCGGCCGAGTAGGTCTTGGCTTCGGTCCAGGTGGAGTTGTCCCGCAGGTAGGTGGTGGCGAGGATGTTCGAGGTGATGCGGGCGACGAGGTCGACCACCACCAAGTTGGCGAACACGAGGGAGACGGCGCCGATGGTCCAGAAGAGGATCTTCAGCCATTCGCCATATTGCTCGCCGAGCACGGTGCCCTCGAACTTGATGAAGCCGAGATCGGCGGCGCCTGTGTAGCCGCCCACGCCGATGATCTTGTACGCCAACAGTGCGAAGACGATGATCGAGACCAGGGTGACGAGGTAGAACGTCAGGAACTGCTCGATGCGAACGGCCTTCCACCACTGCTTCCACCGAGACAGGCTGGTTTCGGTGACCTCGAATTGACAGCCGGTCGCGGTGCCTGCCTCTTCCTGGCCGGTGACCGGGGAGACGACGCGCGGGGCATGTATTCCCATGCCCCAGCCCTTGTCTCGGGCCCAGTTGCTCACCGCGAGATTCACGGCACCGCCACCTCCGGCGAAGACGAGTGCCGACATGAGCACTCCGACCGGTACCTCCTGCGGCAGTCGGCCGATGCCCTGCACGGTGGCGTGGGGGAGGTCGGTCCACGGCTGCCAGCCGATCAGGACGACGGCGAATGCCACGAACAGCAGCACCATGATGATCTTGAACATCTCGAGCTTCTCGACGGTCTTGTATACCACCGGTGAGAAGGTAAGTACGGCGCCGATCAGGACGAGACCACCAACCGCGATCCACTGGACGCTGCCACCGCCCAGCGGGAAGGTTAGCATTTGCGCGGAACTGGTCATCCAGGCCGGCCAGGCGAAGGGGATGACCGTCATCGCGATGAACAGCGGGGCCCAGCCCCGCCACAGTCGCAGGAATCCGGTCAGTATGGTCTCACCGGTCGCGAGGGTGTACCGCGCGACCTCGGTGTTGATGAAATACTGGAGACCGAGGCCGATCGCGGCGGCCCACAGGAAGGTCAGACCGACCCGGCTGGTGATGAACGGGTGCAGCAGGTATTCGCCGGTGCCGATTCCGACCGCCGCGATGATGACGCCCGGGCCGATGATCTTCCGCAGCCGGGGCGCTCGGGCAACTCCAGGGTCGGCATGGCCGGCAACGTGCCACCGTCCATGGAGCCTGCCGACCCCCGGTACCTCGTTGTCTTGTCCGCCATTGGTCTCACCATGATCTGACTCCCTCGAACGGCGAAGCGTGACGCTCGCCACAGGCTTCGTAAGGAAGTTATCGGCCTCGATCTATCTTTGTCCAAGACTCATTTCTCATTTGTTGATATCCAACCCGTATGAATCGAGGTCCGGTGTCGGCAGGGCGGTTTCACCGACCTCGAGCACACGCAGCAGCGCAGGTGAGGTGTTGTCGGTTCGCCAGGCGAGGGCCGGGAAGAGGTGGCTCGGCTCGGTTCCCTCGATCGGCTTGTACACGATCCCGACGGTCTGCACCGGGCAGACCGAGCTCAACGTGATGGTCACCCCGGCACCCGCTGCCACCAGGGCGAGCACCGTGCTCGAGTCCGGTGCCACCTGGGCAATCTTCGGCCGGAACCCCGCCGACATACACATCGAGTACATCGTCAACTGCAACATCGAGCGGCTGTCCTCGGGAAGGCTGACGAAGTCGTCGTCAATCAGGTCCTCGAGGCGCACACTGTCCCGGTCCGCGAGCCGATGTCCCGCCGGCAGCGCGCACATCACCCGCTCAGCCTCGACGATCCGATAACTGAGCTCGGGACGGGCGATCGGAATCCGCACGAACGCGAGATCCAGATCGCCCGAAACGAGCTGGTCGAAGGCGGTGTAGACGTAGGTCTGCGACTGCAGGACCAGGTCGATCCCCGGATGAGCCTTGCGGACCGCACGGGTCAGCAGCGGCAGGACCCGCTGACTCGACGCACCGGCGAACCCGATCCGGACACGACCTTCCTCGCCCGAAGCGATTGCGGCCGCCAGCTCCCGCACCGCCGCCGCCTGGTTCACCGCCCGCCGCGCCGGCACGAGCAGTCGCTCCCCCGCGTCGGTCAACCGCACGTTGCGAGTGGTCCGCTGGAACAGCTGGAGTCGGAGCTCGTTCTCGAGTTGGGTGATGCGGTTGCTCAGCGGCGGCTGGGCCATGTGGAGGCGGGCGGCGGCACGACCGAAGTGCAGCTCTTCGGCCACCGCGATGAATGCTTCGAAATCACGCAGGTCCATGAATCTCCACACTAATACTCTGCCGATATCAGTACCCACGCGATTCGTATTGGATTTGTAGGTTCCGGTCGGCAATCATGTGAGTAGCGCCACCTGGCGCGGTACTCGCCGCCACCGGTCACTCCTGAGAGTCGATCCGAGCGTCCTGGCGAGGCACACCCGGCACAGGGGCCAACACCGCACGGGGCCGTCGCGCACCGTGAACGAAGGAAGGAAACATCGATGAAGCTGCGCCTGCATCACGTGAACGTGGTCTCCGACGACATGGGGGAACTGCACGAGTTCTACTCCAAGGCACTGGGTCTGAGCATGGCGCCTCTGCCGCCGATGATCGAGCACCTCGGGCACCAGAACGATCGCGCCGAGACCGAGGACGACGACAAGTGGCAGCAGAATGTCGCGTTCTTCGACGCCAGCGGCGACAGCGACGGCGACCAGCAGATCCACGCCGGCCGTCGGCAGGCCTACCTCGGCGCCCGGATGGGGCACGCCGTCAACCCTCTGGCGACCGGTCACTTCGCGTTCCGTACCGACGATCTCGACGAGGTCCGCAAGCACCTGACCGACTCAGGAATCCCGTTCTCCGACTACGGCGAGTGGGCGGTGAAGGACTGGGACCAGATCTTCCTCACCGACCCGGCCGGCAACGTCATCGAAATCCACCAGATCCTGGGTTCCTCGGACCACTGACGTCTACGGGGCACAGCGTCGGTGCCCTCGGCTCCGTCGGGATCCGAGGGCACGGCGGGCGCTGGATTACAGCAGGAGAGGTACGGGATGACACGCTGGCGCAACCGACCCGAGGGATCGACGTGGGGGGATTTCGGACCGGAGGACGTGCTGGGACGGCTCAACCTGCTCGGACCCGACCAGGTCCGCAAGGGTGTCGCCGAGGTCCGCGACGGTCTTGTGTTCTGCCTGTCCCTACCGCTCGATCTGCCCGGCGGCACGGCGCTCAACGCCAACCGGTTTCCGCCCGTCGTGCGTCCTACACTGCGGGCGGGAGCGGTCAATTTCAATTGCGACATGGCTGTCGCCCATTCCGGCGCAACCGACGTGATGAGTGACGATCTCGTTGTCCTGCATACTCAGTACTCGACCCAGTGGGACGCCTTCGGTCACGCCGGTGCACTGTTCGACGCAGACGGCGACGGTGCACCCGAGCGGGTGTACTACAACGGCTGGCGTGCCGGTGTCGACGTCGTGGGACCGGATGAACCTCGCCGGGCCGGGATCGGCAGCCTCGGCTGCCTCGACGGCGCCGATGACGGCCTCGCGTCGACTTCGCATGCCGGCCCGGTCGACATCAGTCATATGGCACGGCACGGCGTGCAGGGCCGCGCCGTCCTCGTCGACCTCGAGGCCCACTTCGGCGCCGAACGGACCGTTGTCGGGTACGAGGATCTCGCACGGGTGCTCACCGCCGACGACATCGTCGTCGAACCCGGTGACCTGCTGGTGCTGCACACCGGCTTCGCCCGGCACGTGCTCGCCCAGCAGGGCAACCCCACCCCGGAATCGCTACGGGTGTGCGCGGTCCTCGACGGCGCCGACCGCGACCTGCACGACTGGATCCGAGACAGCGGAGTCGCCGCGATCGCCGCCGACAACTACGCCGTCGAGGCATTCCCCCCGACCACCGAACTCCGCGACTCGCCCGCTCTCCCACTGCACGAGCTGTGCCTGTTTCGACTCGGGGTACATCTCGGTGAGCTGTGGTGGCTCTCCGAACTCGCGAACCATCTGCGGGCGCAACGGCGCTCGCGATTTCTGCTCACCGCTCCCCCACTTCGGCTACCCGGCGCCACCGGGTCGCCTCTGACTCCGATTGCGACGGTATGAACGTGTCTACCTCTCCCGAACGTCTTCTCGTGACCGGCGGCGCCTCCGGCATCGGCCGCGCCATCGCCGAGGAAGGCGTAGCCCGCGGCTGGGACATCGTCGTCATCGACCGCGACGCTTCCCCGGTCGGCAAGAGCGTGCTCGCCGACCTCGCCGACACCGCATCCACCGCCACAGCACTCGAGGAAGTACTCGCCGACGGTCCCGTCACACGGCTTGTCAACAACGTCGGTGCCGTGTTCCCCGGACCGCTCCGCGAGCAAACCCTCGCGGAAATGGACGCGGCATTCGCTCTCAACCTGCGCTGCGCGGTCCAGTGCACCCAGGCCCTGCTGCCAGGGATGACCGACGCCGGCTTCGGGCGAATCGTGAACATGACGTCCCGGGCAGCACTCGGCAAGGAACTGCGCACCGCCTACGCCGCGTCGAAGGCCGGACTCATCGGCCTGACCCGGGTGTGGGCGCTCGAGCTCGGCCCGCTGGGTATCACCTCGAATGCGATCGGGCCCGGGCCGATCGCGACCGAACTGTTCACCAAGGCCAACGATCCCGAGCGCACCAAGAAGATCGTCGACTCCGTTCCGGCTCGGCGCATCGGACAGCCGGACGACATCGCCCACTCCGCGGGGTTCTTCCTCGACACCCGTGCCGGATTCGTCAACGGACAGATCCTCTACGTCTGCGGTGGACTGACGGCCGGAATTGCCGCTGCCTGAGCACCTTCTCACCGTCGAGGAACGGAAAGGCACCATGAGAGCCATCTTCAAGACGCGGCCCGAAGAAGGATTCGAGTACAACACCGACCAACCCGAGCGCCCCGTGACACGGGGCGAGGTCCGCATCGCGGTCGCCGCCGCATCCCCCTGCGGCACCGACCGCGAACTCGTCCGCTACAGCGCTACCGCGAAAGCGTTCGGTCTCGAGCTCCCAGTGGTCCTCGGCCACGAAGTAGCCGGAACCGTGATCGAGGTCGGACCGGGCGTCGAGACGCTCCGGCTCGGCGACCGAGTCGCCCTCGAATCGCATATCGCGTGCCGGAACTGCTACCACTGCCGCACCGGTCAGGGCCATAACTGCCTGAACATGAAACTCCTCGGCCTGCACGTCGACGGTGGATTCGCCGAGCGACTGGTCGTCACCGAACACGCCTGCTACGTACTGCCCGGCGACGTCCCCACCGAGACCGGTGCCCTGTTCGAATCCGCCGGGGTAGCAGTACACGCCATGCTGCGCAGCGAGGTCCACCTCGCCGGACGCTCGGTGATCATCGCAGGCGCCGGACCGATCGGGTTGGCACTCGTGCAACTCGCCCACGCATCGGGAGCCCGGAGGGTCGTGGTGATCGAGCCGAACGACTTCCGCCGCGGCATCGCCGGAACCTTCGGCGGCGTCGCCCTCGAGCCCGGTCCCGCGGCCGTCGACTGGTGCCTGAACGACGCCGCCGACCGGCACGGATTCGACGTCGGCTTTGACTGCACCGGCGCCCCCGGCGCCCTCGACCTCGTCCTGCAGTCGTTGCGCCGCGAAGCCACCGCTGTGTGTATCGGAGTGCCCAGGCAACCCTTCTCCCTGGACATCACCCGGTACCTCATCAAGCACGGCATCACGTTGAAAGGCAGCTTCGGCCGATCACTCTGGGAGACCTGGGATGTCCTCGGCGCACTCGTCTCGCAGGGGCGCCTCGACCTGAACTCCCTCGTCACCCACCGGATGGGACTGTCCAAATTCCAGGAGGCCCTGGACCTGCAAGGCGGCGATGCCGGCAAGGTCCTGCTCCTGCCGAGCATCGACTAGCCACACCACCGGAAGACGGCCTACAACTTCGATGGCCCGGGACGTCACCACGTCCCGGGCCATCGGCGTATCGAGGAATCTGAGCGCACAATTCGGGCATCGGCGCAGGTCACAGCATATGTTTGCCCGTTGTTTCAAATTGGAACAACTGCGGCACCTGTGTCCCCTCCCATGATGGTCCCAAGCAAGTGGCGCACGCCACACCACGCGAGACCGAAGGAACATGTGCCATGGATGCAACCGCCCACGATCAGATCCACGAACTCGACGCCCTCGTCGTCGGAGCCGGATTCGGCGGGATCTACATGCTGTACAAGTTGCGCAACGAGTTGGGCCTCGACGCCGTCGCCATCGACAAGGCCGGCGGAGTCGGTGGAACCTGGTACTGGAACAAGTACCCCGGAGCGCTCTCGGACTCCGAGGGCTTCGTCTACCAGTACTCGTTCGACCGCGACCTGTACGAGCAGACCCCGTGGAAGACCAAGTTCGTGACCCAGCCCGAAATCCTCCAGTACCTCAACGGCGTCGTCGATCGCTACAGCCTGCGTGAGCATATCCAGCTCGAAACCGGCATGACCGACGCCGAATTCGACGAGCCCTCGGGCACCTGGACCGTGCGGACCGACCGCGGCGTCACGTACCGGTGCCGGTTCCTGGTCACCGGCCTCGGCCTGCTGTCCGCGACGAACATGCCCAGCTTCCCGGGCATCGAGACGTTCGAGGGCCGCCTGGTGCATACCGGCGCGTGGCCCGAGGACCTGGACCTGACCGGCAAGCGGGTCGGTGTCATTGGCAACGGATCGACCGGCAACCAGGTGATCACCGCCAGTGCCCCGATTGTTGCGCACCTGACGTCGTTCCAGCGCACCCCACAGTACAGCGTTCCCGCCGGTAACCGCGAGCTCACCCCGGAACAAATTCAGCATCACCGCGACAACTTCGACGCCATCTGGGACCAGGTCCACAATTCGAGCACCGCCATGGGTTTCGTGGAGAGCACCGTCGAGACCTTCAGCATCGATGAAGCGGAGCGCGAAGCCGTCTACGAGAAGGCGTGGAACGAGGGCGGCGGGTTCCGGTTCATGTTCGAGACGTTCGGCGACATCGCCACCGACGAGGACGCGAATGAAGAGGCGGCAAAGTTCATCCGCCGCAGGATCGCCGAGGTCGTCAAGGATCCCGAGACCGCCCGCAAGCTCACGCCCACCGACCTGTACGCGCGGCGCCCGCTGTGCGACTCGGGATACTACGAAACCTTCAACCGCCCCAACGTCACACTGGTGAACGTCAAGGAGAACCC
>SEEV01000764.1 GCA_004211695.1 Rhodococcus sp. (in: high G+C Gram-positive bacteria)
TTCTCTTCATGATTGTGAACTCGAATCACTATATGGAACAGGTTAAGGGCAGAACACGGCCACGGTCAAGAGTCGGCCCAACCTCGTTGGGCGCCGTTCAGGGCCGGACGTACGCCGGCGTGACCAGGAACGTGCTCCGGATCTCCGAGATGAGCGGCCCGTCGCTCTCCGTCCGCGCCTTCAGCGCGAGCCACCGGGGATCGGCCTGGAACCGGGCCCAGAATGCAGTTCCGGCCTCAGCGTCGGGGAAGGCGACCAGGTAAACGATCCGGGCACGGTTGCCGGTCTCGTGCCAGAAGCCGTCGACCTGCAGCCCGAGTTCCGCGAACAGAGTCAGGGTGTCGTCGGCGAACCTGCGGTGCAGGTCCTCGGCGCGGTCCGGTATCGCAACGTATTCACGCAGCTCGTGGATCATGAACAACCCCGTTCACGGCGAGACCGGAGCGCGTCTTGTAGCGCCGGTTGACGTTGATGAGAACGGCGGTCAACGGTTCGAGCTGCCGCGCCACCCGCAGCGCCCCTCCGTCGATGCCCGGGCGGCCGGTGATCGCGACCGCGAGGCGAGCCACCTCGTCCTTTGCCGACCGATCGTCGCCGCACACGAGCACATCCTCGGGAAGGGGGCCGTCGTGCTCCCACAGGTTGACCGCCGACAGGTGATGGAACGCAGCCACCACGGTGGCCTCGGGCACGAGGTCGCGCAGTTGCTCGGCAGCGCTGCCTTCCTCGACGTCCAAACCATAGGCCCCGGACTTGTCGAAGCCGAGCGGGTTCACACAGCTGACGACGAGCTTGCCCGCGAAGGTGGGTGCCAGTTCCGAGACCAGCTCGCGGTGGCCGTCGTACGGGACGACCAGCAGGATAATGGGACAGTCGGCGGCTGCAGACGCATTGTCGGCGGCGCTGACCACGGCGCCGTCACCGGCGCGGCGGCGCACCTCGACGGCCGCCTCCTCCGCGCGTTCGACCGAACGCGATCCGATGACGACGGGCCAGCCGGCCGCCGCGAACCGGTAGGCCAGCCCCTTACCCTGGGGTCCGGTGCCGCCGACGACGGCGATCTTGCTGCTTTTCATCTGTGTCTCCTACAAACGTTGGACGGGGCACCTCGGGCGCGTGGCACCGGAGGTGGACAGCCGACCATTGAGGGTCGGCTCGGAGCGGCGGGCCCCGGTGGGGCCGCCGCATGGATAGAAACGGGGGTCGGTCAGCCGCGCCCGGCGTCGAGGTCGGGCGCCCCGACGGGAGTCGGGTAGTCCTCGGGAATGCGGCCGCCGATGTGCGAGCTGATCTCTCGCGAAGCGGTGACGAGGTAGTCGGCGATCCCGGCCACGCCCTCGACTGTAAGGTCGTCACCGATACCCAGCAGGGCAATGAAGAGGCACGGCTCGCCGTCTCGGTCGAAGACCGGGACCCCCACGACGTTGAGTTCGGGTCGATATTCGCCGTAGACCGCGCCGTAGCCCTGCGCCCGGAGCTCCTCGAGCTCGTCGGCGGGGTACACGACGAGCTCCGGGCGATCCCTGCTCGGCCATGCCGCCGCGAGTCGGCTGATCAACGGGGTATCTCGGTCGAAGCGCGAGCCCACCTCGATGGTGACCTTGACGGCCTTGCGGCTCTCGATCTTCGCGATCGCTGTGAAGTGCCCGTCGGGCATCGGCTGAATGGCGAGACATGCCAGCTCGGTCCGCTCGGCCAACCACTCCATGTACGTCCGTGACGCAGCGACCGCCGAGGTTCGCGCGATCGCAGCGACCCCGAACTCCACGAGCAGCGGGCCGAGGTTGTACCGACGCGTCTCCTGGTCGTACACGACGAGGCCCTCGACCACCATGGTCCGGAGCAGGACCGACGC
>SEEV01000294.1 GCA_004211695.1 Rhodococcus sp. (in: high G+C Gram-positive bacteria)
GTCGGCCACACCGGTGATCCGTATCGGCATGGGCCACGCGCGGACCTGGACGCTCGCTTCGTGTCGGCCTTCGCCGGGCAGCTGCGCCTCGAGAGCCAGGTGGTGCTGCACGGCTGGTCGACGGGTGGCCTGGTCGCGGCCCTGGCCGCCACGATGATGCCCGAGAAGACTCGGGGAGTCGTCTTGGTGGCCCCGACGCTACCGTGGCGCCGGACGTCACCAGCCGAGGCGCTCGGGTGGCAGACGCTGGGACGCCTCGTCGTCGCAGCCGGCCCCCCAACGACACGCATGGTGCTGCGACTGGCGGGCCGGCACATACTGGACGCCAAGCGAACCGCGATCAACGACGCGGGCTCCCTCTCAGGTGGCCGGACCGACCTCATCGGTGGAAACCCGGGCCGTGTCTCACCAGCGCAGGTCGACCTGTGGCTCGATGACCTCGAGGCGGCCCGCGAGCACCCGGAACGGCTCGCGGCCACGGCCACGGCGTTCGCGTCGATCGTCAAAGCCATGTTCATCACGCAGCGGCCGACGAACGAGGCACTCGATTCCGTGCGGGTGCCCGTACTCGTGCTGTGGGGAAAAGGCGATCACCTTGTCGACCCCACGTCGCTCATGCAGCACGCCCGACGGCCGGGCTGGACACCCCGACCCATCGATGACGTCGGCCACCTGCTTCCCGTCGAGGCGCCCGACCTCTACGCGCAGGCAGTCTGCCAGTGGCTCGCCGACAGGCTCGAGATTCCCGGATTCGGACGTCCTGCGTAGAGGGGTGTCTTCCCGACCCCGGCAGAACGGCCCCGCGGAGGCCAGATTCCTCGCCGCTCGGGGATCCGCTTGCGGGACGAGGACCGACCACTGCGGACATGCGCTGGGACGCTGATCTCGTCCCGATGATGGTTCCATCACCGGCGCCACCCGCGCCGACACATAGGATCGGTGTGCCAGTGTTGCGTCCGGAGATCGCAGAAGAAGCGCGCCGTACACCCGCGATCGCCGGTGATTTCGGCGTCACGCTGTCGCTGCCTTATCGCACCCGCTCGACCTCGCCGGGCCGCCAGGTCTTGTCGAAGAAGGATGCGAGCGGGCTGTAGCAACGCAGGATCACGAAATATCCCTTGCCGGGCATCGTCTGGATCCAGTTGCCGTCCGCGACGCCGTCCGGCTTTTCGGGGGCGAGGTGGACGGTGGTGGACCCGTCGGCGGCGGCTTCCGCGGCCGGGGTCGGATAGCTTTGGCTGCCGGCACGGGGAAACCGCTGCGGGGTTTGCAGCATCGACCGGGTTCCGTTGTCGTAGAGGGTTAGTGACCAGAACCGGGCCGCGGGGATGTCCGGGGGCAGTGTCACTGTGTACTGCTGGGCGCCGTGGCGGGCTCCTCCTGCACCATCACGTTCAGGGTTTCGTAGAACGCCGAAGTCGGATGGGGGATGGTGTTGAACGCCTTCCCACTGGATTCGACGAATTGGGTCTCGGGGGGCTGGCTGGGTCGCGCCCCGGCATGGATGCCCGAGACATCGCCCACTCCGCCGTCGAACCCCGACGGCCAGACGGAGAGACGGCGGGTCTTGAAACCCCATAATGTTAGCGACTAACATTATGGGGTGTCGAAGTCCGCCCGCACCCGGTCCCGGATCCAATCGACCGCGATCGCCCTGTTCACCGCGCAGGGCTACGACGCCACCACCGTCGACCAGATCGCGGCGACCGCGGGTGTCTCCCACATGACGTTCTTTCGTCACTTCCCGACGAAAGATGCTGTGCTGCTAGATGACCCGTACGATCCGGTGATCGCGGCGTGCGTGGCCCGCCAACCCTGCTCGCGCAGCGCGCTCGAGCGGGCGTGTGACGGGCTGGCGCAGGCCTGGCGCACGGTGCCCGAAGCAGACCTGGGGGACGTGCGGACCCGCATGCGGATCGTGACCTCCCACCCCCGGCTGCGGGCGCGGATGTGGGAGACCAACCTTGTCACCCAGCGGGCCATCACCGATGCCCTGCGGGCGTCCGGGGCGGGCCGGCTCGAGGCCGAGGTCGCCGCCGGGGCGTGCATGGGTGCACTGTCGGCGGCATTGACGGATTGGGCCGAGAGCGGCACCGGCACTCTCGGCGAGCGGATCACGTTCGCCTTGACCGCGCTGGTGCCCGGCGCCGGGCGGATCACCGCGCACGCGCCGGTGCTGCCATGACAGTCTCCGGCGCGGTGGTGCTGCAGTGCACCCGGGTCAGCAAGCGTTACGGTTCGCGCCGCGCCCTCCACGAGGTCACCGTCGATCTGCGCGCGGGCGAGGTCCATGCCCTCGTCGGCCTCAATGGTGCCGGGAAGACGACGCTGATGCGGTTGATGCTGGGCATGATCCGGGCCGACGAGGGCACGGTCACCGTGCACGGACACGACCCGTTCACCATGTCGGCGCGGCACTGGACGAAGGTCGGGCACCTGATCGAGATGCCGCTGGCCTACCCCGAACTGACCGTCGTGGAGAACCTGCGCATCGCCGGGCGCCTCGCCGGACTCTCGCCCACGGCGGCGCGGACCGCCGCCGACCGGTACACCACCGAACTCGTGCTCACCTCCTGGGCCCACACCCGGGCCCGCAAGCTCTCCCTCGGCAACCGGCAACGTCTCGGACTCGCTGCCGCCCTGATCGCGGATCCTGACCTGCTCATCCTCGACGAGCCGACCAACGCCCTCGACCCCGCCGGAATCATGCTGGTCCGCGAACTGCTGCGCCGCACCCGCAGCGCGGGCGCGGCCACCCTCGTCTCGAGCCACCACCTCGACGAGGTGGCGCGGGTCGCCGATCGCATCACCGTCATCAACGAGGGGCGGCTCAAAGGCACCCTCGCGCCGACGGGCATCGACCTCGAGCGGCGGTTCTTCGAACTGGTCTACGCCGACACCGAGGCCACACCGTGACCGGGTGGGCCCAGCTCCGCGCCGCGCTGGCGGTGGAGTGGCTCAAGTTCCGCCGCGCCCGCCCCGCCCAGGTCACCACCGCCTTCCTGGTCGCGGGTGTCACCGCGCTGTGCGTGCTGACGGTGCACCCGCCGGCCGGCGGTTCCTCGCTGACCGCCGCCAAGGCCCAGTCGATCGGCGGTGAGGGCGGCTGGGCCGGTCTGTTCACCGCGGCCGACACCATCATCGCGGTGGCCGGACTGCTGGGTTTCGGGGTGGTCATCGGCTGGGTCTTCGGCCGGGAGTTCACCGACGGCACCGTCCACGGGATCTGCGCCGCACCGGTGTCCCGGGCGGCGGTCGCCGCGGCGAAGCTGCTGATCCTGTCGGCCTGGGCGGTGGCCACCGCCGTCGGCCTCGCCGCCGCCCTGATCGGTGCGGGCCTGATCCTCGACGAAAGCGGTGAACCCGACCTCCGCACGCGGGTTGGGAAATTTCTGCTCGTCGCCGTCCTGACGGCCGCGCTCGCCCTTCCGTGCGCCTGGGTCGCCACCCTCGCCCGCGGCTACCTGCCGGCCGTCGCGGCGGTCATCGCCGTCGTCGTCCTCGCCCAGATGGCGGTGCTGACGGGAATCGGCGGATGGTTCCCGTTTTCCCTTCCCGGCCTGTGGGCGGCGGACACCGGCGCCGTCCCCGCCGGCCGACTGCTGCTGGTCCTTCCGATCCCGGTGATCGGCGCCGCACTGACCGTGCACCGGTGGCAGCGGTTGGTGTCCCGTTAGGGTGCACCCAACACGAACGGGGGTCAGGCCCGCTCGCGGTTGTGCTCAGTGCACGTCGAGCCGGTTGACGGCCAGCACGGTGGCCGCGGAGAGTGCCCGTGCGACCACGAGCAGATGACGGCCGAGGACAGTCGCAGCCCGTTCGCGAGTTACCCGTCACCGACCGCGTAGTAGAACAGCGACGCGAACCGCACCGGCCTGATCGAATCCACTACGGGAGCAAGGGCACTGATCGAATAGGAGGCGGCGGCGACCTCGGAGGAAACCCCAACGCCAGTCCGCGGCTTCCCGTCCGTGCCCCGACCAGCATGGCGAGGGCACCGAACCGCCCCTCAACGGTCTGGTCATCGTTCTTCGGAGAAGCCGTGGATGACTCGCGAAAGTCCCCTGCCCCGTTCACCTTCCGGGTGGAGTCGTGATCCATCCCTGCCCGGGGTCACCGATCTGGTTCGGCGGCCCATCGCGGAGAAAGGCCCAACCCGCGAGCTAGGCGGTGAATTCGTCCATCGCCGGGTCCCATTCGCGGACGCGGACCGTCTCGACGAGATTCGCGCGGGCGAAGGGATCGTGTGTGAACAGGCGGGTGACGGTCTCCGCGTCGGCGGCGTCCACGACGAACCGGGCACCGTGCGCCTCGGCGAACGGATGCGATGACAGCACCACCTTGCGGCGGACCAGTTCGGCGAGCCACCCGTGATGATCGGTGCGGTGATCGTCCCGACCGGACGACGTCTCGGGACTGAAGGTGTACTCGACAACGAAAAGAGGCATCCGTTTCTCGCTCTCTCCAGGAGATCGCCGGCCTGGCAGGTCTGCGACTGCTCACCCCTCCCTACCCATTATTCGCGCCTATCCGTTATTCGCGCTTCCTGGTCCGGCACGGGCACAGAAACCTTCGGCGTGATGAACCCACGGTTGATTCGGGATAGCGCTTCTCGGGACCAAGACCGCACTCGGCTCGGTGCGTCGTCCGTGTTCCTCGATCGCCCGAATGGCAGCGATCGGACCACCATGCAGGCGTCGAGGGCGGGGGGCCGGGTGCATCCCCAATCCCATTCCTCCGGCGCCCTCTCGCGGCACTGCCGCGTTCCGCGATAGGGTGAAACCGGTGAGCCGGGAAGTCTGGTCGGCGGTCGTTGGAACCCGACCGGAAGGCACCGTATGAGCAGCACTCGATCGGTCCGGGCCCCGCTGTTTCCCCGCGGATCGTGGGCGGAAGCCTCGCGCATCGCAATCATCCTGCGGCGCGAAACCGTCGGCGGCGGCCTGCTGCTCGCGGCGACAGTGGTCGCGATGGTGTGGGCGAATTCGCCCTGGTCCGGCGGCTACGACACACTGCGGGACTTCACGGTCGGTCCGGCAGCACTGCACCTGCATCTTCCGCTGGGCACCTGGGCGTCCGACGGGCTGCTGGCGATCTTCTTCTTCGTCGTCGGGCTGGAACTCAAACGCGAATTCGTCGCCGGTGACCTGCGCGACCCGGCCCGGGCAGCGCTCCCGATCGCCGCGGCGGTCGGCGGGATGGCGCTCCCGGCGATGGTGTTCGTGCTGGTGAACCTGCGCACCGGCGACGGCGCCCTGCGCGGCTGGGCGATCCCGACGGCCACCGACATCGCGTTCGCGCTGGCGGTGCTGGCGGTGATCAGCACCCACCTGCCGTCGACGTTGCGGATTTTCCTGCTGACGTTGGCGGTGGTCGACGACCTGCTGGCGATCACCATCATCGCCGTGTTCTACACCGACCACCTCTCCGTGCCGGCGCTGGCCGCCGCGGTGGTGCCGTTGGCCGCCTTCGCGTTCGCGGTACAACGGCGCAACCGGTCCTGGTGGCTGCTGATCCCCCTGGCCGTGCTGACCTGGGGGCTGGTGCACGCCTCCGGGGTGCACGCCACCGTCGCCGGGGTGCTGCTCGGCTTCACGGTGCCGGTGATCCGCAGCCGCGCCGCCGGCGGCCCGGATGCCGGTCCCGGGTTGGCCGAGCACTTCGAGCGCCGGATACGGCCGATCTCCGCCGGGTTCGCGGTGCCGGTGTTCGCGTTCTTCGCCGCCGGCGTCACCATCGGCGGGATATCGGGCCTGCGCAGCGCGGCCGAGGACCCGATCACCCTCGGCATCGTCGCCGGCCTGATCCTGGGAAAAACGGCCGGGATCTTCGGCACCACCTTCGTGCTGTCCAAGTTCACCAGGGCCACCCTCGACTCCGGGTTGCGGTGGATCGACATCTTCGGTCTGGCGATGCTCGCCGGTATCGGGTTCACCGTGTCGCTGCTGATCGGGGAACTCGCCTACGGCGGGGCCAGCCTGCGCGATGATCACGTCAAGATCGCGGTACTGGTCGGGTCGGTGATCGCGGCGCTGCTCGCCGCCATCGTGTTGCGGATCCGCAACCGGGTCTACCGGCAGATCGCCGAGGAGGAAACGGTCGACCTGAATCAGGACGGGGTTCCGGACGTGTACGACTCCGGCGGCCGCGACCGGCCATGACCGGAAACGGTGACACCGATGAAGACCTCCGATCCGACCCGGCCGCGGCCAGCCGCAACGAAAGTCGACCGAGCCCGCCACCGCACCGCCCAGAACGACGACCACGCCCTCGCACCCCGGGACTGCGCGATCACACCGTTCCAGGCAAAAGCGGCGCGCGTACCATTCTCGCCGTGACAACAGTCGACGTCCTGACCGAAATCGTGATCGAGCGACCGAGGCATTATGTCGCCGCCTACGTATCCGACCCAGGCAACTCAACCCAGTGGTACGTGAACATCACAGCAGTGCAGTGGAAAACGCCGAAGCCGGCGATGCCGGGATCACGTATGGAGTTCATCGCTCAATTCCTCGGCCGAACCCTGACATACACCTACGAAGTCACCGAGCTGGTCCCGGACGAACGCCTCGTCATGCGGACCGCCGAGGGCCCGTTCCCCATGGAGACAACCTACGCGTGGACAGACAGTGCCGACGGGAACACCCGGATGACGCTACGCAACCGCGGCGAACCATCCGGCTTTTCGCGCATAGCAGCACCAATAGTCGCGATGGCGATGCGCCGGGCCAACACCAAGGACCTTGCCCGACTCAAAGCGATACTCGAGGCCTCCTGACCCGGATCAGTCACCGAAACGGACGGCCATTGCACCGTGCCGACTCGACGAGGCCCCGCACGGCAGTAGTACTCACTCCTGATCGCGGGCGAGAACACCGGCCAGGCCGATCCGGCGAAGCCGTTGCGCAGCAGTACCTTCGGCTGCGCACCCGACAGTCCTGAAGACCAACGTCAGGCGCACTTCGATAGCCCGACACTGTCACCCTCCGACCCCCGACCCTCCGACGCGGGGACTCCGTCCACGTACACCGTCGATCGCGGTACACAACACCGGCACCAACGACGTCTCTTCGAGACCAACTATCCGCCCACGGATACACGGGATGCCTCCCTTGCCGCCCTAATGGAGAAGTTCACCCGGAAGGGACACACGGGAATCGCCAGCCCCGCAACGTCCGGTCCTGGACCAGCGTTCGCAACACGGGTCGAGGCGCTGCGCTGCCGCCACCGCGATCAGGCCATCGACCGGAGCCCGGTCGTGTGGACCGAGGCACCACGGAATGGATCGCAGCGCGTCATGATGAGGTGATGCGGATCTGGATGCTGGTCGACCTCGAACCCGGATACGAGCGCCTGCATGTCGGAGACCGAATCGAAGCCACTACCGCATGGTGCCGGCCGGAGACGCTGCCAGCAGAAATGGTGAGCTGGGACGTCCCCGTCCAGGTCGAACGCGTCGCGACGAACCTCCCCGGTGAGCACGACTGGGTGGCCCACGGCAACGAACACGTCTCCGCGCTGCTCTCGGCCTGGAAAGAATCGGAGGGACCCACCGCGATCTCCGGCTGCCTGATCTACGACAGATACCTGCACTTGTTCCACCACGTTGCGCCGACGACGCGGGGTCGTATCCTGCGCCACGCCTGCATCACTCGAGACGCACACCGCACCCCGACCCCGCACGGGGGCTACTCGGCGAACCCGTCGGGACCGCCCACCCTCACCGAACGCAGCGACGTGCCCCCGGACAGGACCGTGACGTGGGACTGCGTCGAACTCGACACCGACGACGAGTAGGTTCCAGGGCACGATCGCCGACATCACCGAGGCGGCGACGCGAGACACGTGACCGGGAATACCCACCAGAATCACAGGGCCCAGGGCCTGCCTGAGCGCTGCACACCTCGCCCATCCTCCCTCTGACGAACGACCCGGGATGTGGACGCATCGCCCCCATCGACGGATCGAACCTCCACGGTGTTCACTCGAATCAGCACAAGCACTGCAACTGCTCGACCCGAAGCGGGTCGACAGCAAGCTGATGCCCATCGTCGAAGCTGGAAGGAACGGCCAGGATGAAACCGGAAACAGCGGAAGCCCGCATGCTGCTGTCGGCGATCGAGGAAGCCCAGAACATGGTCGCACTCGCCGACTACGACACCGCCACACCCGACGCACCCGCGTCCCAGCCCGCCACCGCGACGCCACACCCGCTCCGGCACCACACCACCACCGCTCTACCTGCTCGCGCACGTGACGAACGCGTGCGCGGCGAAACCGGTACCGCCCGTCACGGCTCCGCCCTCAGAACCTGCGAACGTGTCTCCGTAAACCGGCAGACGGCGCTCCTGAAGTTCCTATCCTCGACAACGGACTTTCTCCCGCAAAGGAGTGACCATGAGCGGAACGATCGAATCATCCCCTCACGACGGTGCCCGTGTGCTCGTGTGCTCGTCGTGATCCTCTCCGCGGTGGCGGCGGTCGTGGGTTCGATCATCGGCTCGGGGGCGCTGGTGGGAACCCCGCTCTCCCAGGTCGCCGACGGCGCCCTCGCCGCCGACGCCACCGCAGTGGCCCCCGGCGGGCCCGCGTTCTCCATCTGGACCCTGATCTACCTCGGGTTCCTCGCGCTCGCGATCTGGCAG
>SEEV01000765.1 GCA_004211695.1 Rhodococcus sp. (in: high G+C Gram-positive bacteria)
GGAGACGAGCAGAGGCAACGACCACGGGCGGATGACGAGGCGATGATTTTCAAAGGTGTCATGGACGGCAAGCCGTACCCGGACCACGGGTTGTCGCTGCGCGACTGGTCCAAGATCCCGCCGCGGCAGGTGCGGCTCGACGAGATCGTCACGACGACCAAGGTCCTCGAACTCGACCGGCTGCTGTCCGAGGACTCGACGTTCTACGGAGACCTGTTCCCGCACGCGGTGCAGTGGCACGGGGTGCTGTACCTCGAGGACGGCCTGCACCGGGCGGTGCGCTCGGCGCTGCGGAACCGTGTGGTCCTGCACGCCCGCGTGTTCGACTACGACGAGATGCCGGGCATCGTCACCGCCTGAGCACGGTCACCGCCTGAGCGATTACCGCAGCACCGTCCGGACGACGGCGTCGGCCAGGAGCCGTCCCCGGGCGGTCAGCACCAGGTGGTCGTCCTCGCGCATCAGCAGCCCGTCGGCCACCACCTCCTCGGCGGCGCGCTGCTCCGCGGCGTCCAGCTCCGACACGGGCAGTCCCGTGCGCAGCCGCGCCGTCAGCATCACCCGCTCGACGTGGACGTCCTCCGCGGTCAGCTGCTCGCTTCCGCCGACGGGCAGGGATCCCGCGGCGAGCTGGTCCGCGTAGCGCGCCGGATGCTTGACGTTCCACCAGCGGACGCCCCCGACGTGGCTGTGCGCGCCGGGCCCGGCGCCCCACCAGTCTCCACCGTCCCAGTAGCCCAGGTTGTGCCGGCAGGCCGCGTCGTCACGCGCCCAGTTCGACACCTCGTACCAGGTCAGCCCCGCCTCGGCGAGCCGCGCGTCGATGCGCTCGTACCGCGACGCGAGGACGTCGTCGTCGGGCGCGGGCAGTTCACCGCGGCGCACCTTCCTGGCCAGCGCGGTGCCGTCCTCGACGATCAGCGCGTAGGCCGACACGTGGTCGACCCCGGCGGAGAGCACCGCGTCCAGCGAGAGGTCGAGGTCCTCGTCCCGTTCCCCGGGCGTGCCGTAGATGAGGTCGAGGTTGACGTGCTCGAACCCGGCGGCCCGCGCCTCCAGCGCCGCCGCGACCGCGCGTCCCGGCGTGTGGGTGCGGTCGAGCACCTTCAGCACGTGCTGCGCCGCCGACTGCATGCCCAGCGAGATCCGGGTGAAACCGCCGGCCCGCAGCCGGTCGAAGAACGCGGGTGACGTGGACTCCGGATTCGATTCGGTGGTCACCTCGGCGCCGTCGGCGAGCCCGAAACTCGACCGGATCGCGCCCAGGACGTCCGCGAGGCCGTCGCCGCCGAGAAGGGACGGCGTGCCGCCGCCGACGAAGACCGTGTCGACCGCGGGGGCGCCCGTCATCTGCGCCGCGAAATCGAGTTCGCGGCGCAACCCTTCCATCCACGACTGCGGCGACGCCGACGTCCCCAGCTCCCCCGCCGTGTAGGTGTTGAAATCGCAGTATCCGCAGCGTGTGGCACAGAACGGCACGTGCACGTAGATCCCGAACGGCCGGCTCCCCACACCGGCGAGCGCCCGTTCGGGCAGCGCGAACGCCGCCGCCTCGTCGCGACCCACCGTGGTACTGCTCGTTCCGTTCACCCCTCCAGTCTCCACGGTCTGCGACCTGTGCTCCCCACCCGACCGTGCCGGGGCCCCTCGCCGTGATATTTCCCGCAAAAATGGTGGAAATCGGTGCCCGGCTCTGCGTGAGCGATCTGACGTGGCACAATGGTCGCCATGACCGGACCCGGAGTGCGACTTGTGGCGCGTCGTCACGTCGATCTCAAGCGTGTCTGCAGCTGTTGTTGTCTGCCCTGTATCGCGCAGTAATTCAGCCTGTCAGCCCGTTCATCAT
>SEEV01000025.1 GCA_004211695.1 Rhodococcus sp. (in: high G+C Gram-positive bacteria)
ACCCACACCGACGAGCACATCTGGTCCTGGTCGCACTGGCGCAGACGCCGACAACACCAGGCCCGCATCTGTCATTACCGAACCCGCGGCCACCTGCCTTAAGTGCCGTTGCAGTACTAGGGCTCAGTCGGTTCACTGCTGGCGGCCGGGTCGGCAACCCTCGCACGATCTGTGTTGGCGTAGCGAAATGCTTGGGCGACATAGTTCGGACACCGATTGTGTGACGTAAAGCACAGCTGAATTTGTGGGAGAAGCCTGGCGCTTGGGATGTTCTGTTGCAACCCTAAGTCGAGACCCAAACCTCCAGACCTAATTTCGGGTATGGGTATGGGTAGTTCGGCCGATGTACAGGTGTCGAAGTCGGTCCAAGGTAGCCGGTGCGCGTCATCGACGTGGCAGTCGAGAATTATCTGCACGTGAGAGAAGAGTTGTCATGGCACGGATCGCCGGGTACCTGGGCTCCAGTCTGCTGAATACGTTGCGGGTCGGTGTGGTTGGCACTGTTCTGTACGCCGGGCTCATCATGGGCGTGGTTGTGGTGGCGGCTTGGAAGTTCCCGATACCCGGCGTGTAGATCCGCGGCGACTCATTGTCCTTCGCCTGTGTCGGCGTTGCGGAGTGAAACATTCGGTGGCAGTTCGGGAGATCGAGCTGACAGGGGTGTGGTTGTGCCCGTGGCTTCGCGTGGCCGGTGATCAACGCACGGTACCTGTGACGGGCGCCTGTTGGTGTGGAAGGAACGGCAATGTTCGGGTCGGGCATGGGCGCGATGGTTGGTCTACTGGTGGCTGCACTGGTGGTGGTGTCCGTCTCGTTCGGTGTGGCGGCACGAGCGGACGCGAAGGTCCGCAGCCTCACGGAGTCCCGAGCGTCCGGTCCGAACCTGAGGGGATCGGTCGCGGACGTGGACGAGCGGTGTGATCGGTGGCGGCAGCTTGCGACGCGGGCGTGGTTGATCTGCGGCGGCACTTCTGGTTGCAGTAGCGGTCGTGGGTGTACTGATCTGAGTCGGGTGAAACGACGACGTTGCCGGGAATGCGCGGGTGTCGGTTCGCGGCTGTTGGTACGGGACGGGCTGAGCCCTCGACGCCGAGCCCGCAGGTGGAAGATCAACGGAATCTGAAACGTCTCGGCCGCTGTGACATACGCGCCCGACGTCTCCCGAGATGCGGCGAAGCCCAGGTGAGCCGAAGCGGCCCGGCCGGAGTGAAGTCCGCTCCGGCCGAGCGTCGCCGTGACGTGCAACAGCTACCCGCCGCGTGAGCCCTGACCGCGCTCGTCACGCGGTGCGCGTCCGAGAAGAGGCGTACTCCGGTCGGGCGGTGCGGTTCCGCGGTGGTGTACCTGGGTGTTGGGCCCCGCTGATGTCTCCTCGGACGTTTGCTGCGTGTGAAAGCATCGACCGGAGCTACGGATCAAGGCAGACCGGTGTGCACCAATCAAAGTGAGCCAGTGGAGGTTTGGCTGGCACGGTATCGGATTCTCGACCTGCTCCTTCGCGTTCCGGTGCGAGGAAATGGTAGAACCGCCGCCGGCTATGTTCGCTGGAATGTGACCCACACCACATGCCTTTCTCGGGTGGGCTGTGTTTACGGCTGGCGGCCGTCGGTGCAAGCTCGCCGATTCAAATAACGCGCATTCGAGCGCGGGCGTGGGGTCTGGCGGGGGTGGATTCGGCGCCTGACCGATCGACTCGGCCGGCAACGATCGTCCCGAACTCCGCCGCTCGGCCAAAAGGGAGATTGTCGGCGTGTGGTGCGCAGCGCGCGGTCGGTGCGGGTGTTCGAGATCGGACTGGCTGGTCTGGGCCTCGTGTCAGTGCGGTGTGTTGCGGTTGAATAGGTGGCATGGGGTCGTCCGCGGGTGAGCAGCTGTGGCAGACGTTGTCGGATTCCGGGTTGGCGTTGGTGTGTGTCCGCGGGCCGCAGTGCCGATGGGCGGATCTGCTGTCGGTTGGCGATAAGGAGGTGGAGGGGCTGACCTGGCTGGCACGGGACGCCGCTGAGATCGCCGAGCAGAACCGCCGCGACCATCGATAGGAGCGCGCCGGTGTCGTGACAACCGCCATTAAGTTTTCACGTGCCGTCGACACGAACTTCGGGCTCGCCGAGGCGACTGGCACCGAGTTGCCCGCCCGTACGACGGTGCCTTCGTACGGGCGGGCCATCCCCGACACGCACCAATTGCGGTGCGTCCTTGGGGTGCAGCACTGGTCCCTCATAAGGGGGCGCATGTTGCCTGTCTGCGCGGGGTGTGCTGCCTGCGTGACTGCGAGTGAAGTTGTGGGTCGGAAACTTTGTCCGGCTGCCTCCTTGCTGTGCTCGGTATATCGGGCTGGTCACAATTGTGGGCTCGGCCTGCGAGCTTTGCATGGGTCGTTTGGCGTACGGGGGTACCTGTCTTTTCGGATCTACCTTTCTGGTATCGCGCGGGGCGCTGACTGGCTCGTCAGATACCGGGGTGTTGTTCCTGTTGGGTTGTCCGTAATTCGCGTTTGAGAATTTTGCCTGCCCCGGACAGCGGTAGCGTGTCTACGAAGTCGATGCTTCGCGGCACCTTGTAGGTGGCGATGAGCTCTTTGCAGTGGTTGCGCAGTCGGTCCTTGCTCACCTGCTGGCCTGGTTTGATCACGACGGCGGCATGTACGCGCTCGCCCCACTGTGGGTCTGGTACACCGATGACTGCGCAGCCGGCTATGGCTGGGTGCTTGGCTAGGGCGTTTTCGACCTCGACCGAGTACACGTTCTCGCCGCCGCTGATGATCATGTCCTTGAGTCGGTCGACGATGAACACGTATCCGCGGTCGTCCATGTATCCACCGTCGCCGGTGTGCATCCAGCCGGAGCGGAGGGCTTCTGCTGTTTCTTCCGGCTTGTAGCCGCGCATCACATGGTCGCCGCGCGCGACGATTTCGCCGACCGTTCCTGTGGGAACGTCATTGCCGTCGGTATCGAGGATGCGGATTTCGGCATGCGGCACTGTGCGTCCGGCGGAGCGGTGGAGGGAGGGGTCGTCGTGGTCGGCAGGTGTGAGCAGGGTGGTGATCGGTGAGAGTTCGGTCATTCCGTACGCCTGGGTGAACTGGGCGGTGGGGAACAGTTTCCGAGCGCGCTCGAGTAGCGATTCGGAGATCGGTGAGGCGCCGTAAACGAAATGCTCGAGGCTGGTGAGATCGGTAGTGGTGCCGGCTGCGTCGTCGACGAGCATTTGAATCATGGTGGGGACGAGCAGGGTGTCGGTGACCTGTTGCTCGGCAATGGCTTTCAAGGTCGTTGTGGCGGTGAATGTGGGGATGATGACGTGTGTCGAGTTGGCGAGATTGCCGATTGTCCACATCGCGATGTCGGCCATGTGAAACATCGGGGCGGCGTGCAGCATCCGTCCGTGGTGGGAGGCGACAGCGCCGGACGCCAGCGACCCGAGTCCCGAGGTGACGAGGTTGGTGTGGCTGATCATCACCCCTTTCGGGTGCCCTGTGGTCCCACCGGTGTAGAACAGCCCCAAGAGTGCATCGCCACCGGTCCGGGTGTCCTCTACGGGGGCGTTGCCCGCGATCAGGTCCTCGTAGTCCCATGCTGCTTCTGGTGCTTCGCCCTCGCCGGTGAATATCACTGTCTGTATTCCATCGACGTGTTTCCGCAGTGTCGGAACCAGTGCGGCGAAGGCATCGTCGACGAGCAGCACTCGGGTTCCGGAGTCGACGAGTGAGTAGGCGATCTCGGTGGGGCTCCACCGGGTGTTGACCGGGTTGACGACTCCGCCGATCCACGGCACCGCGAAGAGGTACTCGTGGTAGCGGTCGGAATTGAGACCGAGGAAGGCTACCCGGTCGCCGGACTGCACTCCCAGTGCTCGCAATGCGCCGCCCAGGCGCGTGATCCGGTCTACCGACTCGGCGACCGTGCGGATGCGCTGTCCGAAGATGGTGGCAATGCGGTCGGGTTGTTGTTGAAGGGCGCGGTGCAGTGATTGGGTGAGATACATTGTGGATTCCTTACAGAGGTAAGCGATCTGGATTCGTGTCTGTACCGGGTGTTGCCGGTGGACTGGCCGATTCAGCGCATCGCTGGTCCACACCAACCAATTGCGAGGGCTGCGTAGGTTTTCGCGGCTGTGTGTACCTCGTCGAGCAGGCAGTACTCGTCGTCCGCATGAGACATACGGAGGTCTCCGGGTCCATAGCTGATTGCCGGGATACCGGCGCGTGTGAGGAACGAGCAGTCTTCCACGGCGCAGAAACCGGCTACCTTCGCGGGACCTGCGTAGGGGGTGCCGCCGGCCGCGGCGACATGGGCAGCCGAGACGGCCGCGGTGATATCGTTGGCGGCCTCACCTGGGTCGTTGGCGGGCCAGTTGAGTTTCCACTCGACCGTCGGGGGATGCTCGCGGAGCCATCCGTCGGTCCGGGCGATGGCGTCGATCTGTTCTTCGATCTCGCGTTTGACGTTCTCCGGGTCGTCTTGCGGGGGATACCACACGCAATACTCGATGGTCATGTACTCCGACAGGAAGAATGGCACCTGGACGTCGAATGGGCCACCGGTGACGACTCCCGGATGGATGGAGAAGTGTCCCGGGGCGAACAGTGGGTGGGTTTTCGTGAACGCCCATTCCTCTTCGAGCCGCTGGATGGCCTGAAAGACCAGGAATCCCTTGTCGATTGCGTTGACTCCGACGTCGGAGCCGCCGCCGCCCGCGCGGATGGTCTGTCCGCGCATCGAGGAATGGGTGGTTTTGCCGCCGACGGTGACCGAGAACCAGAGCAGGCCGGGGGTGACCGGAATGACGCCGAGCTGAGTCGGCCCGCTCGGTTCTGCGACGACCGCGGCGTCGGCCCGGTAGCCGTGCTCCAAGGTCGACGAGACGCCGCACTCGTGATCCATCACCTCTTCGCCGACGACCGCCTGGACGATGAGATCTCCCTGGAGTCGGACTCCGGCGCGGGCGAGCGCCTTGACCGCGAAGGCTTGCGCGACCAGCCCCGCCTTCATGTCGCTCGCACCGCGACCCCAGATGCGGTCATCGTCGATTCGGCCGGAGAACGGCATACCCGACTCCCATCGGTCGGCGTTGCCCGGTGGCACCACATCGACGTGGCCGTTGAGGATCAGCGACCGGCCCCCGCCGCCGCTACCCGGAATGGTGCCGACTGCGTTCGTTCGCCCGGGCTCGACCGCCCACCGTTCGACGTCCGCGCCGGCGTCCTGGTAGATCTCGGCCAGCAGTTCACTGACGCGTCCCTCCGCACCGACGACGGTGTCGTAGACCTGCCCGGGGTACTTCGGATTGACGCTGGGAATCGCGATCACATCCGACAACACGGCGACCATGTCGTCGCGCAAGGCATCGACCGCGTCGAAGACCGTGTTCAACTGTGTCGAACCCGTCGGCTGTTGTGACATTGCGGTCATTTCTCACTCCGCGATCGGGGTGCGGGCCGTGGGGGACAGTAGGACCAGCAGCCCGCCGCCGATGAGGAGCACAATCGCGGCCAGGGCGAGCGCCGCGCCGAGCCGGATGTTGGAGATGCCCTCGACGAACACCGACCACGGCAGAGGGCCTTTGACTGCCAACACCGTTACCGCCAGTTGCACCACGCCGGCCGAGACGCACAGCGCGGCGACCGGGCGAGAGCGTGTTGTGGAGAGCAGGACCATCAACACAGTCACCGTGACTGCGAAACACCATGCAAGCCAACCGAAGTACGCCGCCTGCACTGCCGACGTACTGTCGGCCGAGGCTGCGGACAGCGCGGCGAATGTCAGTTCGCCAGCTGGGAGGTCGGCTTGCGGCTGCGGTGGGACATACGTCCACGCGGGGCCGAGTAGGCCGACCCAAGCCGCTGCGACGCTCGCGGTTGCACACACGACAACGCGCCTGGTGGCGGCGCCGGAATCCGCTCGAGTCTGCGGTCCGGCATAGATTGCATTCATAACGTGAAGGCCTTCTTTCTCCAGGGGGTGACCGATTCGCGGTCGATACCTCAAATGGGCGAGTTACGTCGTCTCGGCGACCAAGCATGCCGATGACGGCGCCCTTGGTGAATCCGTCATTGTGCGGATTGGATGCGCAGTTCGACTGTCGGCATCCGCGCGTGCCGCGGTTGGTGGTCTCCAATCAGTAGCGGGATCCGTACAACGACCGATGGCAGGCGGGGAGCGGCGTTCGAGAATATGTATCTCTTCTCATTCCGACCTCACGGGAGTGCATCGCCATGACGACGATCTCCGAGCCCTTCGATCAACGAACCTTGCGGACCTTCTACGGCCGGATACCGAGCGGTGTTCTTGCGCTCGGTGCGATGGTGGACGGCGAACCTCTGGGCATGGCGGTCAGTTCGTTCACCAATGTCTCGCTCGATCCACCCTTGATGGTGGTGTCGATTCGCAACGAATCTGCGACGTGGCCGCTGATCGCGGAGGCGGAGGCGATCGGCGCGAGCATTCTGGCCGAGTCACAGGAGGAGTGCGGAATGCAACTGTCCGCGAGTCGGTCGGACAGCCGCTTCGACTCGATCGGTTACACCGTGACCGCGTCGGGCGCGGTCCTGATCGACGATGCGTCCGCCTGGTTCGAGGCCACCCCGTCGGATCCCATCCCCGCCGGCGACCACAGCCTCGTGCTGCTGACGCTGCGCAGTATCTCGCATGGCGGGGACCGGTCGCCGCTGCTGTTCTTCGGCAGCAAGTTCGCGGCGGTCCGTCATGATTAGGAATGCGAGGCCCAGGCAGCGGGTGACCGTTTTCATCCGGGGGCGGCACGCCGAGCCGACGTTCACGGCGAGCGGCGCAGCCGGCAGCATGTATCCGCATCTGTTGGACGCCGACAATCTGCGCGATGCGGCGGTGACGAGCAGCCGGCTCGACCGCGACAGGTCGGGGCGATCGCCGCTGCCGCTGTTACACATCGACACGGCGACCGGGGGGCGGCTGGGCTCGGACCTGCCCATGGATCGCCGAGCGATTCCGTTCCCCGGTTCGCCGAGGTTGCTTGGGGGTTTGATCGCGGATGCGGTCCGGGTAGGCGTCGCGTCAGGCGCTGTGATCACCGTCGACGGGCGGCCGCCGCTGACACACCGACTGCGGGACGACGTCGCCGAGCACCTTCGGCAGGATGGATTCGAGGTCGCGTTCGAGGTGCCGGGCTGGGTTCTGGGGTCCGAGAGGTTCGCGCGATCGAGCTGAGCCGGGTCCGCTCACCGGCGTCGACGCGGTTCGATCGACCCCGGGCAGAGATAAACTCGAGTGACTGGAGTGTCCACCATTACACGCTTTCGCTGAGCCCGAGACGGGGGACGGCCAATGGCTGAAGTCGACCCGCTGGCCACACAGCGCGGTCCGGCGGTCGATATCGTCGCCGAGCTGAATGCCGAGGGCTTCTGCGATGCACACGAGATCGCACGCGGCGGTTTCGGAGTTGTCTACCGCTGTGAGCAGAAGCCGCTCGAACGCACCGTAGCGGTCAAGGTTCTGACCGCCGACCTCGACGACGAGAATTTCGAGCGGTTCATCGAGGAACAGCACGCGATGGGACGGTTGTCCGGGCACCCCAATATCGTCACCATCCTCCATGCGGGAGCGACCGGCAGCGGGCGGCCGTACCTCGTGATGCCCTACCACCGACAGGAATCGCTGGAGACTCACATCCGTCAGCACGGTCCGGTCAGCTGGGGCGATGCGCTCCGGCTGGGCGTGAAGATCGCGGGTGCTCTCGCCGCCGCGCACCGGATCGACATTTTCCATCGCGACGTCAAGCCCGGGAACATTCTGCTGACCGAGTACGGCGAACCCGAATTGACCGACTTCGGTATCGCGCGAATCACCGGCGGGTTCACCACGGCTGCCGGCGTCGTCCTCGGCTCTCCGGCGTTCACCGCACCCGAAGTGCTCCGCGGGCAGCCGGCAACCGAACCGGTCGACACAACATCTCAGCGGAGGTGACGAGCTTCGTCGGCCGCGGCAATGAACTCCGCGAGGTCAAAGCGCACCTTCACAAGACGCGCTTGCTGACATTGACCGGGATCGGGGGAGTGGGCAAGACGCGAATTGCGAAATCCGCCGGACTGGCATTACAGCGCGCGTTTCGCGACGGGGTGTGGCTGACCGACCTCAATTTCGTTCAAGACAGCAGATTTGTTCAACAAGCGATCCAGGATTCGGTACCGGGACCGGGTACGGTGCTGTCGTTGGCCGAGCAACTCCGCGACAAGAATGTCCTGCTGATCTTCGACAACTGCGACACACTCACCACCGAAATCGGAGACCTCTCAGCGAGCCTGCTGGCCCAGTGTCCGAACGTGAGAATCATTGCAACATCAAGGACACCGTTGGACGTCAGCGCCGAATACGTTCTGACGATTCAGCCATTCCCCGCCGACGAAGCGCGGCCGGGCGCCGCGAGCGACGCGGCAGCTCTGTTTCGGGAACGCGCGCAGGCAGCCGGCGGGTGGACGTTCGACTCCGACCAGGAAGGCGACATCGTTGAGTTGTGCCGTCGTTTGGACGGACTTCCGCTGGCGATCGAGCTCGCCGCGTTGCGGACACGGACGATGTCGATCCAGGACATCGACGCCAGGCTCACCGATCGATTCGGGCTCCTTCACGGCGGGCCCCGAGACGTCCATCCCCGCCACCGGAGCCTGTGGACGCTGCTCGCTTGGGCCTGGGATCAGTGCAGCACCGCGCAGAGATCGCTGTGGGCCCAGTTCTCCGTGTTCGTCGGTTCGGCCTCGCTGGACGCGGTAGACAACGTGTGCGACCTGGGCGACGAGGCTGACGTCGCCGAGGTTGTCGACGGTCTCGTTCAGCAGTCCATCTTGTCGCGGCGGCAATCGGGAAACGTTGTTCGGTTCCAGATGCTCGACACGATCCGCGAGTTCGGGGAATTGATGCTCGAGCGTGAGGCTGAGAACCTCCGACTCACCTCGTCTCACGCAGATCTGCGCGATCGACACATGCTGTTCTACTCGCGATTGGCGAGTCGTTCGGAGAGCGACTGGTTCGGCCCGAATCAGCAGCGCGCGAGCTCTGTTGTCGCCGAGGAGATTGCAAACATGCGCTCCGCGTTCGAATGGGCGCTCGAAACCGGTGAACACTGCGGAAAAGGCGCCGTGATGGTCGCCGACTTGTGGTTCTACTGGCTGGGGTGCGGGCACCTGAAGGAAGGCCGACTGTGGTCGGAGCATGCGTGGGATCGAGTGCACAGTCTCGGCATACCGCACGAGGCGAGATCGCTGTGGACACTGGGGTGGAATCTGCTGATCACCGGAGAGGTTGATCGCGCGGAAGAGCATCTGCGGGAGTGTCTTTCGCAAGCCAGTCGACAAGCTGATGCACGCGCGGCCTCGTTCGGTACAGCGTTCCTGGGGGCAGTGTATTTCTTCCGGGACGATTTCGACGCGGGCGTCGGGCTGTACAGAACAGCGATATCGGAGGCGCGGCAGCGCGGCGACCAACTTGCTCTCGCCATGTTCTTGTATCAGCTGGGGGAGGCGTATTGCCTGTACCGGGAGTTCGACCTTGCCGATGAGTGCTGCCGCGAGTGCATCGCTGTCTGCGAGCGAAACGGTGATCAATGGTGTATCTCGTATGCCCGGTGGGTGCGGGCCCTCGCCGCCTATATGCAGGGCTCGTACGAACGTGCCGGGTCGATCGCGGGACGCGCGTTGGTGACGATGACGACGATCGACGATCAACTGGGCATTGCCCTGATCGGTGAACTCCTTGCCTGGTTGGCCTCGGAGAGCGGCAAGTACCTGGAGGCGGCCACGCTGTTGGGTGCGACGCAGGCGTACTGGTCCGCGAGTGGTTCCTCCGTGATGGGGCTTCACAGGTTGATGCAGCACCGCGAAGTGTGCTTCGCGAAAGTTCAGGCTCATCTGGCGGATCGTGACGTCACACGTGCACTCGCGAAAGGCACGGCACTCGGCCTCGAGTGGATCGCCACACGATCGGGCTCGGAGATCGTCGACTTCGATACTGTCGGTCAGGGCGGTCGACGCACTCCTTGGGATTCGAGTTCGTCACAGCTGCAACAGCTTACGCGACGGGAGCGGGAGATCGCCAACCTCGTTGCGCGCGGGTTGACCAACAAAGAGATTGCGGCACAATTGGTCATCGGTAAGCGCACGGTGGATACCCATGTCGCGCACGTTCTCGCGAAATGTGGGCTGCGGCGGCGATCGGAGATCGCCTCGCCGGTGGCCGCGAGTCCAGAGATGCCGTGATCTCTGTGACCCACGGCCAGCGATGAGGCCATCTCCCACCCGATCACTCATTTCCAGCGAATATGAGCGCGCACCCGACCGCCGTCGTCATCGATCCAGCCGTTCCTGCCGGCGTAATCGATCATCGCGGCGAATGCATGGTTCCACTCGCCGGTCCCGCGCCCATGGTTGCGGAGAAAGTCGATCCCGATCCAGAGATGTTCGCCCTCGACGGCACCCGCCCCCGCGGACGAAACGACCACGGTGACCTCGTCCCTGGACAGCCCGACCGCATCGACCGCCAGCTCGGTGAAGTTGTCCCCGTCGTCGAGACGGATCGACCGCTCGGGCCGCACAGCCTCGGTGATGACGACGATCATGACGACTCCCACAGATTCGTGACATGCAAAGCCGGTCGACGGTCCGCCCACGGCCGGGCCTGCTCCAGTTGCGCCGCCAACCCGAGGAGGAGGTCTTCCCGGTAGATGTCCGCCCCGAACTGCACTCCGACAGGTAAGCCGTCGCCGGTCGTGCCGAGTGGAAGACTGATCGCCGGCGCACCCGTGACGTTGTACACAGCGCATGTCGGGTGCGGGGTGATGACGTGACGTACCCACTCCTGCGCGGTGATCGACTCGTCGTTCGCGTTGAATGTCCCGAGAGCAACCGGTGGTGTGATCGCGGTCGGCGTGACCAAGATGTCCCAGTCCGTCATGAATGCCGCCATCGTTCGGCTCACGGTGTTGTTCGTCGAGAAGGCGCGGGCGAGGTCGATCGGTGTCATCGCGCGGCCGGCCTCGGCGCACGCGATTGTCGTTGCTTCGAAGAGATCCGGGCTCAACCCGACACCGAGCGCCTCACCGAGCGGGACCACGTCGGCTGCGGTGCCCGCGCAGAAGGTGACGGTCAGCGCCGCGAGGAACTCCTCCCAATCCAGCTTGGGCGCAACGGTCTCGACGTGATGTCCCAGATCGGACAGCAGTTGACAGGTGGACTCCATCGTCCGAATGACATCTGGATGTACGGAGCGGTCGCTCCACGAGTCCGCGCACACCGCGATGCGCAGCGGGGGCCGCTGTGTTCGCATCTCCTCGAGGTACGGCCGGGCGGGAACAGACGCGCCGTACTTCTCGCCTGGCATGTTTCCGTGCACGGCGTCGAGCAATGCCGCCGCATCCCGCACCGTCCGGGTGATGGCGAACTCGGCCACGTTGCCGTAGAAGGCTTCTTGCATGTTCGGCCCGATCGGAATCCTCCCACGGCTGGGCTTGAGGCCGACTGTTCCGGTATGGCTTGCGGGAATGCGGATCGACCCGGCACCGTCGTTGGCGTGGGCGATAGGGACCGCTCCCGCGGCAACCAGTGCGGCTGACCCGCCGCTCGAGCCACCGGGACTCTTGGCCGGATCCCACGGATTCAATGTGGCCCCACCCAGCAACGGCTCGGTGGTGGGGCACAGCGCGAACTCGGGGATCTTCGTGGTGCCGACCGCGCCGAGCCCGGCCCGGCGGAACCGGGCCATCAACTCCGAGTCGTGATCGAACACCATCCCGCCCGACAGTGCGCGGCTGCCCAAATGCAACGGCACTCCCGCGGCGTGGCAGCAGAGATCCTTGAGCACGAAGGGAACTCCGGCGAACACGCCCTCGGCGGAGGCGTCCAACGGCGACTTCCACGGCCCTTCCACGCTGGCGTGCAGCCGTTCGTTCGCGAGTTCGACGGCCTTCACACCGGCCTCGTGCACATCCGACGGCTGCACCTCGCCCGAGCGGACCAACTCCGCCAGCCCGGTGGCGTCGCGGGACGCATACTCCTCGATCGTCAACATCAGTACGACACCTCGGCCGGAATGTGCGCTCCGATACGGGTCCAGATGTCGCGGTGCATCAACCACGACCCGTCGTCCTGGCGGATATGGACGACGATGTAGTTGCTGTGGACTTCGGATCCGGCGGCGAACTCGCCGATCGCACGTCCCTCTTCGACCGCGACGGTGTCGCCGATGGTCAGTTCGACGTCCTCGAGTGTTTGCGCGACCAGTCCCGCCGCCAGCCAATGGCCGAACTCCTCAGCGATCGCGTCGCGCCCGCCCACCGAGCGCCCGTCGGGGGTGAGCAGCGTGCCCGTATCGGTGTACAGCGACGCGAACAACGCTGGATCCCGGTCCTCGATGGCGCGCACCACGCTGCGATGGACGTCGGCCAGTTCCTCACGATCGAACGTCGACATCATCCCACCATCTCTTCGGCGTTCTCGGTCTCGTAGCTCGGCCGCTGCCGCGGATCGCCCGGCAACAGGCCGACCGGGCCGGTGCGGACCACTCCCGCAGGGTTGCTGAAATACGGAATCACATACCGGCCGAAGTTCTCGATCGACTGCATCCGCTCCTCGTGGCTGCCGCCGTCGATGCGCAGCACGATCTCGTCCGACCCCATGTCGGCGACACGCTGAACCTGTTCGACGCAATGAGCGGGGTCACCGACCAGCACGGTCGGGCCACATGTCCGCAGCCATTCCGCGTCGTCGGCATGCTTGCGCAGTTGTCCGATACGGGAGAACTCGCCGTACTGCTCGGGCGACCGCTCGGCGAGCTGCACATAGACGTCGTTGATGATCATCTGTGCGAACTTCAACAGATCGGCCTCGGCGAGAGCCAGCGCCTCGTCGGTTGTCGCGGCACACCGCGCCGACATGACGCTGCTGGCCGCTGACTTGATCGCGTAGCGGCCGACGGGCGACACCTCATTGTCGGGCACGGAGTTGTACGCGTCGAGGTTCGCCTGCAGGACCTCCCAGCCCAGGTACGCGTCGGAGGTGATCATGCCCAGACCGTTGCGGCGAGCGTCGGCGGCGGACTCCACGCTCTGAACGATCTTGTACAAGGGGGATGCGGCGCCTGCAGAGACTTGGGGCTCAGCCGCCGTTCCGGGATCGTGCCCCAGTGGGGACCGTCATGGCTGAACGTGTCATCGCTCAGCGCGCGGACGATGAGGTCGAGGGCCTCCTCGGACCTGCCGCGGGTCTCCTCGAGGGAGACACCGAACGCATCCAGCTGTAGCAAAGTGTTCCCGCGGGCAGTCGTCAGCTCGACGCGGCCGTTGGAGAGCAGGTCGGTGGTCGCCGTCTGCTCCGCGACCAGGATCGGATGGATGACGGAGGTCAGTCGGCTCATGTATCGCAGACGAATCCGGTTGGTACGCATCGCGACCGCGGTGAACAGGCACTCCGGCGCCGACGTCACGCACATATCATTGAAGAAGTGGTGCTCGGAAGTTCCCCAACCGTAGAAGCCCATCTCCTCGGCGAAGACGGCTTCATCCACCATGTCGCGATAGCGCCGATGGTGCGTCGTGCCGGGCTCGGTTGCACATTCGCTCATCATGATGAATCTCATCGAAATCTCCTCGGTTGGTTTGCGCCTCTATCGGCACGTTCAAGCGTGCCGCTGTCGGGCTCGGCGCGAATCCGTCATTGTGCGGAGTAAGTACTGAACTCCCTCGCAGCGATGGGAAATATCCGTACAAATGAACCTGCATCGCATCGCTGCCGCGTTCTCCTCGTCGATCGGGCTCATGCCCATGTTCCGGCCGTTGATCGTGCTGGATCCGGTGATGTCGAGCCATCGGGTGAGGAAGGGCTCGCCGAGGTCGACCTTCCACTGAATCGGCTGTTGCAACCTCTGGCCGGTACCGGCTCACTCTGGATTGTGGCGCGCATCAGCTGGATCAGCTGCGTGCGGCCGCAACGGCGTCACGGGCGTCGTCCAGATCGCGGTTGATCGGGTCCGGGGTGATGTAGGTGGTGCCGATCGTGATCAGCGTCAGGAGGCACAGGTACCCGGCGATGAACATCCACGAGCCCAGTCCGGCGCCGGGGACGTCCGGGCCGCCGTCGGAGGCGACGACAGTCGCGATGATCCAGGCGCCGATCAGGGGTGCGATACCGCCAGAGAGCACCGCGGAGACCTCACGGGCGACGGAAACTCCGAGGTAGCGCTGCCGGGATCCGAACAGCTCGCACATGAACGCACTCTGCGAGCCGAACATCCCCCAGGTCCCGATCCCGAGCGCCAACGAGATGACGACGATGGTCAGCACCACGCTGCCCTGGCTCAGCGCCCACCAGATCGGGAACGCGGACACCAGCTGGAAATAGGCGAAGGCGCGGTAGGTCGTGACCCGGCCGAACCGATCGGAGAGCTTACCGGCGATCGGGATCACGATCGCGCCGAGGGAGGCGGCGAAGACCAGGGAGAGGGCACCGATGGGGCCCTTGATGCCGACCGCGGCACTGGTGACGTAGGCGACCGCGAGGGCCTGGTATATCGAGGACGAGCCGTTCTCCGCCAGGCGAAGACCGATGCCCCGCAGCAGGGACGGGCGAGAATGCTCGAGCAGGTTGTGCAGCGGCCGCTCGTCGATCTGATCGCGGACCTCGAGCTTCTTGAAGGTCGGTGACTCCTTCAGGTTGACCCGCAGGTACATCGCGACGCCGAGGATGACGACGCTGGCCAGGAACGGTACCCGCCAGAGCCAGGTATCGGTGATATCGCTGTGGCCGCGGTAGACGAGGAAGTAGACGAGGGCGGCGGTGACGGTGCCGACCTGCACGCCGAGGAACGGCAGTGAGGCGTAGAAGCCGCGCTTCTTCGGCGGGGAGTACTCGGTCATCAGGATCGAGGCGCCGGCCATTTCGGCGCCGGCGCCGAGACCCTGGACTATGCGTAGGAGGATCAGCAGCATCGGGGCGAGCATGCCCACTCCGCCGGAGTACCAGTCGCCTTCGCTGCCGTGGTAGGTCGGCAACAGGCCGATGCAGGTGCTGGCCACGCCCATCATGATGATGGTGGCCATCAGCACGAACTTACGGCCCAATCGGTCACCGAGCCGGCCGAAGAGCACGCCGCCGAGCGGGCGGACCGCGAAGCCGATGAAGTACGTGGCGAAACTCAGGACCAGCCCGGTCGAGGCATTGCTGCTGGGGAAGAACAGCGGCCCGAACACCAGCGCGGACGCCAGGCTGTAGAGGGCGAAGTCGTAGTACTCGAGGGCGCTTCCCACCGAGGCGCCCCACGCTGCTTTGCGGAGGTCTTTCGTGGTGACCACCGGGATGTCCGTGTGGGCTTCGGGGTCAGCCGTGGACAGTGATCGTGGATTGAGGGTCATGGTCTGCCAATCCGGTAGAGGGATCTGCTGAGTAGCGAGAAGGACTACGGGGCTTACGAGTTGGTGAAGATGGGGGTGGTCTTGTTCTGGAAGGCGGTGACTCCGACTGCGAAATCATCGGTTGACGCGGTGAATCCGCTGGCGAGGGCTTCGAGGATGGCGGACGGGGCACCGGCTGCGGCCGCGTCGACGAGCTGCTTGCTGACTTGTACTGCGGCGGGGGAGCCTTCGAGGATGCGATCGACGATCTCGTCGGTTGCCGAGTCGATGCCATCACGGTCGGCGACCGCGGTGAGCAGACCCCACGCCAGCGCCGTCTCGGCATCGAGTTGTCGGCGGGTGAAGATGAGCTCCTTGGCCCGGGCGGCGCCGATCACGTTGGTCAGCCGCTCGGTCCCGCCCCAGCCGGGAATGGTGCCGAGACTGGTTTCGGGAAGTCCGAGACGGGCAGTGGTGGTGCCGACCCGCAGGTCGCATGCGAGGGCGAGTTCGAGTCCTCCGCCGACGGCGATCCCGTCGACAACCGCGATCGTCGGTGGGCGCAGCTGGGCGAGGAAGTTGAACACGCGGTGGCCCTCGGCGATCCAGCGCTTCCACATCTGGGCGGGGGTGAACTGTGCGAACTGGGTGATGTCGGCGCCGACGCAGAACGCCTTGTCGCCGGCGGTTTTCAACAACACCATCTGTGCGTCGGAGTGCTCGACGGCCCGCAATTCGGTGTAGAGGTCGTCGAGGAGTTCGAGGGTGAGGGCGTTGAGTTTGCGCGGACGGTCGATCAGGACGGTCGCCACGCGGCCGTCCCGGTCCCAGCTCACGTCGATGCGGCCGGCGTCGGTGCTTATGTCGGTGGAGTTCACGGTAAGGTCCTCGGTCGAGTTGTGCACGGTCATCTTTGAACGGCTTGCATCCGCGGGTGTTCGGGCAACGGGGTGAGGGTAAGGCCCTGCAAGTGCGGGGAGAACAACTCCGGCGCCATGGTCTTCAGATCTGGGTCGACGAGCAGGTCGAATTCGGACTTGTCGAGGACGTCGCGCTGCAGGTCCACGCCCGGGGCGATCTCGATGACGGTCAGTCCCTCGGGGCGCAGTTCGAGGACGGCCCGTTCGGTGACGTAGAGGACCTTCTGGCCGTTGGTGAGTGCGCGCTTGCCGGAGAACGTGGGGGAGTCGACTTCCTTGACGAACTTGGTGTGTGCTCCGTCGGCCCGGATCTGCAGGGCGCCGTCCTCGATGGCGATGTCGCGGCAGCCGGCGGTGAAGGAGCCGACGAACACGATCGAAGGTGCGGCGGAGGTGATGTCGGCGAACCCGCCGACGCCGGCGGTGACGTGCCGGCGTTTGGGGAGGCTGTGCACGTTGACGTCGCCGTGCTGGTCGATTTCGAGGAAGGAGAGCAGGGTGTGCTCGAAGCCGCCGCCTTGCAGCAGGGTGAACTGGTCGGAGCTCTGCATGCTCGCGTCCGGGTTTTGTGCGACCCCGAAGACGAAGTCCAGCAACGGGACACCGCCGACCGGGCCCTGCTCGATCACCCAGGACACCGCGTTGGCGAGTCCCTCCTCGACGAGGACGTGAGGGACCAGCGCCGAGACACCGAAGCCGAGGTTGGCGATCTCCCCGGACTGCAATTCGGTTGCGGCCCGGCGGGCCATGATCTTCTCGAGGGTGAACGGCACCGGTTCGAGGGTGCTCAGGGGGCGGCGCAGCTCACCCGACAATGCCGGGTCGTATTCGGTCTGGGTGGTTTGCAGTTGATCCGGGGCCAGCACGAGGGCGTCGATGAGGATGCCCGGCACCTGGACTGCTTGCGGGCTCAGGCTGCCGCCGTCGGCGAGGTACTTGACCTGGGCGATGACGATGCCGCCGTTGTTGTGGGCTGCGTAGGCGAGGTCGAGGGCGCCGAGCGGGGACGGCTCTTCCTCGAAGGTGAGGTTGCCGTGGGTGTCGGCGGTGGTTGCGCGGATGATCGCGACATTCGGCACGAGGGCGTCGTAGAACAGCCATTCCTGGCCGTCGAGTTCGTGCACGCGAACGAAGGCGTCCGGGGTGATGGTGTTCATCCGGCCGGCGCTGATCCGCGGGTCGACGAAGGTGTCGAGTCCGACCTTGGTCAGCACGCCGGGCTGTTTGGCGGCGGCCGCGCGGTGCACCTGGTACAGCACGCCGGAGGGGAAGTTGTACGCCTCGACCTCGTTGTTCTCGATCATCTGCCAGATCCGGGGCGGCTCCGCCGACGAGGGGCCGGACGGGTAGGAGCCGGCGATCACACGCGCCAGCAGTCCGGGCCGGGCGATGTGGTCGATGCCCTTGATGCCCCACATGTCGCCGGCGGCGATCGGGTGAACGCTGGTCAGGTTCTTCGGCGTCCGGGTCTCCTCGTATCGCTGTCCGAGGCCGGCGAGCACCGCATCCGGGCAGCCCAGCCCGGACGAGGAGCTGACGGTGACGACGTCGCCGTCGCGGACGAGGTCGGCGGCCTGTCGGGCGGTGAGTACGCGGGGGGTGTGCATCGTTATGACTCCTAGCGGTGTAAGCGCTTACTTGGTGGGTATCGATCGAGATCGGTCGGTGGGAGCGGTACAGGGGTGTGCGCCTATTGGCGGCGGGGCCGCCAGGCGGCGGTGGAGGCGCGCACGCGCAGCTTGGGCTCGACGAGCTGGTGACTGTACGGAGCGGCACCAGCGGCGCCGTCCTCGGCGACGGGCTGACTGATGCGTTCGAGGATCAGTTCGCCGCACTTCTCCCCGATCTTGGTCGGGAAGGTGGCGACGGTGGTCAGCGGCGGTGTGCGGTGAGCGGATCCGGCGATGTCCTCGAACCCGCCGACGGCGATGTCACGGCCGGGTTCGAGGCCGCGGCGGGTCAGTTCGGCGTAGACACCGACGGCGACGATGTCGCTGTAAGCGACGATCGCATCGGGGATCTCGCCGCGGTCGAGTAGTCGGCGGGTGGCGTCGGCGCCGCCGTCCGGGGTGGCCTCCCCGAACAGCCCGTCGGTGGGATACATGGTCATGTCGGATCCGGCGATCGCCGCGAGGAAGCCCTGCTCGCGCTCGCGGCGGGCCGAGGTGTGCTGGGGGCCGCCGACCATGGCCACCGTCCGCGCGCCCATCGAGCGCAAGTGCCGGCCGAGTAGGCGGCCGGCTTCGACGTTATCGGCGCCGACGTAGTCGTGGCTGAGGTTGAAGTGCCGGGCCAGGAGAACCAGGGGGATGCCGCTCGACGCGAGCAGGTCGTCGATTTCCGAGGCCTGGGTGTCGCCCGCCGGCAGCAGGATCAACCCGTCGATGCTGCGTTCGACGAGGCGGTCGAGCAGGCGCCGCTGGCGGGCCGGGTCGTCGCGGCTGTAGCCGATGAAGACGGCGTAGTTGGCGCGGTCGGCAACGTCCTCGAGGGTCATGGCGAGTTCGGCGAAGTAGGGGTTCTGTACCTCGGTGACCACCAGGCCGAGGGTCATCGACCGAGGATTGCGAAGCATCGCGGCGTGCCGGTTGTACACGTAACCGAGGGTCTTCATGGCCTCACGCACACGGCGTGTGGTCTCCGGTGCGACGCTCGGGCTGTTGTTGAGGACGAGGGACGCCGTCGATCGAGACACGCCGGCGAGGCGACTCACGTCCGAGAGGGTGACTCGCCCTATGGCCCCGGTCCCTTCTCTCATTCTGTGTGACCTGCGATACAGACCATACATGATTGGCTGGATCGATCCAACAGATTGTTTTCCCAGTTTGGAGAACATCTCGGACGTCGACCCGGTATATAGCCAGGCATCTGCGGAAACATTGGTGGATCGATCCAAAACGTGTTGTCAGGTTTCCCGGCGGGTCGGTGGGAGTGTCGCAGCCCGGCGGGGTGAACATCCACGGGTGTCGGCGCAGTAACGGCTGGATAGCGGGGGGGTTGGCCACACTGTTGTAAGCGATTTCTTGAAGTTGCGCCCACTGCCCTCTACGGTGAGCGTGAGGAAACGTAGGCACCCCCGAAGGATTCACGGAGCACAAGTGCACGTAATGAGAAGTCTTCAGGTCCGCGCCGACGCCGACGCCGACGTTCTCGTCATCGCGGAGACGGGTTGGGCGTCGTGGCCGCAGAGATCGTCACGATCGCGTCTTTGAGAGTAGGGGATACCGCGACTCGACGATTCGTAGTCGACGCGAGTGCGGTGGATGCCTACGCCGACCTGTCGGACGACCACAATCCGATCCACGTCGACGCGGAGTATGCAGCATCGACGCCGTTCGGAAGGCGGGTTGCGCATGGGATGCTGGTCGCCGGCTATGTTCAGTCGGCGCTGACATCGCTGGTCGCTCCCGGCGGAGTCTCGAAGAGTTATGCGCTCGAACTCCATGCGCCAACGTTCGTCGACTCGGTGGTCGACGCCACCATGACCTGCGTTGAGGCCGATCCACGGACGGGCCGCGCGCATTTCGATGTGAAGATCACCGAGGTCGACACGGGTACGGTCGTGATTTCGGGCCAGGCTGTCGTGGCGTTCAAGAAGTCGGCGCCAGGCGGGTGATCGTGTCGCAGCGATGACTGCGAGCTTCCATGAAGCGGAGCCTGAGTGGGTGTGCGTGCCCGCTTGGGCTCCTTGTTGTGTCCGCCATCCGTTCTGGACCCACCCGGGGCTCAAATGGATTGCCTCCGAACATATTCAACGTGCGCTCCTGGCCAGAAGTGTCGTCTGTAACGGGCGCCGCCAGTGGGTGCAGGCTCTTGACTGGCGTTAGTGATGTGGATTACATTTACGTCACTCCACACTATGGATTGAGGTCCACAATATGGAAACCCCCGGAGCGCAGAGTGCGTATCGCCTTCTCGACGTCTTGACTCGGGTGTCCCTTCACCCGGAGGGAATCACGGCCGGTGATATCGCGAAGGCAACCGATCTGACTGTCCCGACCGCGCACCGACTGCTGCGTGTACTTCGCGAGCGTGGGTTCGCTGTCCAAGACGGTGCGTCGGGTAAGTACGCTCCGGGCCCGCAGATCCAGGTTCTTGCTGGTGAGGGCGTAGATCGCTACGCCCTCGAGGAATTGGGTAGGCCACTGCTTGCGGAGTTGCGTGACGCCACGACCGAGACGGTGTTCATGTCGGTGCGGCGCGGCTTGCGGTTGACCTACCTCGTCTGCATGGCGTCGTCACATTCCGTGCAAATGTACGGCGAACCGGGACAACAGATTCCGCTCCATGCCACCAGTCAGGGCAAGGTGATTCTCGCGTTCCTGCCGTCGGGAGTCGGCGATCGCATCATCGACCAACTGGACCTGACGCGATACACCGACTCGACCATCACCGATGCGGCCGAACTGCATCGAGTGATGGAGGACGTTCGACGCGACGGATTCGCACTCAGCCTCGAGGAGCGTGAGCTCGGAGTGCGCTCCATCGCGGCTCCCGTCTTCGACGCGACCGGTGCCGTGGCCGCGGCGATCTGTGTGGGTGGCCCGATCTTCCGTGTCACCGAATCCGACCTTCGCTCACGATTCGCCGATCTCGTGCTGGACACCGCCGCGAAACTCACCGCCGAACTCTCCCGAATCAAACGCCCATCGATCGGCGCCGACACGCTCCTCCCCATCGACTAGCGCCGAGTAGTACTACAGCACAACATATGTGACACCTACCCCGCTGCAACCACAGCGGTCGAACGAACACGCCTCGAGTAGGCACCTCCGTCAGAAGGAACCCCATGAAGAAATCCCGTGCACTGCTTCCCGCCCTCGCCTGCGCCGCGACGCTCGTTGCCGGAACGGCGTGCAGCGCGAGTGTCGACAACAACGCCACCACCGCCGACACCCAGGCCGCCGACGTGGTGGTCGACGACGGCGGATGCGCCAAGAACCACGATCAGATCGCCGAGATCCAGAAGAAGCTCGCCGGCAACCTCTACGGAATCGCCGCCGCGAACTCGGACAAGGAAACCAACACCAACCCCGAACCCCACGGCGCCGACGACCCGATCAAGATCACCTTCTCGATCGAAGGACTCAGCCACCCGTTCCTGGTCAAACAGAAGCAGCTCGCCGAGGAAGCCGCCCGCAAGCTGGGTGTCGACATCAACGTCATCAGCGCCAATGACGACGTCAACCAGCAGTTCAACGACATCCAGACCGCCGTCGCGCAGGGCACGGATGCGCTGATGATGATGCCCGCAAACACCGAAGGACTCAGCGCGGTCCTGTCGCAGGCCTCCGCAACCGGTGTGCCGTACTTCTTCACACAGAAGGGCATGCTCGGAGTGCAGCCGGCGTCCCAGGTGCTGGCGCCATACACCACCGAAGGCCAGCAACTCGGCGAATGGGTCGTCGAGCACTACGCCGGACAACAGGACATCAAGGTCGCCGTGATCTCCGGCATTCCCGGAGACGCATCGAGCGATGCGAGGGTCGGGGCGTTCATGCTTCCCCTGCTGCGGGCCTGCACCTTCGACATCGTCGCCGAGCAGCCCGGCAACTACCGTCGCGCCGATTCGGAGAAGGCCGCCCAGAACATGCTCGCCGCGAACCCGGATGTCAATCTGGTGTTCGGCGCCAACGACGAAGCGGCACTCGGCGCAGTCGCCGCATTGCAGTCCAGTGGTCGCAGCGGAGTCGACGTCGTCGGCGCCGACGGTGAGACCGACATGTTCACTGCGATCGACAGCGGACAGACGCTCGCCACCGTCATCCACAAGCCCACCGCCGGCATCCTGGTCGAGGAGATCGTCAAATACCTGCGCGGCGAGGAAGTTCCGCAGTTCAAGGTCTTGGACGAGCAGCTGGTGACCAAGGACGCCACCGCAACCACGCAACCCGCATTCTGAGCTCGGGAGTCCTCATGACAACCACCACACCAGTACCCGGTGCGTCGAAGCCGTCGACGGCTTCCGCCGACACCGCACGAACACGCCTCCTCGACGGGCACGCCGTCAAGCAACTCGCCCAGCTCGGACCCGTGGTCGCACTGGTCCTGCTCGTTGCATTCTTCTCGGTCCAGGCCCCGAACTTCATCACGGCCAACAACCTGACCAACGTTCTGCAGCAAGTGTCCATCACCGCGATCGCGGCAGTGGGTGCCACCGTCGTCATCCTCGTCGCCGGCATCGACCTGTCGGTCGGATCGATCGTCGCCCTGACAGGCAGCGTCGCAGCCCTGTATCTCCAGCACGCGACGTTGTCGACCGGAATGGCGGCGGGAGCGGCCGTTGCGATCACCCTGGTCGCCGCGATCGGCTGCGGATTGCTCAACGGGATTCTCGTGACGGTAGCGAAGGTCCCCGCATTCATCGCCACGCTCGCCACCCTGACGGCCCTGCGCGGCATAGCCCTCCTGATCACCGACAGTTACCCCATCTCGATCAACAACTCCGCATTCACGCAGATCGGCATCGGCAAGGTGGGGCCGGTTCCTGTGCCGGTCATCATCATGGGCGTCACCTTCGCTGTCGGGTACGTGATCCTGCACCGACTGAAGATCGGCCGGCGCATCTACGCCGTTGGTGGCAACAAGGAAGCCGCACGCCTGTCCGGCATCCGGGTCTCACGAGTATTGTTGTTTGCCTTCGTGTTCGCGGGATTCTGTGCTGGAGTGGCGTCGCTGATACTCAGCGCGAAGCTCTCCTCCGGGCAACCGGCGGGAAGCGTCGGCTTCGAACTCGATGTCATCGCCGCGGTCGTCGTCGGCGGAACCAGCCTCTTCGGGGGCCGCGGCAGACTGGCCGGCACGTTCCTCGGCGCCCTGGTCATCGCAGTCCTCGGAAACGGGCTGACCCTGATGAACGTTCCGTTCTACTGGCAGCAGATCGTCACCGGCGCCGTCGTCGTTGCCGCAGTGGTGCTCGACCGGGTCACCCGTGGGGAGCCGGGCGAATGACCGTCGACACCGCCGTCCGAACCGGACTTCTCGAAGCACGCGGAATTTCGAAGCGCTACGCGGGTGTCTCGGCTCTCGAGGATGTCTCGATTGCACTCGAGCCCGGTAAGATCCATGCCCTGATCGGGGAGAACGGCGCAGGAAAGTCGACGCTCTCGAAGATTCTGTCCGGGTTCGCCACACCGGACGACGGCAACATCCTCCTTGGCGGCGAACCGGTGTCCATCAAGAACCCGGCGCACGCCGCCGAACATGGAATCGCGATCGTGCACCAGGAACTGTCGGTGATTGGTTCGGTGTCGGTGGCCGAGAACGTTCTGGTCGGTGCCGAACCGTCGCGCTGGGGATTCGTGGATCGAAAGGCGCTGTCAGCCCAGGCATCAAGCTACCTCGACCGCGTCGGAGTGACGGTCGATCCCCGGCAGGCCGCCGGACGACTATCGATCGCCGAACAGCAGCTGGTCGAGATCGCCCGCACCATCGCCCTCGACGCACGGGTCGTGTTCTTCGACGAACCGACCTCGTCGCTCCCACACGACGACTCGCGTCGGCTCCTCGGACTGCTCCGTGAACTGCGCGATGGCGGCACCGCGGTGGTCCTGATCAGTCACGATCTACCGGAGGTACTCGAATACTCCGACACCATCACCGTGCTGCGCGACGGCCGCCACGTCGTCACTGCCCCAACCACCGACTTCACCGAAGACTCGCTGATCAAGCACATGATCGGCCGAGATCTCGGCGCGCTCTATCACGGGCACACCGGCGCGCCCCCGTCCTCGGCCGCACCACTGCTATCGGTACACGACCTCGAGGCGCCCGGGGTGCAATCGGCCTCCCTGCACGTCGCGCCGGGAGAAATCCTCGGCATCGGCGGTCTGGTGGGCAGCGGACGCACCGAGGTCCTGCAAGCGATCTTCGGCGCATCATCCGCCACAGCCGGCACGATGACGCTCGACGGAACCGCCTTCCAGCCCTCGCACCCGCACGAAGCGATCGCCTGCGGAGTCGGACTCGTCCCCGAAGACCGCAAGGACCAGGGGCTCCACCTCGGCCTGCCGATCAGCTCCAATATCGAGCTGGCCAGTCTCGCGCAAATGAGCAGCGGACCCTGGCTGCGGCGCAGACGCGGCACGAAGATCGTCGACAGATTCTTCCGCGAACTGCGCATCAAAGCGGCCAGCGCCTCTCTGCCGGTCGGCGCTCTGTCCGGCGGCAACCAGCAGAAGGTCGCACTCGCCAAGGTGTTGGCCACCAACCCACGGATACTGCTGCTCGACGAACCTACCCGAGGCATCGATGTCGGTGCGAAAGCCGAAGTGCACAGGCTCATCCGCGAACTCGCTGACGCCGGCATGGCGATCATCATGGTGTCATCTGTGCTGCCCGAGCTGCTTGGCGCCTCGGACCGGATCGTCGTGATGCGCGGTAGACGAACGGTGGGCGAGCTCGCACGAGAGGACGCCACCGAGGAATCGGTCATGCGACTGGCGTTCCAAGGTGGCCTCGCATGAGCGCGCCGGTGGCCGTCGTGACCGGAGCCGAGGGCGGGCTCGGTGGCGCGGTGGCCGAACGTCTACGCACGGACGGATTCCGTCTCGTACTCGGACACCGGCCCGGCACCGAACCCAGTGCTCCCGGGTCGCCGCACTCGGTGATCAGTGTGCCTACCGATGTCTCGAAGGAACACGAGATCCACGCGCTGATGAACACCGCCGTTCAGCGATTCGGCCGCGTCGACGCACTCGTCACCCTCGCCGGCGTGATGGAACAGCGAACCGTTGACGAGCTTGACCTGGCCACGTGGAACCACACACTGTCGGTGAACCTGACCGGTACGTTCCTCTGCGCCATCGCAGCCAAGGACGAACTCCGCAAAACCGGAGGCGCCATCGTCACAATCGGAAGCCAACTCGGCTATACCGGAGGCATCAACTGCGCCGCGTACGCAGCCTCGAAGGCAGGAGTGTCCGGGCTGACCCGGGCCCTCGCACGACAACTCGGCCCCGATGTCCGGGTCAACTGCGTGGCCCCGGGACCGATCGAGACACCGATGACCGCAGCGCACGCGACCCCAGAATGGGTCGAGCAGAAGACACAGCAGCAGGTGATGAAGCGCTTCGGCACCGTCGACGAGGTGGCCACTGCGGTCTCCTGGGTCGCGGGCACGGACGCCAGCTTCGTGACCGGACAAACCATCCACGTCAACGGGGGAGGAGTAATGCCATGAGACTCAGCGGAACGATTGCACCCGAATTTCTGACCGCACGCGAGGCGGTCGACCGAATCCCCGACCGAGCGCGCGTGCTGGTCGAAGCATCCGGAGGCGGCGTCATCGAGCCCACCGCGCTCGTGACCGCCGTCGCCGAGCGATACAGGCACACGGCGGCACCGTCGGAGCTGTCCGTGTACTTCTGCAGCGGCATCGGTGACCGCAACGGCGCCGGGATGGACCTGATGGCGATCCCCGGTTTGGTCAAGACGGCCGTCGCCGGGCATTGGGCGATGACACCGAACCTGTCGGCCATGGCGCACGACGGCGACATCGAGGCCTACAACCTCCCGCAGGGTGTACTGGCGCAGCTGCTTCGAGAAAGCGCGGCGCACCGCCCGGGCCTGGTCACCAAGGTTGGGCTCGGCACCTTCATCGATCCGCGGCACGGTGGCGGCAAACTGAACGACGCGACGACTGCCGATCTGGTGAAGGTCATCGAACTCGAGGACGAGGAATACCTCTTCTACCCCAGCCCGTCGTTCGACGTCGCCCTGATTCGCGGCACCACGGCAGACGAGCACGGCAACCTCACACTCGAACACGAGACCGCCAAGCTCGGAGTGCTCGCCGCGGCGATGGCGGTCCGCAACAGCGGAGGCATCGTTATCGCCCAGGTCAAGCGGGTGGCCGCCGCGCACACGCTGAACCCGAAAAGTGTGGTCGTCCCCGGCCATCTCATCGACATGGTCGTCGTCGACGAAGACCAGTGGCAGACCGCGATCAACCACTACAACCCCGCCTTTTCCGGCGAGGTGTACGTACCGTTCGGGCGCTCCCCGGCGATGCCGCTCAGCGAACGCAAAGTGGTCGCTCGCCGCGCGCTCGACGAAATCCCGTACGGGGCAGTGGTGAATCTCGGTGTCGGGATGGCCGACGGGGTCGCCACCGCGGCCCTGGAAGAGGGCCGATTGGCCGAGATGACCCTGACCGTCGAACAGGGCATGGTCGGTGGAGTGCCCGAACGCGGGGTCATCTTCGGAGTGACGATGAATCCCGAGGCGGTCATCGAACACGCCTCCCAGTTCGACTTCTACGACGGCGGCGGCCTCGATGTCACCTGCCTCGGATTCGCCGAAGTCGACATGGAAGGCAACGTCAACAGTTCGCTCGTCGACGGCCGGATCTTCGGTGCCGGCGGCTTCATCAACATTTCGCAGGCAGCCAAGAAGGTGGTCTTCTGCGGTTCCCTCACCGCCGGCGGTCTGCGCACGGACCTGTCCGCATCGGCCCTGCAGGTCACCAGCGAAGGCAAACACTACAAGTTCGTCCAGAAGGTCCGTCAGATCACCTTCAACGCCCGGCTCGCGCGCGAGCGTGGTCAAGAGGTTTTGTATGTCACCGAACGTGCGGTCTTCGCACTCGGTGACGACGGGCCCGTCCTGATTGAGGTGGCTCCGAGCTGGACGACGGAGCAGATCGTGGCGCTGATGGATTTTCGGCCCAAGATCGCCGATTCGGTCGGACACATGCATCCCTCCCTGTTTCGGGAGACACGAGCGAGAACCCACACCGTGCCGGCCACGGCCGGCACGACCAGCGAGGAGAACTGAGATGCGTACACGCGCCGCCGTGACCTACGGCCTGAACACGAAATTCGACGTTAAGGAAGTCGAACTCGACGACCCCGCGGCCACCGAAGTTCTCGTCCATCTGGTCGCCTCGGGAATCTGCCATTCGGACATGCACCACGTGACCGGCGATCAGATCGCCCAGCTACCCATGATCTTCGGGCACGAGGGCGCCGGCGTCGTCGAGAAGGTCGGATCGGCGGTCACCCACGTCAAACCGGGTGATCACGTCGTCATGTCATACCTTCCGTCGTGCGGCACGTGCCGGTGGTGCACCGACGGACAAACCAACCTGTGCGACCTCGGGGCGTACACCGTGCAGGGCCCGCAGCTGGACGGAACCCACCGGTTCCACGACGACGAGGGGACCGGCCTCGGCCAGTTCTGCCTGGTGTCCACGTTCAGTGAATGGACGGTCGTACCGGGACAGTCCGTAGTGAAGGTCGAACCGCACTACCGGCTCGAGCGAGCATGTCTGGTGGCGTGCGGCGTCACGACCGGAGTCGGAACGGCGATCTATCGCGGCGGCGTCCGGCCCGGTGACGACGTCATGGTCTTCGGGGTCGGCGGCATCGGGATGAATATCGTGCAGGGCGCAAAGGTTGCGGGCGCTAAACGCATCATCGCGTGCGACATCAACGACTGGAAGCTGGAACAGTCCAAGCTTTTCGGTGCAACACACACCGTCAACCCGACTGTCACCGATCCGGTCGAGTTCGTGACCGAACTGACCTGGGGTGTCGGCGTCGATCGATCGTTCGAGGCTGTCGCCACCCCTGAGACCATCGGCGCCGCGGTGCGGTCGCTCCGTAAAGGGGGAGTGGCGACGGTGGTGGGACTGACCCGCCACGACCAGCCGGACATTCCGATCAACCCGTCCGAGTTCGTGCTCTGGCAGAAGACGCTCACCGGATCCCTGAACGGAGGCTGCAACCCCCGCAACGACATCCCCGCGATGCTGCGGTTGTGGGATTCGGGCCAAATCGATCTCGACGGGCTCGTCACCAAGGAATACCGGCTCGAAGACATCAACGAGGCCTATGACGACCTGCTGGCAGGGAAGAACCTGCGCGGCGTCATCCGCTACGAATGGGCAGACAACGGAGTGAACTCATGACACAGATGGCGGAGCGGCTGGACACCGACGCGCAGGAGCTGCTGGAGGTGGTCGCCGACTTCTGCCGCACCAAGATCGCACCCCGGGCACAGAGCATCGACGAAACCGCTGAGTTCTTTCCCGACCTGCTGGCCCAGGCCGCAGATATCGGTCTGCAGGGTCTCATCTTCGACGACGACGGCAAGGTCGACCCCTCGATGCTGTCGCTGGCACACGAGACCACCGAATTGGTGGCGTCCTATTCGGGGGCGGTGGCACTGGGCATCTCCATCGCACGGCTGCACGGATACCTCCTGGCGACCTACGCACCGGACGATGTGCGACGCAGGTGGCTCCCGGGGCTGATCGACGGATCCGCTCGCGGCAGCTTCGCGCTCAGCGAGCCGCACTCGGGCACCGACATCCGCGCAGGCAAGACCGTCGCGACGACGGTGGACGCCGAGACGTTCTCGATCACCGGCGAGAAGGCCTGGATCACACAATCGCCGCAGGCAGATTTCTGCATCGTGCTGACCAAGCTGGATTCGAAGGACCGTGGCGCGGCCACAGCCGCATTCGTCGTGCCGTTCGATACACCCGGTGTGACGATCGGGAAGGATGAACCGATGTCCGGATTCCGCGGAATGCCCATGGCTAACGTGCATTTCGATAACTGCCTCGTCCCGGCCGCGTGGCGACTGAACGTCGACGGCTTCCGCGGCATGCTCGAAGGGCTCAACCTCGCCCGTCTCGACGCGGGGTGCTACGGCGTCGGATTCATGCGTGCGGCCCTGCGCGAAACGAGCGAATACGTTCGTAACCGGGAGGCATTCGGGCGCACATTGGCCGATCTGCAGATCGTGCAGGAAAAGCTCGGACACATGTACGCGGACTACCTCGCGGCACGCGGGTTGCTCCGGGACGGTGTCGACTCGTTCGCGCGTGGCGGGGGAGGGGACGCGCACCTGATCTCGGCGGCGAAGATGTTTGCCGGCGATGCCGCGATGCGTCACACCATCGAGGCAGTTCAGTTGCACGGCGGGTACGGGGTGCACCTGCACTACCCGGTTCAACGTTTGATGCGCGACGCAAAGATCATTCAGATCATCGACGGCACCAGCGAAATCCATGCGCTGATGCTCGGCCGTGCTGCGGCCCGCGCCGATTGGTCGAAGGCCGAGGTGAACGCATGACCGCCGCCACCGACGTCGTGCTCGACGTACTGGACAAAGCAACCAGCGAGGTCATCGGCTCGGTGCCCGTTGCATCCGACTCCGATGTCGATCGGGCAGTCGCCGACCTGGTTCGCGCCCAACCGGCCTGGTTCGCCGTGCCGGCCACGAAGCGGGCATCGATCCTGCGCCGCGCCGGCGCGTTTCTCGAGCGCGACACAGATCGATTCGCGCGCATGCTGGTGCGTGAAGGCGGAGCCACCACGGCGAAAGCCGAGGGTGAGATCGGTGCCAGCATCCTCGAGTTCTACCAAGCGGCAGAGCTGGCGACCACACCGCTCGGGGAGGTGATCCCGTCCGGGCAGCGCGGCCGTACGAACATCGTCGAACGTCGGCCGGTCGGTGTCGTCGGGCTGATCACGGCCTGGAACGCGCCGCTGCACATCGCGCTGCGGGTCCTCGCGCCCGCCATCGCGCTGGGCAACACCGTCGCGCTCAAACCGGCTCCGGAGACTCCGTTCAGCGGCGGACTGATGATCGAGGAGCTACTCGACGAGGCCGGGCTCCCTGCCGGGGTCGTCGAAATCCTGACCGGCGGACCGGCCGGGCCGGCGCTGGTGACCCACCCTGGCGTCGACATGATCCACTTCACCGGTTCCGAAGTGACCGGGCGCCGCATCAACGCCGCGGCCGCGCCGAGCCTCAAACGGGTGGCACTCGAACTCGGCGGGAACAATGCCACCGTCGTACTCGCCGATGCCGATGTCGAACTTGCCGCACGATGCGGTGCCGAAGCGTCGTTCGGGCACCAAGGCCAGGTGTGCATCGCGACCGGGCGACACATCGTGCACGCCGCGGTCGCCGACGAGTACACAACATTGTTGGCCGCGCACGCCGCAGCACTGACCGTCGGTGATCCGACCACGGGACAGGTCGACCTCGGACCCATGGTGTCTAAACGGCAGGTGGACAAGGCGCAGGACATGATCGCCCGCAGCGTCGAGATGGGTGCGCACGTCGTCGAGGGCGGCACCGCGACCGGCACACTGATGCGCCCGACGGTCGTGCGCTCGGTCCGCCCGGGGATGCCTCTACACGACGAAGAGGTGTTCGCGCCGGTCGCGCCGATCACCGTCGTCGAGTCGGTCGAGGAAGCACTCGACATCGTCAACGGCACCCGATTCGGATTGACCGCGTCGGTGTTCGGCCGCGGCCTGGACCACGCCTGGTCGGTGGCCGACCGGATTCGCACCGGAATGGTGCACGTCAACGACGTGTCCGCCATGCACGAGTCACACGTCCCGTTCGGCGGAAGGGCAGCGTCGGGACTCGGTGACGACCTCGGCGGCCGGGCCAACATCGACCTGTTGACCGAACGCCGGTGGACCAGCCTGCAGCGGACCAGGCCGTGAACGACCACCCCGGCGGGGTCCGTCTCGATATCAACGGGCCAGTCGCGAACCTGATCCTCGACAGGCCCGCCAAACGAAACGCGCTGAACTCACACCTCATCGTTGAACTACGCCGTCGGATAGAACAACTCGAATGCAACCCCGACGTGCGCATCGTACTCGTACGGGCCAATGGCGACCGGGTGTTCTGCGCCGGAGCCGACACCGGCGAATTCCGGCAAACGAGCCCCGAAGCCGTCCGCGGCGCGTGGACCCGATCCGGACAACGGGCGTTCGCGTCCCTCGCGGCGTTACCGCAGACCACCGTTGCGGTGCTGAGCGGCAGCGCGTACGGCGGCGGGCTGGAACTGGCTCTGCACTGCGACTTCAGGATCGCCGCACCGCATATCGAGATCGGACTTCCGGAGACGACGCTGGGCACCACACCGGGGTGGTCGGGAATCAGCCGCATCGTCGCACTCGCCGGTATTCCCGCGGCACGGATGCTGGCGATGACCGGCCGCGGCGTCGCGGCCCAAACGGGCGTACGAGTGGGGCTTGGTCGATATCGTGGCCGCGGACCTGGAAGCTGCTGTGCAGCAAATGGTGTCAGACATCCTCCGGACCGGACCCGTAGCGGAATCGATCGTCAAGCGCATGCTGTCGCACTCGGACAATTCGTCCAGTGCCGCAGCGTTGGTCGACTCGCTGGCAGGCGCCTACACCGGCTCCGTCGGCGAAACATCACGCCTTCTGAACAACCCATCACTCAAGGGCAAACCATGACACGAACGGTCCTGATAGCTGGCTCCTCCCGCGGAATCGGCGAAGCAGCAGCACGACTGGAAGCTGCTGCAGGCTCACGCGTGATTCTGCACGGCCGGACAGAAACGGAGAGGCTGGGAAAACTCGCAGCCGAACTGGGCACCCCCGCCTTTACATGCGACGGGCAGGATGAAGCTGCGGTGAACCGAACCGTCCAGCAGATCACCGAACAGGGCTACGAGATCGATGCGCTGATCTGCACCATCGGGGCCGTGCTGCAGACTGACGCGCTCACCGGCGACACCGAGCGGTGGATAAACGAATACCGGTCCAACGTCCTCGCACCGGTGAACTTCATCCGAGCCGTCGCACCGGGGATGACAGCCCGCGGACGCGGACGAATCGTCACGGTGTCATCCATTCGCGGACGCGACAACCTCGCAAGCCCCGAAGTGACCGGCTACTCAGCGGCCAAAGCCGCCCTCGAGAACGTCACTGCATCGTTCGCCAAAGCACTTGCGCCGGCCGTCACCGTGAACGCGGTGGCGCCGGGGTTCGTGATGACCGACATGGCCGACACGTGGTCCGAGAAGGTGCGCAAGGAAGTTGCTTCCAATCTGCTCGGACGCGCGGGGCAGCCGGAGGAGATCGCGGCACTACTGAGCTTCTTGACGAGCGACGGAGCCAGCTTCATCACCGGGCAAACAATTCTCGCCGACGGCGGCCTCGATGCACGATGACACCGAATTCTGGTCGCGGTCGGTACCGAGAAGCACCACACTCGAGCCTGCGATAGCGTTCGAGGTCGTCACATACGACGACGCCTGGCGGCTGTGATCGCAGTTGGTGGCGCCGGGACCGTCGATCCGACCTCCCGGTCGCGATTTCAGTCGTTCTCGGTCAACAACGTGCATGGAGTGGAAAGTTTCAGTCGACTGGAGAGAAGCTCATGATGACGTCGGAACTGCGCGGGAGCGACGACCCTAGCGAACTCACGTTCACCGACGCCGATATTCACCGGTGCTCCGCGTCAGCTGTCCACAGCTGCATGAACGCAACCAGGCTGCGGCTGCGTCGCATGCGGGACTGGCGAAAGAATCCGCTACGCCCATTCGAGTGATCACCAGACGAGGCCGGACACCACTTCGCAACACCTACGTTCAAGGCCACACGAGGCTGAAAAGCAAGATGATTGGTTTGCAGCGCGCCATACTTGACGTTGCGAGTTGGCGCCGCGAGTCCGTTGCCCCGCGCGGACGGACCCGGTGAAACCGGCTTCTTACATTGGAGTACTACCTGCGACTACCTGGGCTCCGCCGCGCTGGTGCTGTCCCTTCTCGGTTCGCGTACACGGTGCCAATTCGGTCGTTGTAGGCGGCGTCGGCGTCGCGCTGTTTTCGACGACCGTGGCGAGCACCTGCTGTTCAGCGGCCGCGACGCTGACGGCCTGACCCATGGACGGCCAGGGCGCGGGTCCAGAGGAACTCGGAACGTTGCGTGTCATGTCCGTAGTGGGAGATCTGGTGGCGACATGCGAGGTGTCATTCGGGGCCGGGCCCCGAAAGGGTCCAAAGCTGGGGGTGGACAGGTAGACCACCCGCAACAGCTGGCGATTGTTGCGCAGTCTATGGTTGTCGCCGATTCGGCGCGCGTCCTAGTCGCCGGTGCCAAGTCCGGAGTGGCACTCATGACTTGGGGTGCGCGTGATGCACGGTGCATCACGCCGGGTTTATTGCGGGCGATGTCCCGCTGGGTGGGTACGAGTGACGCACTGTCACTGTGATTGACGGGACGCGGTCAGCCTGTTGAGAAGTGCATCGGAAACTTCTGGCCAGTTCGGGTGCCAAGTACCCTGTCGTCGATCGTTGCGGAGTGTGCGTCGAGTAGGGCGGATACTTGTGGACCGGCGTCGAGGATTGGCCACCAGAGGCCGTGCTCGGCGCACAGGATCGCTGTCGGAAGCAGCGTCGTCTTCGCTTTATCGATTTCGCCGGCATGGAATTGAGCCGCAGCGGCCAACAGGTCTGCTCGTATAGTTGCCCTCGGTCGTGCCCGTGTTCGCGTGGACATTGCTAGGGCCTCAGCTCTTTCTTTCGTGGTATCTGCATGGGCTGAGTTTTTGAGCAGGACTCGGATTGCCGCCGACTCCGCCGCGGCGAGCGCCTCGGTCTGGGCGAGGTCGACCTCGAGGTGCTCTCCACGCCCGGACACACCTGGGAATCGATCAGCCTGCTGGTGCGCGAGCACCCGGAGGCGGCCCCGTCGGCGGTGCTGACCGGAGACTCCTTTAAACGTCCTTTAAACGCTGTCCTTGCCCGCCGGGGCCAAGCCCGAACGCGGGCACGTCCGCAACATCACCGACGTCCCCCGACATCGAGCACGGATCGTCATCACCGCCCGCGAGGACGCACACCGCCGGGCGTGACCGTCGAGTCGACGGTCGGTTCATGGACGCCACCCGGTCACGCCAGCCGCGATGGCCACTCTGAGGGCCGCATCGACAATCACCGATTGCGCCACGACCGCGTGGAACGCGCCTACTATCCCGGGTAACCCCCGGAGACGATCGGCGCGGGAGAAATAATGCCACCGCCGCGGTGCCGGAATCTCTGGACCCGGCGTCCGCTGACGCGCACACTTCTAATGGTGAGAAGCAACCGGCGCCTTCCGTCTCCTCGCCTGTTGCTGTCGGATGGGGAGCCCTCACCGCGAGTGTCCGGCGCAGCGTTGACC
>SEEV01000295.1 GCA_004211695.1 Rhodococcus sp. (in: high G+C Gram-positive bacteria)
AACGCGCCCTGCAACTGCCGCAGCGACTCCTGCAACGGCCCCTTCGACGGCTCCGACAACCACTCGGTCTCGGTGTCCCGCTTCCATCCGGTGAGCATCTTCGAGGTGTCGCTGTAGGTGACCCGCCGCTGCTCCTGCGACCAGGCACGCGAGCGCTCGGCCAACGCCCGGTTGTAGACGTACCGGGTGCATCCGAAGGTCCGAGCAAGCTGTTCTGCCTGCACCGCAGTCGGATAGAAACGGTACTTGAACGCCCGCTTCACCACCCTCCCCGCCATAACCCAGACACTAGCCACACAGTCCGACAAAACCAGATCGGCTGTCCCGGACCTGAGGACCGGGTTTGCGCCGAAAGACTCACGGATCAACCCCCGTGCTCCCCAGGCCACGAGAGTGGGGCAGCCGACGGTGCGGTGCAGATCGGCGCTGTCATGGTCGTAGTCGATCGTCAGCGCCGCGCGGTAGTCCTCACACGAGCCGCGGATCATCTCCGGATCGTTCCAGCAGCGGCGATATTCCGCGAGCAGCGCCGGGTCGAACATCTCGACGGACCCTGCGCCCCACGTCGCGATACCGTTGCGGAAGAAGAGGTCAGGATCGTGTCCGATCAGGGACTCGGGAGTCGGGCTGTGCAGGCTGAGAAAGAACCAGTGCCAGTAACCGGCTGCGGTGTGTCGGTCGATCGAGTCGATCAGCGTATGAGTAGGGACGATGTCGAGGACGGCCAGCGATCGCAGAGCGTCGGGATGGTCGAGGGCGGCTCGGTGCCCGGTCCGGGCGCCGCGGTCGTGCCCAACGAAGTGGAAGGAACTGAAGCCCAGGCGCCGCATCAGCTGGACCTGATCGGCGGCCATGGCCCGGAAGGAGTACGTCGAGTGATCCGGGACGGACGTGGGTTTACTGGAGTCGCCGTACCCACGTAGATCGCTGCACACCACCGTAAACCGTTCCGCGAGTACCGGTGCGATCGGAGCCCACATCGCCGAGGTCTGCGGGTAACCGTGCAAGAGAAGGACCGGCGGACCGTCCCCGCCGACACGGCAGTGGATATCGGCTCCGTTCACAGCGATCGTGAGGTCCTTGGGATCAGGTGCGGCCGCCGATAACCCGGCGCGTGCCCGACGACGGGAAACCGAGGTCGACCACCACATCGCGTCGTGGCCGGTCGTGCAGGCCGATGCTACCGCCCATCTCCTCTATCAGCGCGGCAGAGAGGAAGACCGAGACCGGACCCTCACGCGTGGTCGTTGGGACTCGTCGACGGTCGTGCTGACCAACATTGCACCGACAGGTGAGAACGGTGAGACGTCCACGATGGAAGCACAGATTCCCAGTGCGCAGATAACTGCCCAACCCGGGATGCCGTCGTGGGCGACCACAGGTAGAGCGAGTGGGACCAGTGCTGCGAGCTTGCCCACCGTGGAGGCAAAGGCCCAGACGAGGCCGCCAACAACCGGGAAAACCACGCGGTGTTCGCCGGACTGCCACGCGACGCCGACCCCACCACGCCGTGGCGTTGCGAGAGTTTGGGGAACCGGACGTGTTGAAGATGGGGTCAGTTCCCGATCCGGTGGCGAACCCGGGCTTGGTCACCGTCCGACTGAAGGCGGCTGCACCCAACTGGCACGACGTCCTCGTCCGGCAGGGCAAATACTCGTCGGCCTCACCACCTATCGCGCCCTGTTCACTCGCGGACGTCTCCGAGCCGGCGAGAATCTCCTCGTCCTGGGCGCAGGCGGCGGCGTCGCAACGATGGCCGTGATGCTGGCCTCCGCCGTGGGCGCGCGAACGTCACCGTCACATCGTCTTCGACGGGCGAGATTTCGCAGGCACAGGAACTCGGCGGGGCAGACGGCGTGCCCGACCCCGAGTGGCCGGATACCGCGCGCCGGCTCACACCGGACGGGCGGGGATTCGATCTCGTCCTGGATTTGGTGGGTACCTGGGCGCAGTCCATCGAGGCATTGCGGCCGGGCGGACGAGTGGTCGTGCTCGGCGCATCGCGCAGCGATCTCGCTACCCTCGACGTCCGCCCGTTCTACTTCGGCCAGTACGAACTGATCGGCACCACGATGGGCAGCCCGCAGGACTTCACCGGCCCGCTACAGCTCCTCGACTCGGAGACCGTCCCACCGGTGCCCATCAGCGCGATGTTCCCGCTCGCCGAGGCGGCCACGGCGCACAAGCACCTCGAACGGAGCAGCGGGTTCGGGAAGGTCGTCCTGTCGCAGAGTTGATCGGCCCCCGGGGCCGATATGGGAACGATCGTTATCAATTTTCGACTCCGCCCTTGCCACAGCCCGCCTGGGAAGTTTATGGTCAGTCCATTCGCATGAGAGGAGATCAGCGTGTCGATCAGAGTGGGATTGTCGGTCACCGAGGGACTCCTCGTCCCGAAACCCGCTGACCGGCGACTGCTGCTGGATACGGCGGCGGAGGCGGGACTCGACCACATCACGGTGGGCGACCACATCAGCTTCCATGGCGGTACCGGGTTCGACGGCATGGTGTCGGCGACGTCCATCCTCTCGACCCACGACACGTTGTCGGTGATCATCGGTGTCTACTTGCTCGGCCTGCGGCATCCGATGCTCGCCGCCCGCCAGATCGCGACACTGTCGCAGATCGCGCCCGGCCGGTTGGTCCTCGGCGCCGGGGTGGGCGGGGAGGATCGCTCCGAGATCACGAACAGCGGCGTCGACCCCAGTACCCGCGGTCGTCGTCTCGACGAAACCCTCGAGGTGTTGCGTGTCGTGCTCACCGGCGAGGAAGTGACGCATCACGGTGAGTTCTTCACCCTCGACCGGGCGCGCATCCTGCCGGCGCCACAGCCGCAGGTGCCGATCCTGATCGGTGGCCGCGGCGAGTCCGCCGTCCGCCGCACCGCCCGCTACGGTGACGGCTGGCTCGGAATCTTCTGCACTCCACGCCGGTTCGCCGAGACCCGCACCGCGATCCTCGACGCCGCCGCCCGTGAGAACCGTGCACCCGACTCGTTCGGTGTCAACGTCTGGTGTGGGCTCGACGGCGACGCGGATGTCGCGGATCGGCTTGTCGGCGATCAGATGCAGGCGCTGTACCAGTTGCCACGCGAGAAGTTCCGCCACCTGGCACCCGCGGGAACGCCCGAGCAAGTGGCCGAATGGCTGAGCGCGTTCGTCGACGCGGGCGCCGACAACATCACCCTGGTCCCGGCAGCCGCCTCGATGGAAGCGGCGATCGAGCACACGGCCTCGGTCCGTGCGCTGCTGCTCCGCCACCACAAGTGACCGTTGATGTCCACCTCCGACGAGCGCACCGGCCGTAAGCACCTGCCACTCAGTGTGTTCGACGAGCTTCTCGACGACGCCGCCGTCGCGGTCGACTGCCTGTCCGCCATCGTCCGGGTCTGCTCGGAGGCCACCGGCAAAGCGGTCACGCTCTTCGATCTGCAGGGGCATTCCGTCGCATCCACCCGCCCGGGTGCCGGCGGGCAGGCGACGTTCCCGCCACTCCGCGACATCCTGCGTAGACGAACCACGACCGTGCCGCCCAGCGCGGACCCCGTCCTGCTGGCAGCCGAACTCGGCACCGGGTTGTCTCGGCGGAAGCTCCTCAGCGCGGTCGTCGAACGCGGCGAACACCTCGGATGGCTCGTCGTCGACGAACATCCGACGCCGTTCCATCCCACCGACGAGTACGTGACGTTGCGCTGCGCTCGCCGCATCGGAGCGCAGTTCCTCGCCCAGCGCCGCATCACTCGGGTCGCCTGGAACGCCCGGTCGAATCTCGCCCGGCAACTCGTCCGCGGTTCGGGCGCGTGGGCCGATCTCGCGGCCGGTGCCGAGTATCTCGGCGTGAACGTCCACGCCCACCGCGCCCTCGTGTACGTCCTCGAACCGGACGGTGCTCACGAGCACCTCGATCGGTCACTCGCCGAGTACACCGAGCGGGCTCTCGGCCTGGAGGTACTGTCGACGCGGGGGTCGGAGGGAATCCTCCTGCTCATCGAGGCGCATCCGTATGTCGCGTCCCCCACTGTCGTCGGGCGCATCACGTCGACGTTGGAGAGGGCGGCCGCCGAATTGAGCCCGACGGGTGGGCTGATCGCCGGGGTGTCGTCCGTGTACGAACCGGATTCGTTCGCCCGCGCATACCGGGAGGCACGCGAGGTCGTGCGCTGCATCGACCGTTTCACCGACGGAACGGGCCACCGGGTTCTCGCTGTCGACGATCTGGGGCCCGCCCGGCTGTTCCTGGCGAACGGCGAGGTCTCGGCGATCCGGCATTTCATCGACGACATGCTCGGCCCCCTCCTGGGCGACGACACGGCCTCGACCGAACTGATTCGCACACTTGCCGTCTGGTTCGAGGAGAATCGCAGCATGCGCCGCACGGCCACCCGGCTGAGCGTGCACGAGAACACGGTCCGCCTCCGGTTGTCGCGAGTGCACGCCCTCACCGGTCTCGACGTCACCGGCGACGCGACCCATCAATTGAGCATCCACACCGCGCTCCTCGTCCTCCGACTACGCGACCATCCGGCGCTCCACATCGAAAGCCGGTGCGCCGACGCGATGGACGACACCGTGCCGCTTCCCGACGAACGGAGATCCGCATGACCGACCCGCGCCGCCGCAAGGCACTGGTGACCGGTGCCGCACGCGAGGGCAGTATCGGCAAGGCCATCGTCGCCCGGCTCGAAGCCGACGGGTTGGAAGTCGTCACTCTCGACCGCTCCGCCGGGTGCACGTATCAGGCCGACATTTCCACCGACGAGTTGCCTCCGCTCGACGACATCGACGTCTACGTCGCGAACGCCGGGCTGACAACGATGTTCGGTGCCGCACACAGCTTGTCGATCGACAAGTGGCGGAAAGACCTCGACGTCAACCTCACCGGGACGTTCCGAGTGCTCCAACAGTGCCTGCCGGGGATGCGGGAACGTCGGTACGGGCGCGTCGTCGTCATCTCCAGCACCGCGGGCACGCACGGTATGCCGGCCCAGGTCTCGTACAGCACCACCAAGGCCGGGTTGCTCGGTCTGGTCAAGACGGTTGCGGCGGAAAACGTGGCTCTCGGCATCACCGCCAACGCGGTCCTCCCCGGCATGACCGCCAGTTCCGGCATCCTGTCGATGCCCCAGGACATACAGGACGCGTGGCTCGCGTCGATGCCCAACGGATTCGTCGACCCGGCCGACATCGCGGACGCCGTCGCGTTCTTCGCCTCCCCCACCGCCCGCAGCGTCACCGGTCAGTTCCTCACCGTCGACGCCGGCGACGGTCTCAACACCCGCACGGTCACCTCCTCGGTGGCACAGCACTGACGGACGGAAACCGAGCGCAGGTTCTCAGACCAGGCTCAACCGGTCGACGCAACACCTCGACAATGGAGGTGCGGGATGGGACGTCCACCGGCATGGGCGGCAGCGTTGACAGGACGGGCGGTGATGCGGTCACCGGGACGGCCACCGGGATGCCACCGATCGAGTTGACCCCGCCATCGGGGAGGTACCTGTCGTTCGCCGAGCGCGAGGATATCGCGCTGCTGAGAGCCAAGGGTATGAGTATGCGCGACGTCGCCGTTCACATCGGACGGTCCCCGTCGACGATCTCGCGGGAGTTGAGGCGAAACGCCGCCACGCGCGGCGGGAAGCTCGAATATCGGGCGTCAACCGCGCAGTGGAAGGCTGACCTCGCCGCCAGGCGCCCAAAACCGGCGAAGCTCGCCGAACACGATCGGTTGCGAGACTATGTGCAGGACAAACTGTCCGGCGTGATTCGTGCCGACGATGGAACCGTGGTGGCAGGCCCGGATGCGGCCTGGATCGGCCGCAACAAGCCTCGGCGCGGTGATCGTCGGTGGGCGACGGCGTGGAGTCCGGAGCAGATTTCGAATCGCCTACCGATCGATTTTCCGGAGGACTCGACGATGCGCATTTCGCATGAGGCGATCTACCAATCGCTCTACATCGAGGGGCGTGGCGGCTTGGAGCGGGAGCTCGTCGCGTGCTTGCGCACCGGCCGGGCGCTGCGAAAGCCTCGTGCGCGAGCACGTAAACAGCGCACCGGATTCATCACCGATGATGTGACCATCGGAGCCCGTCCTGACGAGGTCGAGAGCCGGAAGACGCCGGGGCATTGGGAGGGCGACCTCATCATCGGTCTGACTCGGTCCGCGATCGGCACACTGGTCGAGCGCACCAGTAGATTCACGACACTACTACACCTGCCGCGCCTGAAAGGCTATGGAACAGCAGCGATGGTGAAGAACGGGCCGGCTCTGTCCGGATATGGTTCGGAGTCCGTTCGTGATGCTCTTGCCGCGACGCTGACACCGCTGCCCGAGCACTTACGCAGATCCGTGACATGGGATCGCGGAAGGGAACTCGCGCGTCATGCCGAGCTGACGGCATCAACGGGTATCCGAGTCTACTTCTGCGATCCGTACAGTCCATGGCAGCGCGGAACGAAACGGTGTTGCGACGACCGGTTGAATCCGCCCAGTTCACCAGCACGCCGCCGTCTACGGGAAGACTCACGCCGGTCAGATACGCAGACGCGTCGCGCCCGCCAGGAACACCACCACCGCGGCGATGTCTTCGGGATCGCCGATGCGTCCGAGGGGAATCCGGGCGTCGATGATCTTGCGCTTGTAGTTCTCGGTGTAGTGCGCGGTCGCCTCGGACGGAAAGACCCCCGGCAGAATCGCATTGACACGAATGCCGCTCGGACCCAGTTGCGCGGCGAGGTCGCGGGTCATGCCGAGGACGGCCGCCTTGCTCGCGCTGTACGCGGCGGCGGGCATCTTCGCGGTCGTCAGCGCCATGACGCTGGAGACGTTCACGATCGAACTTCCGCGACCCATCACCCGTGCGCACGCCTGAATCATCCAGTACGAGCCGTGCAGGTTGACGTCGACGACCGACCGGAAGTGGTCGGGCGGCCTGCGCCAGCGCGAGTGCGTACGCCACTCCGAGTCCGGACGACGCCCCGGTCACGATCGCCACCTTGCCGTGCAACGAGAATCGCTCCAGCACAGCATTGTTTCGGTCATGGGCGGTATTCGTCATAGGCAAGCTCTACCACGCAGTCCGGTGCCTGCCGAAGCATCGACCAGGAAGCCACTGTGGGTTTCTTCAGCGCCGCCCGCGCCCGTGCTTGCGGGACGGACGGACCGGCCCGATGGTGGTCTCGTGACGGAATTCGACGTGAACTCGCTGACCACACGCGCAACCCGGGCGGCCGGTCGCCGATGGCCGGGAGCCGCGGTGTCCGCGCCCTCGGCGCTACCGGGCGGGGTGTCGAGCCTGACGTACCGGGCCAGGCTGACGCGGCCGGGCCTGACCGACACCGGGATCGTGCTCAAGATGGCACCGCCCGGGCTGGAACCGGTCCGCAACCGCGATGTGCTCCGACAGGCGCGCATCATCCGTCTCCTCGCTGCCGCGCCCGGCGTCCGCGTGCCGTCGATTCTCTTCGAGGAGGACGGAACCGCCGATCGCCCGCCGCTCTTCGCCATGTCCCTCGTCGACGGCCAGTCCTACGAACCGCTGCTCGACGTCGTCGACTCCCCGCCTGACCCCGGCACCGTCGACGTCCGCGCCCGTGCGGCCGCCGGGATGCTCGCGCGGGTGCAGAACCTCGATCCCGTCGCGCTCGGCGTCGGCGACGAACCCGTCGTCACGATCGCGGAGGAACTCGGCCGCTGGCGGCGTCTTCTCGACACCGTCGACGATGACATCGCACCCCGGCACGCCGAACTCCATGCCGCCCTGGCGGAACGGATCCCTGCAGCGGTCGCTCCTACGCTGTTGCACGGCGACTACCGACTCGCGAACATGCTGTTTGCGGGCGAAGACCTCGCCGCGATCATCGACTGGGAGATCTGGTCCGTCGGCGATCCCCGCACCGACCTCGCGTGGTTGCTGATGCACACCGACCCGGCCCACCGGTTCCGGCGGTCCCGTCCCGCCGCCGATACCGCAGCGGGAGTCGGCATGCCGTCCTGCGCCGAACTCCTCGATGCATACCGTGCCGAGCGCGATGTTCCAGTCACCGATCTCGACTGGTTCCTCGCCTACTGCTACTACAAGACGGCGTCGACGCTCTCGGTCTTCATCAAACGCAACCGGAGGGGGTCCGATCCGGACCCCGCGCTGGTCGTCGCCGCCGAGAGCCTCGCGGAGGTCGTCGAACGAGGCCTGGCCGTCCTCGGCGCCCCGGCAGTTCACTGAGTCGCCGGCCGTCAGGCCGGCGGCACCACCTCGACGACGACCTTTCCGATCGCGCCCCGCTGGTCGAGCCTGCGTAGCGCCGCTGCGGTCCGGTCGAGCGAAAATGTCGCACCGACGTACGGGCGGATCCGTCCCTCGGCCGCGAGTGTCTCGACGGCGTCCCGGACCATCCGCAGTGTTCCGGGATATTCGGTTTCCATGTTGTCCATGGTGATTCCCGTGACGGTGAGATTCCGGTGGAGTAGCCGGTTGACCTTCACGGTCGGGATCGTGCCTCCGGTGAATCCGACGACGACGAGTCGGCCGCCCTGCCGCAGTGAACGGAGGGAGTCGGTGAACCGGTCGCCACCGACCGGGTCGATCACGACGTGCACGCCGCGCCCGTCGGTCAGATTGCGGACGTCGTCGAGCCAGGGCCCGTCCGACCGCACCACCGCGTGCGCGCCGCACCGCCGCGCAACGGCCGCCTTCTCGTCATTCGACACCACCGCGATCGCCTCCACACCGAAGGCAGCCGCGAGATCGAGGGCCGCGGTGCCCACCCCACCCGCGGCGCCGTGGACGAGAACGAACTCGCCCGGCTGAACCTGCGCTCGATGGAGCGCGTACCAGGCCGTCGAGTAATTCATGTACAGGGCAGCACCTTCCACGAACGACATCGAAGCCGGGAGCTTGACCGTGTAATCGGGCAGAGCCAGTGCGCGGTCGGCCAGAGCCCCGTGCCAGACGATGCCGCCGACCCGGTCCCCCGGCCGGAAGTCGGTGCCGGCCGGCGACTCGACCACGACACCCGCGAACTCACTGCCACACACGTAGGGCGTGGGCACGCCGTTCTGGTATTTCCCCCAGGTCTGCATCGGGTCGATGAACGACAGCCCAGCGGCGTGCACGTCGACGAGCAGTCGCTGTCCCTCCGCCCGCGGGTGGGCGCCGTGTGGTTCGGGCACGTCCACCAACCTCGCGGCCTCCGGTCCGGTCAGTTCCTCGACGACGATCGCGCGCATGTAGGTCACCTTCTTCTGTTCAGTGGAAGTAGGCCACGACCGAGTCGGCGACGCAGGCCGCCTTGTCGTGGCCCTCGATCTGGAAGGTCTGCCGGATCGTGAACCGGTATCCGTTCTCGATCGGCCGTGTGTCGATCAGCCGCGCGGTCATACGGATCCGGGAGCCGACCCGGACGGGGCTCAGGAACCGCACCGTGTCGAACCCGTAGTTGAGTCCCAGCGAGTGCCCGGTCATCTCGAAGATCTCGTAGAGGAATTTCGGGCCGAGGGACAGCGTGTACAGCCCGTGGGCGATCGTGCCGTCGAATCCGGCCTCCCGGCCTCGGTCGGGGTCGAGGTGGATGCTCTCGAAGTCCTCGGTGCCCTGGGCGAACGCCGTGATGCGGTCCTGGGTCACGTCGTACCAGTCCGTCGTGCCGAGGTCGGTGCCGACCCTCGCGATCAACTCGTCGATCCCGTTCAGCTTCAGCATGCCCGCATGCAACCACGGCGACCCCGGGATCCACAGGAGGCGTCGGTCCGGGCACTGGAGAAATCAACAGTGCCGTGCGCCGTGGTCCTCGCCGTGCGTCCCAGTGCTCCCTACCGTCCGACACATCGGATCCCGACTCGGAGGACGCCCCATGGACTGGACCATTCCCGACGACGTGCAGCAGTTCGTCACCGACCTCGACGCGTTCATCGACCGCGAGATCGCACCGCTAGAGGCCAAGCACCCGCAGTTCTTCGATCACCGCCGCGAGTACGCGCGCACCGACTGGGAGCGGGACGGGTTCCCCAAGCAGGAGTGGCGTGAATTGCTGCTCGAGGCGCGACGTCGATCCGACTCCGCCGGCTTCTTCCGATTCCCGCTGCCGCAGGCCCTCGGCGGGAACGACGGCAGCAACCTCGCGATGGCCGTTGTCCGCGAACACCTCCTCACCAGGGGCTCGGGTCTGCACTTCCCCCATTCCGACGAGGCGTCGGTGGTCGCGAACCTCCCGCTCGCCCTCGTGCTCCACGAATACGGCACCGGCGAACAGCGGGAGCAGTATCTCGAACCGCTGATCCGCGGCGACATCGAGATCGCCTTCGGACTCACCGAGCCGGGACACGGCAGCGATGCGACCTACCTCGAGACGACCGCCCGACGCGACGGTGACGACTGGATCATCACCGGGGCGAAGCGCTTCAACAGCCTCGTCGACTGTTCCGACGTCGACCTCGTGTTCGCGCGGACGTCCGGGCAGGCAGGCAAGGCGGACGGAATCACCGCGTTCCTGGTGCCCACGAACTCCCCCGGCTTCTCGGTGCCGTTCAACCACTGGACGTTCAACATGCCCAGCGACCACTCGGAGGTCCATCTCGACGACGTGCGCGTTCCGGCGAGCGCCGTGGTCGGCGAAGTCGGTCGCGGTCTCGACTGCGCACAGCTGTTCGTCCACGAGAACCGGATCCGGCAGGCGGCGTCGTCTCTCGGCGCCGCGCAATACTGCATCGACGAGAGCGTGCGGTACGCGCAGGAGCGCGTCGTCTTCGGGAAACCGCTGCACGAGCATCAGGGCATCCAGTGGCAGCTGGTGGAACTGCAGACCGATGCCGAACTGATCCGCAACACCATCTACAAGACGGCGTCCATGATGGACGAGCTCGGGAAGACGACCGTCACCGACAAGGTGGCGATGGTGAACCTGCGCAGCAACCAGCTCGCCTGCCGGGCCGCCGACCGCGCGATCCAGATCCACGGCGGCGTCGGATACACCCGACACAAGCAGTTCGAGCACATCTACCGCCACCACCGTCGCTACCGCATCACCGAGGGCACCGACGAACTCCAGCTGCGCCGCATCGCGAGCACGATGTTCGACTTCGGATCACGACGGGGGTGACGGTGAGAATCCCTTGAAGCTCTTTGGTCTGTCCTTTACATTTGGACTGTCCATATGATTTCATGCTGTGACGAGCGCCACTCGCCGTGGTTCGCCCGCACCCCCAATCCCTCTCCGACCCTCGACATCGATCGACAGGAGCTTCCATGAGCGCAGTCGGCACCACTCAGCCGCAGGCCTCCACGCGGCAGTTGAACCGCTGGTGGTACGTCGTCACTGGCTTTCTGACTCTGCTGTTCGGCACGACCGCGGTCAACGTCTTGTTCAACATCCTGGGCAAGCCCATGACCGAGGAATTCGGCTGGGAACGCAGTGTCATCAGCAACGGTCTGTCCATCGAAACGGTGTTGGTGGGTATCAGCATCGTCATCCTGGGCTTCCTCATCGACCGCTACGGGCCCAAGATCCCCTCGGTGCCGCTGTCGCTGGCGTTCGGAATCGGCCTGATGCTGATGTCCGCCCTCCCGAACAGCCAACTCACCTTCTACCTGCTCTGTGTGGTGATCGGTGCCGGAGCGGGCGCCGTCAACCCGGTCGCGCACTCCACCGTGGTGAGCGCGTGGTTCCAGGACCGTCGCGGCATGGCGCTGGGCATCCTCATGGCCGGTCTCGGCTCCTGCGGAGTACTCATGCCGTACCTCGCCAACTGGATGCTCGGCATCGGCGGATGGCGGATGGCGTTCCTGGTCATCGGCGCCCTGTGCACGGTCATTCCGGCGTCGGTCTACGCGTTCGTCACCCGGATGCCTGCCCAGCACGAGGCCGAGCGCAAGGCCGCGCGCGTGCAAGGGCACGTTGCCGGGGAATCACTGCTGACCGTGGCGAGAAAGTACCGGCAGTTCTGGCTGCTCTCCATCGCCATCTTCCTGGTGTCCTCGGCGACTTTCGGCCTGATGTCCCAGATCGTTCCCATGACCACCGACAAGGGCATCAGCCAGGGCACCGCCGTCTCCGTCCTGTCCGTCCTCAGCCTGGCGTCCATCTCCGCCCGACTGCTGGTCGGCTACCTGCTGGACCGGTTCTACGCCCCCGCCATCGGGTCGATCATCTTCGCGCTGTGCGGGGTCGGGGTCTTCTTCATGATCACGTCGACGGAAGTCGGCCTGCTCTTCCTGGGCGCTGCACTGATCGGACTCGGCCTGGGCGCCGAAGGTGATCTCGCCGCCTACATGGTGAGCCGCTACTTCCCCAAGCACTCGTACGGCCGGGTGCTGGGATTCATCTACTTCCTCTACGCGCAGGGGTCTGCGTTCGGCATCTTCCTGCTCGGGCAGGTCTACGGTGCCACCGGCTCCTATCGCGCCGGCGCGTTGCCGATCATCGTGCTGGTCGGCGTCGCCATCGCCTGCCTGCTGATGATGGGTTCGTACCGTTTCACCCTGGACCACCGCGAGATCGGCGCCGACAATGTAGCCGTCGACCAGAAGGAGCACGTATGACCGACGGATTCCACGACGCCCTGGTAACTCGGGCCACCTCGGACATGCCGGAGAGGTTCTTCGACCGGTTCATGTTCAATCTTCACCCGGACGGCGGCACCGCACCCTCGGTGATCCTCGGCGCCGGGGTGTATCCGCCCAGGAACGTCGTGGACGGCTTCGTCGTCCTCACCACGGACTCGGAGCAGCGAAACCTCCGCTTCTCCACCGAACACGACGCGACCGACGGCGCCTCCGTCGGCCCGCTGAGGTGGGAAACGCTCGAGGACAACAAAATCTGGCGAATCGAGCTGGGCGAGAACAAAACCGGACTCGAGCTGGAACTGCTCTGGCACACGAGGGCGCCCTACTGGCTCGGGTCGGTGGACGTGGAGAACACCGACGGAAACGCCACCTCCTTCGACCACCTCTTCCAACCCGGCCGCTACGAGGGCAAGCTCACGCTGGACGGAACCACCACCGATGTCGGGGGCTGGTACGGACTGCGGGACCGCTCCCGCGGGGTCCGCACGATGTCCGGGGGCCAGGGCCTGCACATCTGGTACCAGGCGCAGTTCCCGGACCGCACGTTCGGATTCCTACTCGTCGAGGATCGTGACGGCGGGCGAATCCTGTTGGAGGGTGCCGTCATGCACGACGACGGACGACTCGACGACATCATCGACGTCCGGCACGACTTGCTGTTCACGGCGGGCAACGACCTCACCGGCGGCCCGGTGGAGGTCGTGACGGCCGCCGGCGCGACCTACCGCATCGATTCGGACGCCTCGGCGGGCGGCGGCTACATGGCGGGCGGCGGTTACGGCGGGCACCACGGCAAGGTCCGTGGCCGCGACCACGAAGAGTTCGACGTCTACCCACTCGACGGAACCGTCGGCCCGAAAACTCTCGACTCGGCCCTCACCGACCGGTGCTGCACGTTCGAGTGGAACGGACAGACCGGCTACGGCATCTTCGAATTCGCCCTGTCGCGGTCGTCGTCGTACACCTACCGCCCCACACTGACGCGCTGACCCGCGCCGGTCACTGCCCCTGCGCCGACCGAAAGGTGCAGGGGCAGCGCTATGCGCGGAACGCGTCCAGGCCCTCGCTCGCCATTCGCACCATGAGGTCGGCGAGACCGGCGGTGCGGGTCGCCTTCGCGGGCCAGTACGCGATCGAGAAGATCATGCCCAGGCAGGACTGCGTTGCGACGGTGACTTCGGCGGCGGACGCGGCCGGTATCGACCGCGCGACCGCAGCCTCCCAGCCCTGGACGTACTGCTTACGCCGCCGATTGATCGCCTTCCGCCACGGGTCGACGAGCGACCTGTCCTCGCGCTGGCTGACGTTCACGAGATGGCGGTGCCGGGCAGCGAACAGGGCGTGGTGCCGGATCAGTCTCTGGAGATCGAGCTCCGCGTCGTCGTGCACCGGTTCGGTGGCACCGATCAACTCGTCCATCGCCTCGTCGAAGAGCGTCGCGAGAATTTCGTCCTTGCCCGAGAAATGACGATAGATGGCCGGACCGCTCAGACCGGCCCGGGAGCCCAGTTCGTCGACACTCGTTCCGTGAAAGCCTTTTTCGTAGAACAGCTCTGCGGCGGTGTCGAGAATCTTGCGGTTACGGTCCACCGCTGCATTCTAGCACCGCTTGTGAACGATCGTTATGATGTGCCGATGACGTCACCAGCAGAAATCCCCGCATACGCCCAGGTGCTCGCACTGCCCCGCGAGGCCGGTCCGGTGCTCGTTCCGTCCGATTACGAGGACGAGAACGGCCACATGAACATCCGCCACTACTTCGACCTCGAAGCGCAGGCGATCGCCGTCGTGTTCGACAGAATGGGCATCACCGACGACTACCGCGCCACCCGCGGCCAGGGCTTCTTCACCGCAGAACACCACATCCGGTACTACGCGGAGGTGCACGTCGGCGACCGAGTGTCGGTCCACGCGCGGATCGTCGAACGGTCCGACAAGATCGTCCACGCCATGGCGTTCCTCGTCGACGACACCACCGAACGCCTCGCGAGCACGCTCGAGGTCACCGCGACCCACGTCGACCTCACCACCCGCCGGGTCGTGCCCTTCGCCGACGACGTCGCGGCCGCGGTCGACCGGGAACTGACCCGCACCGACGTCGAGTGGGCCGCCCCCGTCTGCGGCGCGATGGGCATCCGCACCCGCGCCTGAGCAACGTTCCTTCCCAGCGTCGGGGACAGACGCACACCTCCTCGGTTCCCGCGTGCGTTTTAGGGCCCGACAACGGGTGCGTCCACCGAAAAGATGCGCGTCAGCGGCAATCCTCGACCCGATTCCGTTGGCAGAGGTTCGAATTCAGTGCGTGAGTACCGCCTGACGAATCCAGACCGACCAGGGCTCAGCGCGCCGAAGCCTGCCACCCGATTCCGAGCCGCAGCGCCACTTTTGCAGATCGAAGTGAATCCATCACTGCAGGTGACAGCCTTTTTCTCCGCCGCTCTTGAAAACGCTCGTTATCAGCGGTACTTTCGTCATAAGGTAAGACCAAAGAGCTTCGCGGACGGACTCCCGTTTCGCGTGCAACAGGAAAGGACCAGCAGGTCGATGAGTGACTTCACAGATGTGACGTACGAGGTCGAGGACGGACTCGCCTGGATCACGATCAACCGGCCCGACCGGT
>SEEV01000766.1 GCA_004211695.1 Rhodococcus sp. (in: high G+C Gram-positive bacteria)
CACCCTTGAATCCGCGCGTGTCGTTGCCGAAGTAGCTGAAGGCGTAGATCACCAGCAGGATGCCGGCAACTATCGCCAGGTTTCGAAACACAGTCTTACGGTTCATACAGGTCGGCCGAGATGGCCGGTCCTTTCGAGAGTGCGGGTCTTCCGGGTGCGCCTTCCGGCTGCCAACCGGACAAACCAGGTTACCGCGAAGGCACCCCGGCGACTCCAGGTAGCAGCCAACCGCCGTTGAAGCGGTCTCTTTTCCTTCAACGCATGCGGTGGCGCATCGGTTCCCTCGTACTCGATCCGAGTCTCGATGTGGGCCAGTTCACCGTGCGGGTGCGACCCTGGGCCAGCCGCCGCCCACCCGCTCGATGTGCGCGGCCAGGGCAAGAATTCTGGCCTCGCCGCCCGGCGGCGCCGCGATCTGCACGGCCAGCGGAGTGCCCGAATGAGAGTGAGTGCCGACCGGGACACTCGCCGCCGGCCAGCCGACGAGATTCCACAGCGCGCTGAGCGGGGCGTACCGCACGTTCGCCACGATGTTCGACAGCCACGACCGCTCGCTCCACGTCGTCGCAGCGAGCGGCGGCTGCGCGAGAGCGGGCGTGATCACTACGTCGTAGTTCTCGAAGAATTCGCGCAGCGACTCTTCGAGCCTGCCCACCTGCTCCGGACGGACGAATCGGCCCAGCGCACGGCCCAGCGCGACGTGCCGCCGGGTTCGTGGCTGCAGTTGCCGCCGGTCGAGTCCTCTCGCGTCGGCGGCCGTTCCCGCGGTCCATCGGGCGAGCACGGGGAGCAGGTTGACCGGGTACGGCAACGTCGCCGGCTCGACGTCGTGTCCCGAGCCGGTCAGTTCCGTTCCCGCGCGCACCGCCGCGTCCCGCCACTGCGGGTCCACCGTGGCCAGGAAGGTCGGCGACCCTGCCGCCACGGCGATGCGCAGTGGCTCCGATGCGCCGATCCGCGCGAGTTCGGGACGGTCGGCGAGCACGGACAGCATCAGGGCGGCGTCGTCGACGGTCGTGGCGATGGGTCCGTTCTCGGCCATGCCGAACCAGGAGGTGGCCCCGAGTTCGGATGGCACGACACCCCTGCCCGGTTTGATGCCGAACACTCCGCAGTTCGCGGAGGGGATGCGGATCGAACCCAGACCGTCGGTCCCGTGAGCCAGGGGCACCATTCCCGCGGCGACGGCGGCGGCCGCTCCCCCGGACGAGCCTCCGCAGGTCCGGGACGGATTCCACGGGTTGCGGGTGATGTGGCCGGGTGCGTCGGTGGTTCCCCATACCGCCAATTCGGGAAGGGTGGTCAGGCCCACGACCACCGCTCCCGCCGCCCGTAGTCGCGCGACGACCGGGTGGTCGGAAACCTTCGGTTCGGCGCTGGTCGCGCCCGATCCCTCGCGCATCGGCAGTCCGGCCACGGAGATGACGTCCTTGATCGCGACGGGCACTCCTGCCAGCGGAAGTGTGGACAGATCCGGTCGGTGGGAGAGGGCGAGCGCGTCGGCTCGGGCCTGTTCGGCGAGGACGGTGACGAACGCCTGGATCTTCGGATCACGCTCTTCGATGGCGGCGAGCGCGGCCTCTACTTGCTCCATCGGGCTCGAGACGCCCGAGCGAACCTGCTCGGCGACGACGACGGCTGAGGTGAACGGGGACTCCCCCATCACCCGAGTATATGGTGAAGGGAAGCAGTCATTTCGAGTATTCGTGCTGGATACGGTAGGTCTGCGGGGTTACCATTCGCTTGTCCCTGGATGGGACTCTTCACACCGCTCCAGACAACCTCGATGTGCCCAGAGAACCCGCCCAGTAGAACCCTCGATGTGCAATGACCAGAG
>SEEV01000296.1 GCA_004211695.1 Rhodococcus sp. (in: high G+C Gram-positive bacteria)
GAGATGGTGTGAGACCGCCCCGCACATAAAGTGTGGGGAGGCAACTGTCGGTGAAACAGGAACCTCGGGACGCGAGTCCCGAGGGGAATCTCGGTCGTTCACGGCCGAGAGGACGTCAACACACCGACGAAGTCGACGTCGAACGCATCGACGAATCCCTGGACCGGCACCTCGTTCCCGAGCGATGCGATCACGGCGTTGGCGACCACGACGTCCAGCCGCCCCAGCGTCGCGACCGCGGCGTCGAGTTCACGCGTCAACGCGGCGCGGTCGCGCACGTCCACCTTGGCGGTGACGACCCGGCGCCCCGTCTTCTCGACGAGCCGTCCGGTCTCCTCGAGGTCGGCCTCGGTCGCCAGCGGGTACTAGTTGGACGCGATGTCCTCGCAGAGGTCGAAGGCGATGATGTCGGCGCCCTCGTCGGCGAGATGCACTGCGTGACTACGACCCTGACCCCGTGCCGCTCCGGTGATCAGAACGACCTTCCCCGCTACCCGATTCATCGTGAAGTCCTCCACTCGCTTCGTGACGTACGTCTCTGTCGCGTGAAGAATTAGAACACGTTTCACGACAAAAGTGAAACAGGTTCTATCGGGAAGCCGGCAAAGGTCCGATAGCGCTACGGCTTGCGCAGCGCGGCCATGAACATCGCGTCGGTGCCGTGGCGGTGCGGCCAGAGCTGGACGCTCGGCCCCTCCCCCAGATCCGGGACGCCGGGGACGAGCTCACGCGTGTCGAGTGCGGTGAGGCCGTGGCGGCGCACCGCGTCCGCGACCACCGCGACCGTCTCCGAGAGGTGCGGCGAGCACGTCGAATACAGGATCACGCCACCCGGGCGCACGAGCTCGACGGCCGACGCGAGGAGTTCCCGCTGCAGTTTCGCCAGACCCGCCACGTCCGACGGCTGCCGGCGCCACCGGGCCTCCGGTCGGCGACGCAACGCACCCAGCCCGGTGCACGGCGCGTCGACGAGGATCCGGTCGTACCCGCCCTCCAGCCCGGAATCCCGGCCGTCCGCGACGTGCACGTCCACCGGAAGTTCTTTCGTCGTCTTGCGGATCAGGTCCGCCCGGTGCGCCACCGGCTCCACGGCGTCGAGGCGCCCGCCCTCGATGCCCGCGAGAGCGCCGAGCAGGGCGGCCTTGCCGCCCGGTCCCGCGCACAGGTCGAGCCAGCGGCCCGTGTCCGGACCGTTCAGCGGCGCCAGCGACAGCGCGCGGGCGACGAGCTGGCTGCCCTCGTCCTGCACCCCGGCGAGTCCCTCACGGACGGCGTCGAGCAGACCGGGATCGCCGCCGTCCAGATAGACCGCGTACGGCGAGTACCGGCCGACCTCGCCGCCGGTCGCGAGCGCGAGCTCCTCCGAGGAGATCTCCCCCGGGCGGGCGACGAGATGCACCGCCGGGCGGGCGTCGTCGGCGACGAGGGCGTCCTCGAGTTCACCGGCGTCGGGGCCGAGTGCGTCGGCGAACACCTGGGCGATCCACGTGGGGTGGGCGTGCTCGAACGCCAGCCGCCCCACCGGATCGGCGGGAGCCAGCCGCTCCACCCATTCCGCCTCGGACCGTTCCGACACCCGGCGCAGCACGGCGTTGACGAAGCCCGCCTTGCCTGGGCCGGCCTCCGCGCGGACGAGGTCGACCGACGTTGCGACGGCGGCGTGCGGGGCCACGCGGGTGCGCAGCAGCTGATAGGCGCCGAGCTGGAGGACGTCGAGGAGCGGTCCGTCGATCTCGCCGATCGGCCTGCCCGCGCAGTCGGCGATGACGGCGTCGAGGAGCCCGCGCGCACGGGCCGCACCGTAGGCCAGTTCGGTGGCGAGGGCGGCGTCACGGCCGTCGAGGCGCCGCTCACGCAGCAGTCCGGGCAGCACGAGGTTGGCGTAAGCGTCCCGTTCCCGGACGGCGCGCAGCACGTCCCGGGCGGCGAGCCGCGGCTGGTCCAGCCCCGATTGGGATGCGTCGGGGCGGCGCGCCTGCCGGGGACGGTTGTTGCGGGCCCCCGAGCCGGACTGGCCGCGGCGTGCGGGCCTTCTGGATTCGCTCATTGTGCCCGTACCTCCGCGTCGAGTCGTGCGCCTCGCGCCCAGTCGAGGGCGGCCATCTGTTTCTTGCCCTGCGGCTGGATGCGGTCGAGCCGCACCGCCACGGTGGACGTGCCGATCAGGAATCCGGACTTGGTGACGGAGATCTCGCCCGGCTCCAGCCGCTCCTCCGTCGGGGTGACGGGGCCGACCTTGACGCGCAGATCTCCGATGGTCGTCCAGGCGCCCGGCGCGGGTGTCACCGACCGGACGTGCCGGTCGACGACCGCAGCCGTTCTGTCCCACCGGATCCGGGCCTCCTCGACCGTCACCTTGGGTGCGTGCGAGACCCCGTCTGCCGATTGGGGGACCGCGGTGATCGCGCCGTCCTCGATCCCGTCGAGGACCGACTCCAGCAGCACGGCACCGCTGTCGGCCAGTCGCCCGAGGAGATCGCCGGCGGTGTCGGTGTCGCGGATCCGCTCGGTGACCACGCCGTAGACCGGCCCGGTGTCCATCCCCGCCTCGAGCCGGAACGCGCTCGCGCCGGTCATGTCGTCGCCCGCCCCGATCGCGGCCTGAACGGGGGCGGCCCCGCGCCAGGCCGGAAGCAGCGAGAAGTGCAGGTTGACCCAGCCGTGGACCGGGATGTCGAGGACCTTCTGCGGTAGCAGGGCGCCGTAGGCGACGACGGGGGCGCAGTCGGGCGCGAGGTCGGTCAGGTGCGCCAGGAACTCCGGTTCCGAGGGCCGCTCCGGGGTCAGCACCTCGATGCCGTGGGAGTCGGCGAGTTCACCGATCGGCGAGCGGACCACCTTGCGTCCACGGCCGGCCACGGCGTCCGGGCGGGTGATGACCGCGACGACCTCGTGCCGCGGCGACCGGATCAGCCGTTCGAGTGAGGGAACTGCGGGCTCGGGGGTTCCGGCGAAGACTATGCGCACGTCGGCGACCCACACGACGGACGGTGGACCGCTGCGCGGGCCGAAACGATTCTCACGAAGAAAGCTCCCCTTTGATCGACGTTGTGTCGACCAGTCTAGGGAGTCGGACTCCGGCGATAACACTCGGCGAACAGTCGGGGTAAACGATTCCGCCGAACCGCCCACAGCGAGGGCGGACGGGTATTGACTGTTCTGAGGCCGGCGCGAACGGTCGGGCCGGTGTCCCGTTTTCGATCCTCTGGAGGTAACGATGGCAGGAATTGAGAGCAAGTTCGACAAGGCGTACGAGACGAAGCCCATCGAAGAACTGGCCGGTGCCCCCGTCGCCGCCCTGCAGGGCGTGAGCGATTCCGATGCCGAACATCTGGCCGCCGCGTTCAACATCAAGACCGTGCAAGACCTCGGGACCAACAAATACTTCCTGTGGGCGCAGGCGGTCGCCAAGCTGGCGGAGTAGCAGCCGCACACGAAGAAGCGGGGAGTCGTGCGGTGCACGGCTCCCCGCTTCTGTGTGGGATCTACCGGTTGCTGTCGACGATCACCTGCGGGATGCCCGCGCCGACCGGGACGAACTCGCACCGGGCGAGCGGGGTCGCGGCGGGATCGAGCGCCGACCGGACCAGATCGAGCGCGAACGGATCGTAGGGTGCCCGGAAATGTCCGGTGCCGTCCTCGGGGCATCGATCCTGGATCAGGATGTTCTCCGCCCCGGCGCCGTGCAGCGCCATGTTCGTGTACGGCTGGATCATCTCGTCGTACCGCGAGCCGATCGTGGTGTACGCGACGCCGGGCACGGTGTCACCGCCCGCGTTGAGTGCATTCATGAACGGTGAGTTCTGCATTTGCTGGCTCACGGCGACGGACGTCACCGTGCGGGCGAAGTCCGGTCCGCCGGGGACTGCCTGCACGATCGGAACGAGGCCGTACATCACTCCGCCGTAGCTGGGGGACGCCAGCCCGACCCAGTGGTCGACGAACGGGGCACCGCCGAGTTTGTTGACGTAGTACCTCGTGACGTTCGCGCCCTGCGAGTATCCGACGGTGTCGACCTTGGCGGCGCCGGTCGCGTCGCGTACCCGGTCGACGAACCGGCCGAACTCCTCCGCGCTCGCGACGATGTCCTCGGTGCCGTACGAATCGGCACCCGGTGCTCCGCCGTAGTTGAGCGCGAAGACGCAGTAGCCGTCCGCGGCGAGCATCGGCGACAGGGCCGCCCAGTCGGCGTAGGCGCTGGCGTCCGTGCCGTGCGCGAGTACCACCGGTTCGGGATGGTCGGGTGAGGGCGTGCAGGAGAAGTCGTTCGATCCCGCCGGGGCGCTGCCCGGGTGCTCGTGCGCGTAGGCAGCGGCGGCGCTACGGCCGGTCTGCGGAAGCCCGGCAGTGGCGGGAACGACGGGTTGGGGCGGTGAGGCATCGTCCGCGTGAGCGGTGGACACTGCGCCGGACATCAGCAGGACGACACCCGCGACGACCGCACCGGCACCCCGAAACCTCATGATCTCTCCCGACTTCGCCGTGACATTTCTGTGAACTTTCCCAGAATGTGCACGCGCTGTCGCGTCGAGTCGGCGAGCCGCCGGTGGGGTGTGGCGCCCTACGAGTCGGTCGCATCCTTGCCCGCTTCGCCCTGATCGTCTTCCGCGAGAAGCCGATACAGCGCGCGCCGCGCTTCGGTGAGAATCTCGCCGGCACGCCGCACCTGGTCGTCGTCGCCGACCGCGGCAACCTGTCCCGCGGCACCCATCAGTAGCCCGATCAGTCCCCGCAGGTCCTCGGCCGGCCGGCCGACGCTTTCGCGGACGTCGTCCCAGGGGGTGCCGAGTTCGGTCTTGTTCGTTTCGACGAAGGCCTTGCCCTCGTCCGTCAGGCGCGCGGTCTTGCGGCCCGCCACCTTTTCGATGAGCACCAGACCCTCGTCCTCGAGCTGCGAGAGCGCGGGGTAGATCGAACCGGGACTGGGCTTCCACACCCCGTCGCTGCGTTCGACGATCTGCTGGATCAGCTCGTAGCCGTGCATCGGCTCGTCGGCGAGCAGCAGCAGGATCGCGGAGCGGACATCGCCGCGCCGTCCCCGTCCGCCGCGACCGCGGCCGCGGCCGAAGTGCATGCCCGGACCGAAGCCGGGATCACCCTCGGGGCCGAAGCGGCCTCGCCGGTGCCCGTGACGGTGCGGGCCCTCGGGCCGTCCCGTCCGTTCGCGTCCGAATCGTCCCTCTCGGGACCTTCTGTGTTCGAAATGGAAGTCTTCCATCATCAGCCTCCTTTTGTATCGCTGATGCATCAACGATATATCGTCAATGAGGAGTCGGCAAGACCGATTTCTGTGACGGCGGTCAATTACCCGATGCGAATCGGGTCGATCTGAACCCGGGCGGGCTGCGAATCCTTGCGCGCACTGCGCACCGCCTGTGCCTCACCCAGCGCCTTGGCCAGCGGTTTCCCCTCGCCGCGCGGCACCCGGATCAGCATGCGCTCCACATCCGCCGGCTCCGGCGCATCACCCGAGAACGGCAGCCGCTCCCCCGCCGGCAACTCGACCGGGCCGAGCAGCTCCGCGTTCGCCGGCAGTTCGGCGAGGTCCAGAAGGTCGGCGATCGCCTTCGCGCTGCCGTCGATCGCCGCCAGGTGGATGGCGGGCGGAAACCCGACCTCCGCCCGTTCCTCGTACTGTGCGCGCGCATGCCCGACCGGATCCCAGCGCACCAGCGCCTGCACCGTCGGGATGCCGGAATCCGCGACCACGACCACCTGCCCGCTGTCCGCGAACGGGCGGACGAGGGACGACGCCGTCATCCACCGCCGCAGGGTCTCCTCGGCGGCGCGCAGGTCGGGGCGGCCGAGCAGCGCCCAGCCGTCGAGCAGCAGCGCGGCGCCGTAGCCGCCCGGCATCACCGGTTCGGCCCCGACCGTCGACACGACCAGGGTGGGGCCCTGCTTCACTTCGTCGACGACGTCCGTACCGCCCGACATCCGGACCGCGACGCCGGGGAACGCACGTCCGAGTTCCTCGGCGGTGCGACCCGCTCCGACGACGACGGCCCGCAGCGCCCGCGCGCCGCATGCGTGGCAGCGGTGCGCGGCGTCCGCGACACCGCACCACCGGCACGCGGGGGTGCCCGCCCCGTCCGGGCCCGCGGCGGACGGCAGAGCCAGAGGACCGTTGCAGCGTCGGCACCGGGCGGGCGCCCGGCACTTGCCGCACGCGAGGCTCGGCACGTATCCGCGCCGGGGTACCTGGACCAGCACGCCGCGGCCGGCGCCGAGAGCCTCCCGGGCGGCCGCGAACGCGATGGCGGGCAACCGGGCGGCACGCGCGCCCGGGTCGCGGGCCAGCGCGTGGTCGCTGTCCGCGAGTGCGGTGATCTTCGGGGCGGCGGAGCGCACCGCGTCCCGGGAGGCCACGAGGTCGTGCGCCCACCCCGAGTCGACGAGTGCCTGCGCCTCGGCGGTCCGGGCGTGTCCGGCCAGCACCACCGCGCACCCGCTCGCATACGCGCGGAGCAGCGCCACCTCACGGGCGTGCGGGTACGGCGCGCGGGGCTCGGAATGGCTGTCGTCCCCGTCGTCCCAGACCACGATCAGTCCGGTTCGCGGAGTCGGCGCGAACACCGAACTCCGGGTGCCGACGACGACCCTGGCCGTCCCCCGCAACGCGGCCAGCCACCGCCGGTAGCGCAGTGCCGGACCGAGGCCGGCGGCCAGACCGACGACGGCATCCTTGCCCAGTAGCGCCTCCACCGCCGCGACCACGCGGTCGAGATCACGCTGATCGGGGACGACGACGACGCTGCTCGCCCCGGTAGCGGCGACGAGACCGGACAGTTCCGCCAGACGCGCCGGCCAGTCCTCGCCGGGGAGCGCCTGCCAGACCGCGCGCGGTGCACGCTGCTTCGACAGGGCGGTGAGAAAGGCGCCGCCGTGGACGTACCGGTCCCACCCGTCGGTCTCGATCGCCGAACCCGGCACCTCGGGGGGTTCGGACGCGGCCTCGGACTCCGCCCTCGCGTGCCGGGGCGGGATCGCGAGCCGCAACACGTCGGCGCGGGTTCCGGCGTACCGGCCCGCGACGAGGTCGACCACCCGGGTGATCTCCTCGGTCAGCACCCGCTCGGGCGAGATCACCCGTTCGAGCCAGCCGAACCGGCCCTGATGCTCGCTCGTCGCGTTGCGGGCGACGACGAAGCCGTCGACGAGGCGACCCGCGAACCGGATTCGGACCCGGACCCCGGGCTGCGCCTGCTCGTCGAGTTCCTTCGGGACGAGATAGTCGAATTCGCGGTCGAGGTGGGCGAGCGGAAGCAGCGGCAGTACCCGGGCGACCGGATCTTTTTCTGCCGCAACTTTTTCCGCGCTCACGCGCCGCCCCCTACCGGGGCGGCGCCCGCCGCGCCGTGACGACCGATCAGAGGCCTGCGGCTGCCCGCAGCTTCTCCGCCCGGTCGATGCTCTCCCACGGGAGTGCGATGTCGGTACGACCGAAGTGACCGTAGGCCGCGGTCTGCGCGTAGATCGGCCGCAGCAGGTCGAGGTCCCGGATGATGGCGCCCGGGCGCAGGTCGAACGTTTCGGTGATCGCCTGCTGGATGCGGGCCGGATCCGTCTTCTCGGTACCGAAGGTCTCGACGAACAGACCCACCGGGGCCGCCTTGCCGATCGCGTACGCCACCTGCACCTCGATCCGGTCCGCCAGACCCGCCGCGACCGCGTTCTTGGCCACCCAGCGCATGGCGTAGGCCGCCGACCGGTCGACCTTCGAGGGGTCCTTGCCGGAGAACGCGCCGCCGCCGTGGCGGGCCATGCCGCCGTACGTGTCGACGATGATCTTGCGGCCCGTCAGGCCGGCGTCGCCCATCGGGCCGCCGAGCACGAACTTGCCGGTCGGGTTGACGAGCAGCCGGATGTCCGAGACGTCGAGTTCCGGCATGTCGATTTCGGCGAGAACCGAACCGAGAACCTTCTCCCGCAGATCCGGGGTGAGGAGGTTGTCGAGGTCGATGTCGGCGGCGTGCTGCGTCGAGATGACCACGGTGTCGAGGCGGACCGCCTTGTCACCGTCGTACTCGATGGTGACCTGAGTCTTGCCGTCCGGGCGCAGGTACGGCAGGACCCCCGACTTGCGGACCTCGGTGAGGCGACGCGACAGGCGGTGCGCCAACGCGATCGGCAGGGGCATCAGTTCCGGGGTGTCGATGGTCGCGAACCCGAACATCAGACCCTGGTCGCCGGCGCCCTGGCGGTCGATCTCGTCGTCGCTCAGCTCGCCGGTGCGGACCTCGTGCGAGTGGTCGACACCCTGGGCGATCTCCGGGGACTGCGCCCCGATCGCCACGTTGACGCCGCAGGAGTTGCCGTCGAAGCCCTTGGCCGACGAGTCGTAGCCGATCTCGAGGACGGTGTCGCGCACGATCTTGGGGATGTCGGCGTACGCGGTGGTCGTCACCTCGCCGGCGACGTGGACCTGTCCGGTGGTCACCAGCGTCTCGACGGCGACGCGGGCGCGCGGGTCGTCGGTGAGGAGCGCGTCGAGGATGGAGTCGCTGATCGCATCACAAATCTTGTCCGGGTGCCCCTCGGTCACAGACTCACTGGTGAATAGCATCCGTCGTTGTGGTCGACCTCGAACGCCTTGCCCTCCCCGACCGCGTTGACGACGAGAAGGTCGCAGCCCTTGCGGGCGAGCTTGGCCCGCGCGTAGGTGAGGACGTCGCCGTCGGCGTCTCCGGTCTCGGCCGCGAATCCGACGATCACGGTCGACGACGGGATCTGCCCGTCTCTCCGCGACTGGACCAGGCCGGCGAGGATGTCCTCGTTCTTGGTGAGGGCGATCGAGTCGGGCTCGCCCGCACCCTTCTTGATCTTGCTCGCCACCGTCGTCGACGGCCGGAAGTCGGCCACCGCCGCCGCCATGACCACCGCGTCGAATCCGGGCGCGTGCTTGGCGACCGCGACCCGCATGTCCTCCGCCGTGCGGACGTGCACCATGTCGACCGCGGCCGGGTCGGCGAGTCCGGCGGTGTAGCCGGAGACGAGGGTGACCTGGGCCCCGCGCTGCACGGCGAGCCGGGCGATCGCGTATCCCTGCTTGCCCGAACTGCGGTTCCCGAGGAACCGCACCGGGTCGAGTGGTTCCCGGGTGCCGCCCGCGGACACGAGGATCCGCTTGCCTTCGAGGTCACGGGGCAGCGCGTCGGGACGCTCGAGCAGCAGCGACGCCAGTCCGACGATCTCGTCGGGTTCGGGCAGCCGGCCTGCGCCGGTGTCCTTGCCGGTGAGCCGTCCGGAGGCGGGTTCGATCACGGTCACGCCGCGTGCCCGCAGCGTGGCGACGTTGGCGACGGTGGCGGGGTGCTCCCACATCTCCGTGTGCATCGCGGGCGCGAACACCACGGGACATCGCGCGGTGAGCAGGGTCGCGGTGAGGAGGTCGTCCGCGCACCCCGCCACGGCCCGCGCCATGAGGTCGGCGGTGGCGGGCGCGATGACCACGAGATCGGCTTCCTGCCCGAGACGGACGTGCGGAACCTGCGGGACGTCGGCGAACACCCCGGTGTGTACCGGGTTGCCCGACAGCGCCTCGAAGGTCGCCTTGCCGACGAACTCGAGCGCGGACTCCGTCGGGATGACCCGGACGTGGTGCCCGGCCTCCGCGAAGGCGCGGACGACGGCGCAGCTCTTGTACGCGGCGATGCCGCCGCCCACTCCGACGACGATCCGCTTGCGCGCAGCCCCGGGAAGAGCCGATTCCGGTGAATCCGTCACGTGCCCGGACCCCGGGCCCGCTGCCTGCTCAGGCACCGCAGATCCTCCGCTCACTCGCCTTCGGTGTGCTCGAGAAGATCGGAGTGGATCTCACGCAGCGCGATCGACAGCGGCTTCTCCTGCAGGCCCGGCTCCACGAGGGGGCCGACGTACTCG
>SEEV01000297.1 GCA_004211695.1 Rhodococcus sp. (in: high G+C Gram-positive bacteria)
GGTTCGACGCCGTGATCGCCCGCTACGCAACGCGTGTCAACGGCATCACCGACTACTTCCTCACCAAGCTCGACGTGCTCAGCAGCCTCGACACCATCCCGATCTGCGTCGGCTACGACATCGACGGCGTCCGGCACGACGAAATGCCCATGTCGCAGACCGACGTTCACCACGCGAAGCCGATCTACGAAGAGATGCCCGGCTGGTGGGAAGACATCTCCCACGCCCGGACCTTCGAGGAACTGCCGAAGAATGCGCAGAACTACGTCCTGCGCCTCGAGGAACTGTCCGGCGCATACATCTCCTGCATCGGCGTCGGTCCCGGACGCGACGAGACCATCGTCCGCCGCGACGTGGTGCGGTAGTCCGTTTCTCTTTCGCCGAATGTCACATCGGTCCAGCTGGATTGAACTGATGCGACATTCGGCGAGTCGAGATACATTCGAGTCGATGATCAGGACTGTCGAAGCGAGTACTCGGATGCCGGCCGGCCGGTGGTTCGACAGCTTCCACGCCGCGGCTGCCGTTCTGGAGACGTTCGGTTCCCGTCGCGACCCGTCGGACGCCGGCAGGTGTGTGGCGGTGGTGTCGACGGATCTCGGCGTCTGGGTGTTCGAAGGTGACCCGAGGTCGACAGTGGACGCGTTCGTCCACGCCGTGGAGCGGGCGATTGTCGCCGGTGGGCAGTCGTTCGTGCTCGGCTGTGCCCGCGTCACCGGGGCGGATCAGCGGGTCGTCCGGACGCTCCGCGTTCCCGACGGCGACAGGATGGCGGCTGCGAGCGCGATGGCGCGAGAACTCGTCGACCCGCTACCCGGCGCCCACCGCCCGATGTCACCGCGGTTCACTCGGACCGAACGCGTGTGACATTCGGCGACGCACCGGCGCCGGTCGGCGACACACCGGCGCTGGTCAGAACAACACCGGGTCGTCGAAACCGGGTGTGTGCTCGAGGGCGAGCAGTTCGCGTTTGGTGAGTGTGCCGGCGCCGGCGGAGAAGCCGCCCACCTGGCCACCGGCGGCGAGGACGCGATGGCAGGGAATCACGATCGGCAGCGGGTTGCGGCCGAGGGCCTGGCCGACGGCCTGCGCGGCACGGGGTTTGCCGAGTTCGGCCGCGATGTCGCCGTAGGTGAGGGTGGTGCCCGGGTCGATACCACGGGTGATGTCGTATACGGTGCAGTCGAATTCGGGGACACCCTCGAAGTCGAGGTCGATCCACCGCAGATCGTCGAGGGCGCCGCCGAGGTGGTCGCGTATTCCGTCGACGGCCTGCTGGACCGGTGCCGGCGGCTGGTGCTCCACCGCATCCGGGAAGCAGCGTTCGAGACGCTGCCGCGTGGCCTCGGGTGAGCCTTCCGGCAGTTGCACGCCCACGATTCCGGCGGCCCGCCACGCGATGGCGCAGGTGCCGAGGGCAGTGTCGAACAGGGCGATTCCTGTGGTCACCCATCCAGTATGCCTCCCACATCCGACGTTCACCTTCCGTTGACCGCGGTTGGACATCCTCGAAGCTCGCCGACCGAGGAGATGTTCCGTGTATCTGTCCCGCCGTTCCCTGCTCCGCTCCACCGCACTCGGATTGCTCGCCGTTCCTGCGGCGGCGTGCTCCGACTCCGGCAGTTCGGGTCCGGCGCTGGTCCGCGACCGGCCGACCCTGACGCACGGTGTCGCGGCCGGGGACGTGCGAGCCGATGGTGCACTCGTCTGGGCGCGATCCGACCGTCCCGCGACGATGATCGTGGAGACCTCGGCCACCGAGTCGTTCACCGACCCGGTGCGTCACGAGGGCGGGCTGCTCACTCCGGACACGGACGGCACCGGCAGACTGCGGTTGACGGGACTACCCGCCGGCCAGCAGGTGCACTACCGGGTGACCCTCGAGAGCGACGACGGCGCCATCTCGGAGGGGGTGACGGGCGTCTTCCGGACCGCTCCGAGCGCACCCGGCGACATTCGGTTGCAGTGGTCCGGGGACACGGCCGGTCAGGGGTACGGAATCAACCCGGACATCGGCGGGATGCGGATCTTCGACACGATGGCCGCGCGCGACCCGCACCTGTTCCTGCACTCCGGCGACGTGGTCTACGCCGACGGTCCGCTGAAGGAGTCGGTGACGCTACCGGACGGACGCGTCTGGCGGAACACGGTCAGCGAGGCGAAGGGCGCGGTCGCGCAGACGTTGGAACAGTACCGCGGGCAGTACGCCTACAACCTCACCGACGACAACTACCGCAGGTTCAATTCGGCTGTGGCGCAGATCGTTCAGTGGGACGACCACGAGACCGTCAACAACTGGTACCCCGGCGAGATCCTCGACCTCGAGGCGTACACGGAGAAGAACATAGACGTACTGGCGCAGAGGGCGTTCCAGGCGTACCACGAGTGGCTGCCGCTCGAGCCGACCGAGGCGGTCGACGGTCGGGTGTACCGCAAGATCGGCTACGGACCGCTGCTCGACGTCTTCGTCCTCGACATGCGCACCTACAAGGACGCGAACGGGGTCAACACGGGTCCCGCCGGACAGATTCTCGGTGCAGCGCAGAAGGACTGGCTGATCCGCGAACTCGGTGCGTCGACGGCGACGTGGAAGATCATCGCCAACGATCTCCCGCTCGGCGTGGTGGTCCCGGACGGTGACACCGCGTTCGAGGGTGTCGCGAACCGGGATCCGGGTCGGCCCTCCGGCCGGGAGTCCGAGATGGCGCAGGTGCTGTCGGCGATCAAGGCGGGCAGGATCACCGGGACCGTCTGGCTCACGGCGGACGTGCACTACACCGCCGCGCACCGGTACTCGCCCGAGCGGGCCGCGTACCAGGATTTCGACGAGTTCTGGGAGTTCGTCTCCGGTCCGCTCAACGCGGGCGGATTCGGTCCCAACGACCTCGATGCCACATTCGGCCCCGAGGCGGTGTTCGTGCACGCACCGCCCGCGCCCAACTCGTCGCCGCTCGACGGTTGCCAGCACTTCGGCGAGGTGTTCGTCGACGGGAAGACGTCGGAGTTGCGGGTGGATCTCCTCGACGCGGCCGGGGCGGTGCTGTTCACTCAGGTCCTGCCGCCTCCGGCGCGCTGACGCCTACGTGAGTGCGAATGTGTGCCCGGGCACACATTCGCACTCACGTCTGGGAGGTCCAGTCGGCAGAATCTGGACTGCTCGACCTGTTGCGGGGGTCCGGTGGCTCCTCGTGGAAGATTCCGCCGAGCGGGGCACCGATCCGGAACTGTTCCAGGCGAAAAAACCCTTTAGCTCCTTCTTTAGGGCCGTAGTGTGCGACCGCTGCGGCCAGGAGAACCATGCACGCGAGGGTGATCAGTGTCGTCATGAATCCGAGCTTCGCGGGAACTGGCTTGGAGATGAATAGCCAAGAGGTTGATACTGGACCGCATGATGACTCGTGTGCTCGGAGCCCGCTCGCTGGCCAGGGACCTCGGCAACTGGCAGGACGACACTGGCCGCCGCTCGGCGGCGCGACCGGCCTACCGGGCGCTCGCCGACGGGATCCGCCTGCTCGTGCACGACGGACGCATCCCCCTGGGTGTCGCGTTGCCGAGCGAACGCGAGCTGGCGTCGGTGCTGGAATTGAGCCGGACCACGATCACGTCGTCGTATTCGGTGCTCCGGGACGAGGGGTATCTCATCAGCCGTCAGGGGTCGCGCAGCACGGTGGCGTTGCCGCTGGGTGCGCGGCAGAACGGATTGATGTTCCGGGCGCACCAGCCGGGCTCCGACAGTGCGGTGGTCGACCTCAGTTACGCGGCCATGGCCGCGCCGGCCGAGGCGGTCGAGCAGGCCTACGCGTATGCGTTGCAATCACTTCCGCAGTTCCTCCCGACGCACGGTATGGAGCCGGTGGGAATCGGCGCGCTGCGGGACGTCATCGCGGCCCGGTATCGGGCGCGGGGTCTCGAGACGTCTCCCGAGCAGATCATGGTCACCTCGGGTGCGCAGCACGCGCTGCGGCTGCTCCTCAACGTGCTGACGGCGCCGGGGGAACGGGTGCTGGTCGATCACCCCACGTACCCCAACGCGTTGGAGGCGATCCGCCGGGTGGGGGCGCGTCCGGTCCCGGTTCCCGTCCGGCCGGAGGGCGGGGCGGCCGGGGCGTGGGATCTGGACGGCATCCGGAGCGCGGCCCGGCAGACCGCTGCCCGGATGGCGTACCTGATCCCGGACTTCCACAACCCCACCGGACTGTGTCTCGATGCGTCCGGGCGGGCCGAACTGGCGCGGATCGCGCGCGACACCCGCATGACGCTGGTGGTGGACGAGACGATGGTCGATCTGTGGCTGGACGAGCCGTCACCGGGACCGGTCGCGGCGCACGGCCGGGGAGCGGCGAAGTCGGAGGTGGTGACGATCGGGTCGGCGGCCAAATCGTTCTGGGGTGGTCTGCGCGTCGGGTGGATCCGTGCGGATCCGGCGCTGATCACCCGGCTCGCCGGGGCCCGGGCGGCGGTCGACCTCGGCACGCCGGTGATGGATCAGCTGGCGGCAGCGCATCTGCTCTCCGACGACGAACTCGTCCTCGCGCGTCGCCGGGCGGAACTGCGGGAACAGCGGAGCGCCGTGCTCGACGCCCTCGCCGACCGCCTGCCCGACTGGATCCCGACCATCGGTTCGGGCGGGATGTCCCTGTGGCTGCGCATGCCGGCGCCGGTGTCGACGGCGTTGGCCGCGACGGCCCCCAACTTCGGGGTGCTGCTGGCGGCGGGGCCGCGGTTCGGTGTGGAGGGCGCTTTCGAGCGGTTCGTCCGCCTGCCCTACGCGCGGACGTCCGACGAGCTGCGCCGGGGTGTGGACGGCATCGCGGCAGCGTACGCGACGCTCGCGGTCGACCGTGAGCTCGCGGAGCCGTCCCTCGTCGTCTGAGCACGTGAGTGGCGAAGCGTGCCGAAGCACACATCGCCACTCACGTGTCAGGTCCAGACGGTGTCGATGTCGACTCCCTCGCGGGCCGGCGGGGTGGGGTCGCCGGCCGGGGTGCGGGAGAACCGGGGAGCGGGGGCGTGCTGGGTGACGCCGTCGAGTTCGATCAGCGATCCGCGCGCGGCGATGTGCTCGTTGGACGGTGCCTCCGCGAACGTCAGCACGGGCGACACGCAGGCGTCGGTGCCGAGGAAGATCGCCGCCCACTCGTCGCGGGTCTTCGACAGGAACTTCTCGGCGAACACCTTCTTCATCTGCGGCCACGCCGAGACGTCCATCTGCTGCGGCAGTTCGGCGGGGTCGAGTTCGAGGCCCTGCAGCAGCAGGGCGTAGAACTGCGGCTCGATCGAGCCGACGGCCATGTACTTGCCGTCGGACGTCTCGTAGGTGTCGTAGAATGGCGCACCGGTGTCGAGGAGGTTGACGCCGCGCTCGTCGGACCAGACACCGCGTCCACGGAACGCCCACATCATGTGCGACAGGGCCAGCGCGCCGTCGACCATCGCCGCGTCCACGACCTGCCCCTTCCCGGACGTCTGGCGTTCCACCAGCGCCGACAGGATCCCGAAGATCAGGAACATCGAACCGCCGCCGAAGTCGCCGACCATGTTCAGGGGCGGGACGGGACGCTCACCCTTGCGGCCGATGGCGTGGAGAACGCCGGTCAGCGAGATGTAGTTGATGTCGTGGCCGGCGGCGCTGGCCAGTGGGCCCTCCTGGCCCCAGCCCGTCATCCGTCCGTACACCAGGCGCTCGTTGCGCTCCAGGCACACGTCGGGGCCGAGACCCATGCGTTCGGTGACGCCGGGCCGGAAGCCTTCGATCACGACGTCGGCCCGCTCGATGAGTCCGAGCACCTTCTCGACCTGGTCGGGGTCTTTCAGGTTGGCCTCGACGACGCGGCGGCCGCGCTGGATCTGGTCGTACGGACCGTCCGGCGGAATCACGCCGGGACGCTGGACGCACACGACGTCGGCGCCGAGATCGGCCAGGAGCGCCGCGGCGTGCGGGCCCGGGCCCAGGCCTGCGAATTCGACGACGCGAATGCCCGCGAGGGGGCCCTTCTTCTCTGTAACTGGAGCAGACACGCGAGTTCCTCATTCCGGTGCGAGACGACCTGTCGAATCGACGTTAACTTGCGGGCGCCGGGCCGTGTGCCCCGGGTCACGGGACGGTGCCGGGGGTGATCGCGCGCTCTTGCCTGCGCGCAGGTGCGCGGGGCACAGTTGAAGCATGAGTCTTCAGGGTGAGCTCGTGAGTTTCGTGGCCAGCACCGACCTGGACGTCTCGGAGATGTTCTACGTGGAGACCCTGGGGCTGACGCTCGTCTCGCGGGACGAATTCGCGTTGGCCCTCGACTGCAACGGTGCCCTGCTCCGGGTCACGCTGGTGCAGGCGAAGGCCGACACCGGGTACACCGTGCTGGGGTGGAAGGTCGCCGACCTGAACAAGGTCGTCGATTCGCTGCGCGGCAAGGGCATCGAGTTCACCGAGTATCCCGGGATGGATCAGGACGAACACGCGGCCTGGCGGGCACCGGACGGCATCCGCGTCGCGTGGTTCCGGGATCCGCACGGCAACGTGCTGTCGCTCTTCGAGGGCCCGAACTGATCAGCGGCCGGTTGCGCTGCGGTCGGCCAGCAGTTCCTCGGTCGCATCCCACAACCGCGCGGCGAGTTCCGCGTCGCGCGCATCCTTGCTCGGCTGAACGACCTTGCGGCCCTTGGCGTATTGGCCGGTGAACTTGCCGGATTCGGTGGCGGTGGCGGTCCAGACCGCCGTTTCTGCGCCCTTCGCGACCCCGGCCATGAACGGTGCCAGGAGCGTCCCGACCACCTGGTAGCCGAACGGCAGATGCCGCCCGAGAGTCGTGCCGCGGACGAAACCGGGATCGGCGCAATTGACGACCAGCCTGGCGGGATCGGACCGGTGCGCCAACGTGCGGGTGAACAGGGTCAGGGCAAGTTTGGAGTTGTTGTACGCGCGCTGGCCGTGGAACGTGTCCTTGGTGCCGTCCAGGTCGTCGAAGTCGAGGCGCCCGCCGCGGTGCCCGGACGAACTGATGTCGACGATGCGCGCCGGATGCCGGTAACCGGCCGCGTCTGCGGTCGACGCCTCCGCCATCGCCGGAGCCAGCGTCGTCGCCAGCACGAACGGCGCGAGGTAGTTCACCGCGAACGTCGTTTCGATGCCGTCGATCGTCAGCTGACGATGCCCCACGTCGACGCCGGCATTGTTGACCAGCACGTCGATCCTCGGGAACCGATGCAGCAGTTCCCCGGACAGCTTGTGGACCTGGGCGAGCGAGGACAGGTCGGCGAGCGCCGAGTTCAGCCTGTCGCGGTCGGTGCTCTCGGACAGGTCGGCGATCGCGGCGTCGATCTTGTCCTGGTCTCGGCCGACCAGGACGACGGTGGCCCCACGGCGCGTGAATTGGCGACACGTTTCCAGGCCGAGCCCCGCGGTGGCACCGGTGACCACCATGGTGCGGCCTGCGAGGTCGTTCGGTTCGGTCATGCTCGCCTCCCGAAATGCAGGTCCTACGAGAGTAGGGCAATCGCGAGGAGTCGCAACGTGGAACGATCCGTGGGTCAGGCGGTGAGGAACGGCCCCGGACGAACCCGGCCAGCGCCTAGCGCCGGTGCTCGTACCCCTGCCAGGCGCGCCGGCGCTCACCGAGCGGGTCGTTCTCGACCCGGCAGGTGTCGTCGATGACGAGCGTCTCCCGGCGCTCGGGCGAGTACCGCGGCCAACCGGGCGCGGGGGTCCCGTGCCGGGCGAAGTGCAACCAGTGCGACTGGACGGTGTCGGTGACGGCCCGTAATCCGCGTCGACCACCGAGCGCCGTCAGCGCCCGCGCCCACGGTCCGGTCAACCCGAACACCGCGTACAGCTCCGTCGCGTGGGTGGCGCCCAGTCCGAGGACCCGGAGCAACCGGGGTGCGAAGTCGTACCGGTAGCTGTACGTCGGCGCGACGGTCGTGTGGCCCTGCGCGCAGAGGACGGACGGTTCCCAGAACGTCACGTCGCCGCCGAGATCCGCGGCCGCGCGCCGATTCGGATAACCGGGGTAGGCGGCGATGGCGCGTTCCTTCACGGCCGGGTCCACATGCGAGAACATCTTGTCGATCCGGGCCGGATCCGTGGGCAGGATGTTCAGGAACCGGGGAAAGACCCTGCCCTCGTGACGGTTCGTGCCGATGATCAGGGGAATCGGATGCCCGGACCCCGACGCGAAACAGTCGAGCGGATGGGTGGGAAGGAAGAATCCGTCGACGACGGGCGCGAACGCGCGGGTTCCCGGTTCCTCGTCGGCGCCCCGGCGCGCCAGCGTCGTGCCCGCCGCGACGAACTCGGCGGGATCGGCGGATTCGAGCCAGGCCGCGGCGTCGGACACCGGGACCCCGGCGATCTCGAGGAATTCGCGCGACCACCGCGCCGCCCGATCGGGGTGGTACGCGGACGCGACGGGCGGGCTCTCGGCGATGGCCCGTGCGAACAGGCCCTTCGCGGCGGGGGTGGTCATCAGGGTGGTGACGGCGTTGGCGCCGGCGGATTCGCCGAAGAGGGTGACGTTGTCGGGGTCGCCGCCGAATTCGGCGATGTTGCGTTGCACCCATTCGAGACCGAAGTGGAACGACCGCCGGACATCCGACCACGCCTCGACCGGTTGCGGGGCCCGCAACCGCAGAGGCCCGACCGGGGGTGCGGCGTAGGGGATGCCCCGCCAGGCGATCAGGTCGTCGATCCGGCGCCCTCCGACGGCGCCGGCATCGGTGTGGACCTCGAGAGCGCTCACAGGCCCTGCCCGTAGTAGCCCTCGTACCCCTCCCAGGCCAGCCTGCGCTCCCGTCGCGGGTCGTCCTGGACGGTGGTGACGGTGTCGAACACGAGTGTTGCCCTCCGGTCTGTGTCGTATCGAGGCCATGACGCCAACGGTGTTCCCTGCGAAGCGAAGTGCAGCCAATGGCGTTGCACGGTATCCGTCACGCCCTTCAGTCCGCGTCGCCCGCCCGGAAAGGTGAGGCCGCGTCCGATCAGGCTGTCGGCGATGTCGAACACGGCGAACAACTCGAACCCGTGGGTGGCGCCCAGGCCGAGCCACTTCATCGCGCGGGGAGCGAAGTCGAAACGGTAGCTGTAGGTGGGGGCGTACTCGGAGTGTGCCTGGGCCAGTTCGATCGACGGCTTCCAGAACGTCAGGTCGCCGCCCAGATCAACCGCCGCGTCCGGCTCCGGGTAGCCCGGGTACGCCGCGGTGACGCGGGCCTCGGCGTCCGGATCGGTGAGCGCGAACATCCGCCCGATCCGGTCGGGGTCGGTCGGCAGCGCGTCCAGGAGTTTCGGGAACAGGGTGCCCTCCCGGGCGTTGGTGCCGATGATCAGCGGAACCCGGTGTGCCGAGCCGTCGGCGAATGCGTCGAGGGGCGGCTTCGGCAGGAAGTCGCCGTCGATCACGGGTCCGAACGGGTGCAGGCCCGGTGTCTCCGACAGCACCTTCGCGCCGAGACGATTTCCGGTCCGGCCGAGGGCGCCGACGGGAGACGAGCCGAGCGCCTCTGCGGCAGTGCCGGGTTCGGCCCCGAGCAGCGTGATGTAGTCGGACGCCCAGTGGGCCGCCCGCTCCGCCGTGGTGACCAGGCCGGGGGCGGAACTCTCCGAGATGGCCCGTGCGAACAGGCCTTTCGCGGCGGGGGTGGTCATCAGGGTGGTGACGGCGTTGGCGCCGGCGGATTCGCCGAAGAGGGTGACGTTGTCGGGGTCGCCGCCGAATTCGGCGATGTTGCGTTGCACCCATTCGAGCCGGACGTGCCGGGAGCGGCCAGCACGTTGAGCGTCAGGCAGTTCTCGCTGCTCGGCTGATACTTACCCGGCCGCAGCGCGGTGAACTTCTTGTGTTGGACGGCGGCGTCGCCGAACTCGGTGGCGTCGAGCTCACCGGACCACGGCACGACCGGCTGGGGTGCGCGCAACCGCAGCGGGCCGACCGGGGGAGCCGCGTACGGAATTCCCCGCCACGCGATCAGGTCGCCGACCCGCCGGCCCCGGACCACCCCGTCGGTCGTCCTCACCAGTGTGTCGGTCGTGAGAGTGTCAGACGCCATGTCGGCGACTATACGGAGGCCGAATGGGCGAACGCTCCTTCCGTTCGGTCAGCGCCTCGCCTCCAGTAGCCGCAGCCACACCTCGCTCACGGTCGGGTACGACGGAACCGCGTGCCACAGCGCGTCGAGCGGCACTTTTCCGACCAGCGCGACGGTGGCCGCGTGGATGAGCTCGCCCACATCGGTGCCAGCGAACGTCGCACCGACCAGGGTGTCGGTGGCCCGATCGACCACGAGCTTGGCGTGGCCGCTGAAATCGTCGCGAGCCAGCGACGAGCCGGCGACAGCGATGTCGACCTCCAGGGTTTCGACGTCCACACCCGCGTCCCGCGCCTCCTTCTCGGTGATCCCGACGGCCGAGACCTCCGGGTCGGCGAACACCACCTGCGGAACCTGCCCGTGGTCGGCCGTCGCGCGGAACCGGGACCCGTCGAGCGGACGGCCCTCGGCGCGGGCGGCGATCACGTCGCCGCAGACGCGGCCCTGGTATTTGCCCATGTGGGTGAGCAGCGCACGACCGTTGGCGTCTCCGACGGCGTACAACCACTCGTCCGCCGTCGTCAGATGGTCGTCGGTGTCGAGGTACCCGTGGGAGTTCAGCAGTCGCGCGTCGAGGCCGAGCGCGGCCGTCGCCGGTGTGCGCCCGGTCGCGACGACGATCTCGTCGGCGACGAGAGGATCCTGCCCCGCCACGTCCAGGGTCACCGGGCCGCCGTGAATGCGGCCGATGCCCGTGTCCCGTGCGTCGGGCCGCTCGACACCGCGGAGATCCGCCCCGAACAGGATCCGCGCGCCCTTCTTCTCCAGTGACCGGGCCACCAGTTCGCCGGCGAACGGTTCGTTCTTCGGGAGCAGCGCGCGGCCGCGCACCACCATCGTCAGTTCCTCCACGCCGAGGTCCAGCAGCCACGTCGCACTCTCGCAGGCCACCACGCCGCCGCCGATCACCACGGCCCGGCGCGGGATCTCCCTCAGATTGGTGGCGTCCCGCGAGATCCACGGCAATGCCGCGCGCAGACCGGGGGTGTCGGGGACCGCGGCGGTTGTTCCGGTCGCGACGACGACGGCGTGCCGGGCGCGCAGTTCGCGTACTCCACCGACCGTCACCGTGCGTTCCCCGGTGATACGTGCGGATCCGCGGATGACGTCGATCCCCTGGGAGTCGGCCCACATCACCTGCGACGAGTCGTCGTGGTTGTTGGTGAACGAGTCGCGGCGGGCCAGCACGGCGTCCACGTCGAGCGGGCCTGCCGACACCCCGGGCATGTTGCGCGCCGCCCCGAGGACCTCGCCCGGACGCAGCAGCGCCTTGCTGGGCATGCAGGCCCAGTAGGAGCATTCCCCGCCGACGAGTTCGTGTTCGATCAGCGCCACGGTGCGGTCGCTGCCGGCGATGGCGTAACCCGCCGCGTTCTCACCCGCGGGGCCGCCCCCGATCACGATGACATCGAACTCTTCCGCGCCACTCCCAGAGTCAGTCATGCCTGTAACGGTATGCCGGTCGGTGGTGAATGTCAGAGCTTCCGCCGGGCACCTCGCGTTGTTACCCACGGGTAGATACTGTGGCGGAATGACACGGCAGAAGATTCTGATCACCGGCGCCAGCTCGGGGCTCGGCGAGGAGATGGCGCGTCGGTTCGCGGCCGAGGGGCGCGACCTCGCGCTGTGTGCGCGGCGCCTCGAACGGCTCGAGTCACTGAAGGACGAATTGCAGGCCGCGAACCCCGGAAGCGCCGTCGCCGTCCGCGAACTCGACGTCACCGACCACGACGCCGTGGTCCGGGTCTTCGGCGAACTGCGCGGCGAGTTGGGCGGACTCGACCGCGTCGTCGTCAACGCCGGACTCGGTAAGGGTGCCAGGATCGGAACCGGCCGGGCCGACGCCAATCTCGCCACCGCGCGCACCAACTTCGTCGGCGCGCTGTCCCAGTGCGAGGCCGCTCTCGCGATCTTCCGCGAACAGAACTCCGGCCACCTCGTGCTGGTGTCGTCGATCAGCGCAGACCGGGGACTACCCGGGCCGAAGGCGGCGTACTCCGCCAGCAAGGCGGGAGTGTCTGCCCTCGGCGAGGCGCTGACCGCGGAGCTCGCGAAGAGTCCGATCGTCGTGACCACCCTGCTGCCCGGGTTCATCGCCACCGACATGTCGGGCAGCGCCGGCGACACCAAGATGATGGCCACCCTCGACGCGGGCGTCGACGCGATGGTCTCGGCCATCGAGAAGGAGACGAACCGCGCCGCGCTGCCGGGAATCAGGTGGCGAGGAATCGACCTCGCATTGAGGTTCCTTCCTCATGCATGGACATCCCGGTTCGTGTAGGACTGACCTATGACGACCGCCCAGGAATCCTCGTCCCTCGGCCTGCAGCGTTCACGACCGCGCGTCGTCATCATCGGGGGAGGGTTCGGCGGCGTCTACGCGGCCCGGCGGCTTCGCGACGCCGACATCGACGTCACCCTGCTCGATCGGGGCACCAGCCACGTCTTTCAACCACTGCTCTACCAATGCGCGACGGGATTGCTCTCCGAGGGTGAGATCAGCAGTCCGCTGCGTCATCTGCTGCGCGGCAACCGCAATGTGCACGTCGCGCTCGGGGAGGCGCAGGCGATCGACGCCGGCCGCCGGGTCCTGACGGCCAGCCGATTCGACGGATCCACGTTCGAGCTTCCCTACGACTACCTGATCGTCGCCGCGGGGATGCGTCAGGCGTATCACGGGCACGACGAGTACATCCAATGGGCGCCGGGGATGAAGACCCTCGACGACGCCCTTGCCATCCGTCGAAAGCTGATCTCCGCCTTCGAGATGGCCGAATCTCTGCCCACCGCGGAGGAGCGCAGACCGTGGCTGACGTTCGCCGTCGCCGGCGGCGGACCCACCGGAGTCGAATTGGCGGGCCAGATCCGGGAACTCGCGATGCACGCCCTCGCCAACGAATTCCAGTCCATCGACCCGTGCGAGGCGCGGGTGCTACTCTTCCACGCCGGTGACCGCGTTCTCCCGTCGTTCAACCGGAAACTGTCCGCGGCGGCGCAGCGGACACTCGACAAGGTCGGCGTCGAGACGCACCTCGGTGTGCACGTCACCGACGTCTGCGAGACCAGCATCGAGACGACGGCCAAGAACCCGGCCCACACCAAGAAGCGGTACGGGGTCCGCACGATCCTGTGGACCGCGGGCGTCGAGGCCGTGCCGTTCGCCGCCGTTCTCGCGGAGGCGTTGGGCGTGAAGCAGATTCAGGGTGGTCGCATCGCCGTCGAACCCGATCTCACCGTGCCCGGTCACCCGAACGTCTGGGTGATCGGCGACCTGATGTCGTTGAACGACCTCCCCGGCGTGGCCGAGGTCGCGATGCAGGGTGGCAAGCACGCCGGTGGGTGTATCGCCCGGACCGTTGCGGGGGGAGTGCCCGACCGCAAACCCTTCAAGTACCGCGACCTCGGGAGTGCGGCCTACATCGCCCGCAGGCATGCGCTGCTCCAGGCCGGTCCGATCCGGATGTCCGGGTTTTTCGGCTGGGTGTCGTGGGGGGTCATCCACATCGCGTTCCTCGCCGGGTACCGCAACCGGTTGGGCACCCTCCTCAATTGGGGCGTCACTTTGGCGTCGCGGACGCGCCGCGAGCGGGCGATCACGTACGGGGATCCGGAGTCGGCGCGGCAGCCCTACACCGATCTCACGCCCGGGCTGTAGCGTCTACATAGATCTCATACTTCCTACCACTGACGTGGCTGGCGTTGGAGATGTATGTACTTCACGGCTACCCGTAACACCCTGCGGTGTTGCGGGTTTGACCGTGTCCCACACCGACGCTTGTGGTGCAGGAACATGCCTGTTCGGAGTCACCCCCAACCGCGGTGTCACGGTGGGCAGGCTGCGGCGGACCCGGCGATGCCGCGGCCTGCTCGGGGTGGGACTTTTCTTGTCGCGCGATGGCCGTACCGGTGCGTGTTCGGCGACCCGGATCGCGGGCATCTGCCCACGCCGGCGGGTGGCTTTGTTTCTGCCGAGCAGCGCGCGTTTGGCCAGGTTCACCCCGGCGATGTGGTCCCGGTTGCCGCCGACCCGGCAGCGTGCACACCATGCCCGGTGGTAACCGCCGGGGCGGGAGAGTGGTTCGTTGCAGCCCGGACACAACGCCGAGGATCCGCGTGCCGGCACGGACACCACCGTCACACCGACACCGGCGGCGGTGTGGGTGAGGGCGTCGACGGCTTTGCGGCGGGCCGATTGCGCGGCCCGGTTGTTGTTGACCCGTCCGTGTCCGCGGGTCTCGAGGGTGGTGAGGTCTTCCACCGCAATCAGCTGCGCCTGGGCGTCGGCGGCGTAGTCGGTGACCTGGCGGGCGAAGTGGAACGCCATTTCCCGGTTGATCTTTGCCCGTTTGATGCCGACAGCGGTGCGGTGCCCGTCGAGGACGGCGATCTTCGCCTCCAGCTGTGCCCGGACCTCGGGGGGTGCGGTCGCGGCGAGCCGGCGCA
>SEEV01000767.1 GCA_004211695.1 Rhodococcus sp. (in: high G+C Gram-positive bacteria)
CACACCTTCACCAACATCCGCGGCAAGGACAAGGACCTGGGCTACGAGATCATGCGGATCGACCCGCATCAGAAGTGGCACCCGGTCTACCTGGCGCAACCGTTCTACAACGTGCTGCTGATGGCGTTCTTCGAATGGGGGGTCGCCCTGCACGACATGGACCTCGAGGCCGTGCGGGCAGGCGAAAAATCCTGGCCGGAGATCTGGGAGGACCTCAAGGGCATCGCCGGCAAGGCGCGGGCACAGATCGTGAAGGACTACGTGGGCTGGCCGTTGGTCAGTGCCGGCGCGTTCGGCCTGGCCCAACTCGCCTCCCGGGGCCGGATCGGCCAACCGGCAACCTCCCGCCTCGGTCGGCGGCTGCGGGCCCTGCGCCCGACCGGCCGATTCTCGGGCGTCGCCGACGCACTCGATCGGACCCTCCCGGGAGTCGAGCGCACCTTCCTGACCACCCTGATGGCGGACGCCACCGCGAACATCATCCGCAACGTCTGGGCACACGGAATCATCTTCTGCGGGCACTTCCCGGACCAGACCTACACGTTCAGTCCCGACGAGGTCGAGAACGAGACCCGCGGCGGCTGGTACGTGCGTCAACTCGTCGGCGCGGCGAACATCGAGGGCAGCCCGCTGTTCCACATCATCAGCGGGAACCTCGGATACCAGGTGGAACACCACCTGTACCCGGACATGCCCAGTACCCGCTACGCCGAGATCGCGCCCCAGGTGCGGGAGATCTGCGAACGGTACAAGCTGCCCTACAACTCCGGGCCGCTGATCCAGCAGTGGACGATGGTGCACCGGACCATCCTGCGGCTCGCGTTCCCCGGCGGAACAGCACGCCCGAAGCCGGGCCCGTACCACGGTGAACTCGACCACGACGGCGCACCCGGGCCGAGTGAGGCGGCCCGGTTCCGGGAACGCGTACCCGCCGGCGGCCCGGCCGCGGGCCCCGCACACGACACCGGAGAGGTGCAAGGATCACCACCCCCGCACGGGCAGGACTAATTCCCCTTCCGACCAGGCCTGCGCCTGCCCGGTGGTGGTCAGGGGCATCGCTGCGATGATCGTGCACTGCATCGAAACCCGACGGGAGCTGACCTAAAACGCCGCCGCAGAGGTCCTCACCGTGTCGTGCCCGTCGCTCGAGGGGGACACCATTTCACGGTGGTCGCGGCACCTGGCCACCGTGATCACCGACACCGCATCCACAGCCGGTGACGTGCTCGTCGAGGAGGGCTTCTACGAAGCGGCCCTCGCGGTGCTCACCGACATCCTCGAGGCGACGACGCCGAAGCCCACGATCAACTACTCCCCGGCTGGTATTGCCGTGACTGGTACGACCCCGATCCTTCGCCGGGCCACGGGAGTCGTGTGGGACACCCAGCGCACTCGCTCACCGGAATCCTCGACGCCGCGGTCACCAAACTCCTCGACACCCGCACAGTCGGTTCGCTGCCGCAGACGTAGCGCGGCTCGCGGCCACGCCCTACCCCAACAGGGCCTCGGTCCCGCCCAAGTGGGCGAGAATCCGGGAGTGACACCAATTGAGGACTGGGCGGTTCAGCAATCGTGAGACCGCGCAGTTCAGCGCGCTGTCGCTACGACACGTTCCGCGAGAACCCCCATGCTGGGGTCGGTGCGCAGCCTGCCCCCGGCTGTCCTGCATTCGGAGTTGAAAGAGCAGATTTTTGAGCGTGTAGTAGGAACTGGCGTCGCTTCTCGGCGGCGCACCCGAAAAAGAGAATCGCTGAAGCGACCAGGATTCGAGCTCGACTGAGCTTGGTCGGTTTCGCCCCTTTCGAAGACGGCTTCGCCTGTTGAGGACG
>SEEV01000298.1 GCA_004211695.1 Rhodococcus sp. (in: high G+C Gram-positive bacteria)
TGGTCACGGACCAAGGCCTCGAAGGGTTCGCCGAGGTAGAAGTCGAAGTGGCCGGCGTCGTAGGTCTTGATCTCGCCTCGTGGTGCTGTCCGCGCGTATCGGAGGGTCTGGGCGGGTGGGGTGACGGTGTCGGTGTTGCTCACGCAGAACAGGATCGGGAAGGCGATGTTCTTTGCTGCCCGCCCGGGCCGGTAGGTAATGAGACTGGGAATCACCCGGGCCGCAACCTCGTTCCGGAACGTCGTCCCTGCCGGCACGATCGCCTCGTAACCGGACAGCGCGTCCGGGGCGTTCATCAGTGCCAGTGAGCCGGGGGGCCCGGCGAGCGGAATCATGACCGGCGCGCGCCGACCAACCTTGGCCATCAGATCCCGGGCGACCACGGGGGAGGCCTTCACTGAGGCGGCCGGGCCCAGCGCGAGCGCGGAGGCCAACCCGTCGGTGAACGGGCACTGCGCGACCGCCGCCCGCAGTTCCGGGTGCCGTGACGCGACGGTGATGGCGTGGCCGCCGCCGAAGGAACTGCCCCAGACCGCGATGCGGGTGCTGTCGAGACCGCCGCGAGCCTTGACCCAGGAGATGGCGGCATCCCAGTCGGCGAGCTGGCGCTTGATCGACAGCAGCTGACGCGGCCTACCGCCGCTGTCACCGAAGTGCCGATAGGTGAACGCGAAGGCGGCGATGCCGGCCTTGGCGAAACGTTCGGCGAAGGCATCCAAGCGCATATCGCGGGTGGCACCGAGGCCGTGTCCGAGGATGACGACGGGCGGTGAGGTGACGCCGGTGGGCAGATACAGCCACGCGGCGCAGGAGCTGTCACCGGAGGAGAAGAGGACGTCGTGGCGGGTGAAAGGTTTCTTGCTGGCCATGGCTGGTCTCATCGTCCGTTCGTCGAGCCGCCGGGCACGCGGCCCGATTCGAGGGCCTGCTTGTAGATGTCCGGGTTGTAGAGGGGCAGCTCACCGGTGGCGTCGGTGGTCGCGAGGTAGTCGAGCATCAGCTGCTGGCCGTCCTCGGATTGGTCGGTGCCGAGGAATTCGGTGCGTTCGACGTGCAAACCCTCCGTCAGCGACATCGATCCGCCGAAATACACGGATCTTTTGACCGCCGCGACCGCCTCCCTCGGGCGGGCACCGAAGTACTCGGCGAGTTCGGTCGCCCGCGTGATCACGTCGCCGGGGGCCACGACCTCGTCGACGGCTCCGTTGGCGAGGGCCTGCGCGGGAGTGAACGGCCTGCCTTCGAGGATGGCGACCAGGGAGCGGTGGGTGCCGATCAGTCGGGTCAGGCGCTGGGTACCGCCACCACCCGGATTGATTCCCAGCAGTACCTCGGGCTGGCCGATGAAGAAGTCACCGTCGGCCATGACCCGCAGGTCGCACGCCCAGGCGAATTCCGCGCCGAGGCCGAGGGCTGAACCATTCAGGGCGGCAACGAAAATGACACCACTGGCGTTCATCTTCAGAAACGTCGCGTGCAGCCGGTCGAGCTGGACCGCTCCCCACAGCGGGGTCCTGCGCACCACGGGCTCGAGGGCGCGGGCGCGATCAGCGCCTCTGGCCACCCGCGCGATCGCGGAGGCACCGCGACGGCCCAGCGGCGGGACCGCTGCACCCTCTTCCTGCAGCCACCGCACATCCGCATGGCTGACGAACCGGCCGGGGCGTGTCCCGGTGAACACGACCGCACGGACGTGCGCGTCGCGGTCGACGCGGTCCACCAACTCCTCGAGCTGGTTGGCTATGTCGAGGCCGAACAGGCTGTGCGGGCCGCCGTCGACGCGGACGATCAGCACGTCCCCGCGGTCCTCGACCTCGAGATGGCCTTTGTCTTCGTGTGTCATGAGATTTCACATCCGTACATGGGAGGAAGGGGAAGGACGTGCGGCGAGCACCCGTGGGAGCGGCCATCAAGATGGCCTTTGTCTTCGTGTGTCATGAGATTTCACATCCGTACATGGGAGGAAGGGGAAGGACGTGCGGCGAGCACCCGTGGGAGCGGCCATCAACCTGTAACTTCGTTATGACGTACTATAACCATGTTATGCGGTGGTGGCAAGGGCCACTCGGTACTTCGGTGCCCACCGGGCGGAAAATGCGAAGTCAGGTGGAGAAATGGGAGAGACGTCGCCGACCACACCCGAGGGTGTGCCGGAGCGGCTGATTCGAGCCACGGTCGGCCTGCTGGCCGAACAGGGCCCGTCCGCGATCAAGGCGCGGACGGTGGCGTCCGCCGCGGGACTGTCGACGATGGTCGTCTACCACCACTTCGGCGGCATCCCCGAGCTCGTCCGCGCGGTCGCAGACCATGGATTCACCGAACTCGGCTCCGCCTTTTCCCGGGTCCCCGCGACGGAGGATCCGATCGCGGACCTGTTCACAATGGCGATGACGTGCCGGCGGATCGCCCGCGAGAATCCCCACCTGTACGACCTGATGTTCGGACTCTCCACGCGCGCCACCTACCGACCACTCGAGTCGGACGAGCGGTTGAGCGGACACTCGCCGGCCTTCCGTGCCGCCCACGCTCGCGTCACCGATGCGTGCGCCCGTCTGGTGAGTTCAGGCCGGGTCGGGGCGCACGACCCCGCGGTCGTGGCGGCGCAATTATGGAGTTTCGTGCACGGCTACATCACCCTGGAGTTGGGCGCGCACTTCGTCGAGTTCGACGACGCAATGATGCAGGTGCTGCTGCCGATGGGTGTGAATTTCGCTGTCGGACTGGGGGATACGCGCGAACTCGCGCAGGAATCGCACGAGAAGGCCGTGCGACTGTACGGCTCGGCTGCATCGGTGAGCAAAAGCGCGGCCGGCGCCTGATTGAGGCCGCGGTGCTTTGATGGCTGCGGCGGGATCCGCTCAGCCAGATCGCACCCCGCGTGTCCGAGCCCCGAGCAATGATCACGCACCCGGACTGCATATCGTAGTGCCTCATGGCATAAGGAGCTGACCCGGAGCTTGTGCTGGTGTGGCTCAGTCGTGCGGGAGTCGCATGCTGTCCGCCTCTCGATGCCACACTGGCAGCCGGGGTCTTGTGCGTGGCTATGCCTTCGTGGAGTCGAGTTCGGGACGTGGTGGCGGCTCATCTGGCCGATGGGTATCGGTTTCGCCGTCAGCGTGGATGCCGACGGTCCGATCGGCCACCGCGTCAGACCCGGCCGTCAGACCGCTCGAGGAAGCAGTCGCCGAATCAAATGGAGATTGCGATTGCGTCCGGTAGGGCATTGCATTCAGCCTATAACGAAGTTACAGTCGGGATATGAAACGTGATCTCGTGGGCCGCAAAGTAGTCGTCACCGGAGCCGCACGCGGCATCGGCGAGCAGGTAGCACGCCTCGCCGCCGCCCAGGGAGCTCGTGTCGCCGTGATCGGACTCGAACCCGACAGGCTGCGCGCCCTTGCCACGGAACTGGGGCCGTCGGCGCACTGGTGCGAGGCGGACGTACGCGACAGCGCGGCGTTGCAGTCCGCGATCGACGAGTGCGCCAATGTCATGAACGGCGTGGACATGGTCGTCGCCAATGCGGGAGTGGCCGCGTACGGAACGGTGCGACACGCGGACGAGGCGTCCTTCGAGCGCGTCGTGGACATCAACCTCAACGGGGTCTTCCGCACCCTCAAACATGCGACACCGCACCTGCAACGCAGCCGGGGCCACGTGCTGATCGTGGCATCCGCGATATCGTTCACCTCGATAGGCGGCCTCGCGTCTTACGGCGCGAGCAAGGCCGGCGTCGAATCGCTCGCACTCGCCTACCGCGCAGAAGTGGCCCACCTCGGGATCACCGTCGGCCTCGTCCATCCATCGTGGATCGACACCGACCTGGTCCGAGGCGCCGAGGTCGATGTTCCCTCATTTCAGGAGATGCGCAAACGCCTGCCGTATCCGGGCAACGTCACGACCAGTGTCGACCGGGCGGCCTCGGCCATCGTGGACGGGCTCGCCTACAGGCGCAGTCGTGTCTATGTGCCGCGGGCCGTCGTCGTCGCCAACTGGGCGAAGGCACTACTGAATTCACCGCTGGTCTGGCCGTGGACGAGGCGGTTCTCCGCCGCGACAATTCCGTCCCTCGAGACCGAAGTTGCCACCTTGGGCCGCAACGACCAGCTCGTTCCTGAGTTTCCGCACTCGACCGAAACCGATCGTCAAAGCCCGGCGCGCATCTAGTGAACGCCGCTATGGTCCGCAGTCTTTTGTCGGGCGCCACTACCGCGAAACGAAGAGGGATAGGAAAACACAATGAAGGCATTCGTTCTCGATCGTTACGGGAACAATGACGGCGTGCGGTTCGGCGAGATGCCCGACCCGCAATTGGGCCCCGGTGACGTCCTGGTTCAGATCCACGCCGCGAGTGTGAACCCCTTGGATCTGAGAATCAGACAGGGAAAGCTCAAACCCGTCCTGCCGTACCGACTACCGATCGTTTTGGGCAATGATCTGGCCGGCGTCGTGGTCAAGGTTGGACGCAATGCGCGGCGATTCCAGCCCGGCGACGAAGTCTATGCGCGGCCGGACCAAAGCCGGATCGGTGCCTTCGCGGAATTCATTGCCATGGACGAAGACGACGTGGCGCTCAAGCCACGAGAACTCACCATGGAGGAGGCGGCTTCGGTCCCTCTGGTCGGCCTCACCGCGTGGCAGGCGCTGATCGAGAAGGCGAATCTACAGGCCGGGCAGAAGGTTCTCATTCATGCCGGTTCCGGCGGGGTGGGTACATTCGCGATTCAACTGGCCAAGTATCTCGGCGCGACCGTGGCCACGACAACGAGTACCGCGAATACCGAGTGGGTGCAGCGCCTCGGTGCCGACATCGTCATCGACTACAAGAAGGAGGATTTCGCGGAGGTCCTGCACGACTACGATCTGGTCCTCGACACCCTCGGCGGTGAGACGCTCGAAAAATCACTCCGCGTTCTCAAGCCCGGCGGAAAGGTCATCTCGGTTTCCGGTCCACCCGACCGCGAATTCGCGAAAGAAGCCGGCTTGAACTGGATCCTGCAACAAGTGATGCGCCTTCTGAGCCTCCGGATCAGAAGAAACGCGAAACGTCACAAAGTCGCCTACTCCTTCCTCTTCATGAAATCGAGTGGAGACCAACTGCGCAACCTCGCATCCACTATCGATTCCGGCGCTATCCGTCCAGTTGTGGATCAGGTCTTTCCCTTCGAATCGACCAAAGAGGCTCTGGCGCACGTCGAACAGGGACGTGCAAAGGGCAAGGTTGTCGTCAAACTCCGATGAGATGGTCATGCCCAGCGGACGACGGCCGGCTTCCGGCCATCGTCGGGGCATCCGTCTGCGAGGACTGAGGTCTACTTCCTGGGCCGGGTTGGTGGGCATACCGGCAGGTCGGCCGCCACACGGCTGATAGAACCCGTTGAGGACCTCGGCTGATGTCGTCGTCCGTGCCAGCGAAGGAACCCGCCGCCCCGAGCTTGGCACCGCGGATCCGGGATCGGGTACTCGCGTGTTCGAAGCCCATGACGCCGGTCCCGTCTCCGCTGCAGACCTCGCCCGACGTTGTTCGTCAGCGAGTCGCATCTGCGGCGGTTGTTGCAGCGGGACGGGCTATCCCTACGGCGGTTGCGTGACGAACACTTCGCCGCGCGTGCTGTCGAGGCGCTCCACCGAGGCGAATCGATCACGGTGCTGGCACTTCGGCTGGGATTCTCCGACGCCCGGGTCTTCCGTCGAGCATTCAGGCGGTGGACCGGATCGACCCCAGCACATTCCTCCGAGGACCGCGCATGTCCGCGGACAGCCGGCAGTTAAAGCCACCGACTCGTTGATGCGACCGATGTTGAGCGCGCGCTCATGACGCGGTCGTGGAGGACCAGCCGTCGTGACAGCCCATCCGAAAGGCGAAGCCGTGGAACGACGCATGGTCGTATGACTGGGCGGTACGGGCAATGCCGGGCAACGTGTGCTCCGGGAACTGCGCGCACGCGGTGAGATACCGACGTTGCTCGACGGAATCGCACAAAATGGCGGCCCGGGCAGACCGATTCGGGGCAATCCTTCCCGTGGCGCAGGTGGATATCAACTCGCCAGCAGATCTCGCTCGGCTCCTGGGACCCACCGATGTGGTCGTCTCCACGATCGGGCCGTTCACGCAGCTCGGTACGGCGACGGTGCCGGCGGCGGCTCACGCGGGAGCTCACTATTTCGACTCCACAGGGGAGGGCACCTTCGTCCGGCGCGTCTTCGAGTTGAACGCCGTCGCCGCCCAGGGAGCGACCATGGTGCCCGCCCTCAGCTACGGCTATGTGCCGGGCAACCTCGCCGGCGCGCTAGCGTTGACGCGTGCGGGGGAGCGGGCGACGCGGGATCGAGATCGGTTACCTTCTCACCCGTTCGGGACATGGCGACGGGCTGCGCTATCGGAGCACCCTGCGCGACGCCTTCACCCTGACCACGGGGGACACACGGCAGACCCTGGTCAGCTCGACGGCCGATGATGCGTTCTCCCCGCCGCCCGCACGCCGGGGCACCCGCTCGCCTGATCGACGAGCGCGTCGGCAAACGTGTCCGCACCTTCCGCTTAGCCGGTTTGAACCGTACTGCCATGACCATTGCAGGCTCGGAGCATCTCGGCCTGCCGGAAGTCTTCCCACAGTTGGAGAGCGTCGACGTGTACATGGGGTGGTTCGGGCGATGGACTCTTCCGGTACGGGCAGTCGCCACGCTCTCCAGGCCCCCTCGTGCGAACACAGTCGGGGCGGGCCGCTCTGAGGGGGCTGTCCGAGCGGCTTCCGGGATCGCACCGCGAGCCGAGTCATGATGGCCGATCGCTGGTGGTCGCCGTCGCCCGCGACGACTCCGGTCGGGCCCTGGTCACGACTGCCCGCGCCGGACCCGATCCCCATGAGATGACGGCATCTCTCTTGGCCTGGGGTGCCGTCTACGCGGCGGCGCCCGATGCCAGCCTCGAGCCCGGCGTGCACGGCCCAATCGCGGCACTCGGCCTCGACACTCTCGGAATCGGTGCCGCGGAAGTCGGCCTCCGCAACGCCGACGAGTCGTCAGCCCTGCGGGGGCGATACCAGGGGGTATAGCCGGTAGTTCGAGTCGTTGTGAATCGGACAGTCGGACCAGATAGACGACCGCTCAACCGGTATCAAGTACTCGCGACCGGGGGGCGAGCTTACGCTACGGCACAACGGGACCGTCCAGTCGCGCCATGACACCGCCCTGGAGGCCGTTCAGCGAGGCCGCGTTGGCCTCGTGCGGGATCCCCAGTGGGACCGCGCTGACCTGCGTGAGATGGTCATACTGGTCGGCGCTCAGCTCCAACTCGAGGGCGCCGAGGTAGTCGTCGAGCTGAGCGAGGCTGCGCGGTCCGATGATCGGCACCGACGATGTCGCCAGCCTCCGCGAACGCTCGCTGACCCACGCCGTCGCCACCTGCGCCGGCGGGCGCCCGACCTCGTTGGCAATCGTGAGGACGGCATCGACAGCGGCGGCCTTCTGATCGGTCGACTCCGTGTGTACCAAGGTCTTCAGATCCGTCAGGCGTCCCTGGTGACTCTGACGGTACTTCCCCGTTAAGAGGCCGCCGCCGAGCGGCGACCACAGCGTCACACCCAGACCGAGGGCCTCCGCCATCGGCAAGAGCTCACGATCGGCCGTGCGCTCGACAAGGCTGTACTCGACTTGAATGCCCGTCACCGGCGCCCACCCTGACAGATCAGCCAGTGCGGCCGCGCGGGAGACACGCCAGGCAGGGAAGTTCGAAAACGCCGCATAGAGGATCTTCCCTTGTGTCACCAGGTCGTCCAAGCCCCGTAGCAGCTCATCGACAGGTGTGAGCGCGTCCGGGTAGTGCACCCAGAGCACATCGATGTACTCGGTGTTCAACCGCTGAAGACTCTCCTCCACCGAGGTGCGTAGATTCTTCCGGCTATTGCCGGTGCGCGAAAGCTTTCGGTCGGGGCGGGCACCGACGGTGAACTTCGTGGCCAGGACAAGGTCGTCACGGTCCGCCTGGATGAATTCGCCCAGGAGCTCCTCCGACTGGCCCGCCTGGTAGGTGTCGGCCGAATCGATAAAGTTCCCACCCGCTTCCACGAACCGGTCGAAGATCTTCTTCGCCTCGTCTCTCTCGGCGCCCGCACCCCAGCCCGTGCCGAAGTTGCCTGTACCCAACGCGTACTGGGAAACCCGCAGCCCAGAACGACGACCGAATGTGGTGTAGCGCATGATTAAACTCCTCACGATGGCGATTTCGATTTGATCGACAAACGTAGGTCCTGAGTCGGTTGAGCAATCCTGGAGGGGCGAGGCGTAGCAATGCGGACACTGATGTCCCCGGCGAAACCCCCAGCACCACACTCCCTGCGCGACGGCCTTGTATTTTCGATCGGGCGGCCGACGAGGGCGCGTGCCAGCCGCACGGCGCCGCCACCTCGTAAGATGCGCCCATCGATCTATTCAGCGGCTCCTTCCTGATCTCATTCCACAGCCCCTGACGTCGGGGCCGCCGCCGCGACGCTCAACATCCGACCCCGCAATGCGCTCGAATGGGAAGACCCCCGCCGAAGCTCTCAACGACGGTCTACTCTCACCCCAACAAGGGGGTGTTGCGGCGACCCGTTAAATCCGCCTGGGGCGGTTCAACCTTCGGAAACCTCTCCGAGTGCGAGGGAGGTTCGCCCCTTGCCGGTGGGCGCCTGTCCCGCCAGGCAGGTGTCCACCGGTAAGGGCAACCTCAGAGGAATCCCTCGGCGGCGAGGTGGACTAGATCATGGAAGCGGGTGGTCGCGGCGAGGTCACTACGCGTCATTCCGTGTCCTCTTTATAGCCCTGTACTCAATCGAAGCGGAGGCGTCGCGGTCATGTGCGTTTTCGCGTAGTGCTAGCGAACGTCTCTGTAGGGCGCTCAGGCGTTTGCGGCTTTGAGCTGGGGATAGAGCGCTTCGATGGGAGCGCTGAGCCCCGCTTTGACCTGCGCAGACCCTTCGTCGGCGAGTACTTCGTACTCGCCTGCCTCGACCGCATCGAACACGGTGCGCACGAGGTCCGCGGGCGGTGTCTTGGGGTCGGTGGCGTGTGCGGCCATGGGGGTGTCGACGTATCCGACGTGCACGCCGACGACGTGCACGCCCTCGGGGGCGAGCTCCAGTCGCAGGGAGTTGGTCGCCGACCACAGGGCCGCTTTGGTGGCGCTGTAGATGCCGGCGACGGCGTACCAGCTCAGCAGCGAGTGGATGTCGATGATGACCGACTCGTCGTTTCTGCTCAGGATCGGGGCGAAGGCGCGGGCGAGGTAGAGGGGGCCGAGAAAGTTGGTCTCGACATTGGTGCGAATCTCCTCATCGGTATGGGTGAGGATGCCCGCGCTGGACACCGATGCGCCGGCGTTGTTAATGAGCACGGTCACGTCTGCCGCGACCGCGGCAGCGGCCCCGATGGACGCGGGGTCGGTGACATCCAGGGTGAGAGGGACGATCCGCTCGTCATCCCAGCTGCGGGGTTTCCGGGCGGTGGCGTATACCTTCGCCGCGCCGCGGGCGAGGGCCTCGTGAACGAAGTGCGTCCCGATGCCACCGTTCGCTCCGGTGACGAAGACGACGGCTCCATTGAGTGAGGGCATGTCACGCTCTTTCTATTGTGGGGTGCGCACCGGTCAGGCGCGGCTGGTGGGGAGGGGCTGCGAGCCGCCCGTCCCGAAGGTGGGTGCTGGCCGGGGCGGGCGGCTGCGGGAAACGGCGTGCGAGTCCGGGATTTGGTGTACCCGGCCTTTGCACGACGTAAGGCATGGTTGGGTTGACCTCGTTCAGCGGGGCGTTGGTGCGCAGTCGGTCGACGACATCCGCCAGCCCGGCGTTTGATGTCGTCGGCCATACATCGCGGAACGATCGGAGCAACTCGCCGTCACCGATGTGGTCGACGTGAAGTTCGGCAAGGCGCCAGTGTCGCGAGTCCCCAACGAGATCCGTGTGTACGTGTACTGGGCGCGCACGCTCCCGGTAATGCCGTCGTCTATGAAACCGACGGGTTTTTGCCAGGGGTCCGATGTCCATTCGGTCCCTTCCGATCTCCTAGGCGATTGCACAGTCGACCCCCACCACGAAGCGGACCCCTTAGTGGAGTGAGTCTTGTTTTCCAACTAACATATTTACGACGCTAACCACCTCGGTTGGAAAACACAACCCTCTATGATGGAGGTCATGGGCACGGACCAGCCGACGCGAGCAGCACCCGAGATCGTGATGGACCAGATGCCGCTGAAGCCGAGGTCATGCGCCATCGCGGCGACGATGAAACTCATCGGCGATCGGTGGTCGGTGCTCGTCATCCGCGAGATGAGCTACGGGGTGCACCGATTCGACCAGATTGTCGGGTGCATCGGTGTCTCCCGCGATGTCCTCACCGCCCGACTGCGCAAGCTCGAGAAGGTGGGTGTGATCGAACGGCGGCAGTACCGCGAGCATCGGGACTGGTGCACGAATGCGGGCACGCGCTCGAGCCCAAATGCCGTTGCGGGCACCGCAGTCAGAGGGTCAAGACCACCGGCGTCGCCATGCACGCGCGTGAACGCCGTCACGGCGACCCCTGACGCCCGCGACCGGGTTGCCCAATTCCTACGGCCGCTCACGGCGGCGTCGAGGCGCTTGATGCTGCCATAGCGATGTCCGTCCCTGGAGCGCAAACACCACCCAAATCGACAACGGACGCACCCGCCTGCGGGAGATGGTCTTCGGCAACCCCGAAGAACCCCACCATGCGGAAGCGCTCGGCATCGTCGCGCGGACCGAGGAGGTCATCGCCGACATACTGCGTCGGGACGACGAGGTTGGAGAGGGTGACGCCGCGGCGTTGGCGCACGTCGTGTCGGCGATCATGTTTCTTTCGATGGCGGCCACGATTAACAAAGGTCGACGTGTGGAGGAGATTGTGGAGGACATCCGAGGTCAAGTGTCAGCTCTCTGGCGTCATTGATTCTCCCGGTAGCTGCGACGGTACGGGTGGCGGCGCTTACATGGGCGTCAGCAGAATTACTTCTCTCCAGGTGTTGGCAAATTGCTGTTGAGCGACGTTGGTCAGGGACCATCTCTTCGGACGTCTTCAGCTCTCGCTATTGGTACTCCCGTGTCGGGGAGCGTGATCGAAAATCAAGCACGTCGTTGTCGCGTGCGCATACAGTTTGCCGTCCGGGCCGACGATGCGGCCCTCGGCCGTAGCGATCTGGCGGCCGGCGTGGACTATTTTGCCTTCAGCGCGCACCAGCGGCACTTGGTCGGTGAGGGGGCGGATCATGTTCACCTTGAGTTCCAGAGTGGTGAAGCCCTTTCCTGCTGGAAGTGTCGTATGGACCGCGCAGCCCACGGCCGAGTCGAGCAGCGTGGCGAACCACCCGCCATGCACCGCGCCTAGCGGGTTGTAGTGTCGGCGCTGCGGCCGCCCTTGGAAGACCGCAACGCCCGATTCCATGTGAATCGGAATGAAATCGAGTGTGTCGCCAATTGGAGGAGATGGCAGGTCCCCGGCGAAGATCGCCTCGAACATCTCCATGCCCGAGCGGGCGACGACTTGTTCTCGCGGTGCGGCAGCAGGAGCGCCCAAGCGAGATCGAACCGCTTGTTCGTCGTCGGCCCACCGGGCCAATACCTGATCAGCCTCCATCGGCGACTCCCCGGCCAGCGACTGTTGTATAAACAAATGTTGCATATACAATCAATAGCATGATGAACGCTGCAAAGCCACAGGGGTGCACCAATTCGAAGCTCCGCCAGCTCACCCGCATTGTGACGCGGCACTACGACGGCCATCTCGCCGAGGCGGGGCTCAGGAATACGCAGTACGCACTGCTGTCGCACGTCGTCCGGTTAGGCCCCATTCGCCCGGGCGACTTGGCTAGGCGCATGCACATGGAGGCTTCGACGTTGACGCGCAGTCTGCAGCCCCTGGCGTCCAAGGAGTGGTTGAAGATCGGCGCAGGCGCGGATGAGCGCAGCCGCCTTATCGAGGCGACCGAGGCGGGGCAGGCTAAGCAAGCCGAAGGGCAGCGGGCGTGGAAAGTGGCGCAAACGGCGCTCAACGAGCGGCTGGGCGTGGAGCGGGTCGCCGCATTGCACGATCTGCTCGATGCGTGCATCGAAAGTCTTGATGGCGACACCGATCCCGCGCACGCACTCAGGCCAATCCACGACCAGCTCGAAGCCGCCGCTGCTCGGCGTGGCGCCGGAACACTCGCCTGATCATCCAGGCAACCGGGAAGCGGTGGATACTGTAGCCAAGGAATCTGACGCCGACGTCCATGGCAGAGATATGCCGCCCCGAGGGCTGGGCCGACGGGGAGCTTTCTGGGCCTCGGCCTCGGTGCTATCGCTGGCACTCTGGTCCAGCGGGGCGCCGAGCGTGCTCTACCCGATCTATGCAGAACAGTGGGCTCTCACTCCGGCAGTCGTCACCGCAGTGTTCGCCACCTACCAACTCGCCATCGTCATCGTCCTGCCACTCTTCGGCAGCCTGTCGGACCAGATCGGCCGACGCCTCGTGATGATCTGGGGCGTCGCTCTGATCGCCGGCTCCGCCATCATCTTTGCCATCGCCCCGAACGTCGCGTTCCTGTTCGTGGGACGGGCGCTGCAAGGGGCCGGTACCGGGCTCGCGATAGGAGCCGCAAGCGCCTCCCTTGTCGAGAACAACATTTCCCGCCACCCGAGATTCGCCAGCTCCCTCGCAACCATCGCGACCGCCACTGGGCTAACGCTCGCCCTCGTCTTGAGTGGCGTCCTCGCACAACTCGCACCCATGCCGCTGTTCTGGAGCTACCTCGTCCTTCTCGTGCTCGCTGTCGCGACGGTCGTCGCCCTCGCTGCCACACCTAACGACCGCCCCATTCACGCGCCGCGATGGCGACCTCAAGCTCTTCGCATTGCCCCTGGTCTGCGCGTGGCCTTCGTGACCGCGACGCTCTCCGTTTCCCTCGCCTACTGCGTCGGTGCGATCTTCCTTTCCGTTGGCGCACACATGATCCGACAGTTCAACACCGAGGGTGCACTCGTCGCCGGCGTGCTGCTTGGCTGTTCCTCGGCCGCCATCGGTGTCACTGCGCTGCTGCTGGCACGCGTTCCAGCGCATGTCGGCGTGTGGGTGGGAGCGCTTCTCACGACAGTCAGTGTCGCGGTCATGGCGATAGCCGCAGCGTCTGAATCGATTGCACTGTTCCTAGTGTGGTGCCTGATCGGCGGGATCGCGTATTCCTTCGCCTTCACCGGCGGGCTCGGCCTCATCAACCGGGCCGTGCCCGAGCGATACCGTGGAGGCACACTGTCGCTGCTCTACCTGTGCGCCTATCTCCTCCAGGGCGCCACTGCGCTTGGCGTTGGTGCACTCGCGACTGTGAGCGGCATGGGCATGGCGATCAGCGTGGCTGCGGCGACGCTGGCAGGTCTCTGCGTCGTCGTCCTAGGGCTCATGGTCATTGATGTGAGGGCGAGACGATCGAAGACCCACCGCGTCGCTTCCCTGCGTTAGGGTCAGTTGAGTCCAGTGCGTATCTTCAGCGCTGCCGACAAACTCGCCCATTTTTCCTGCTCCGGTCCGCCTACATGGCCTTCCCACGGTTGGGCAGCGAGGTCAGCGTGTCTGTGCGTCATTTGATCGCTGTATCCCAGCATCTTCGCAACCTAGTCGGTGCTTATGCTCGATCTCGGGAGTTTCGCCGAGCGAAGAGGTGCATCAGCATGGACCGAAACAGTGGCAGCCGGCCGGTCGGTGGCCCGGAGTTGACGGTCGGTGTCCGGGTGCTGGTCCGCAGGAGCGCCGGGGCCGATCTTACCGGTGAGGTGGTCGAGGATTATGCGGCGGTGACCGACCCGGGTGGCGGCGGGTACGAGTGGGCGCCGGTGCATCGGTGGGCGGTCGCGCTCGACGACGGGCGGCTGGTTTTTGCCGACACCGAGGACCTGACCATCGATCCGGGTTCCTACCGCTCCGCTCCGAATCCGAACCCGAGCCCGGATGCGGGTTCTGCTGTGCGGATGCCCGGCCGACACCGGGGAGAATGATCGGCGGCAGCCGCTTCGTGGCCGGTTCTGGTCGGCGTCGAACATCGTGCACACGAATTGCGCTAGCAGTCAGCCGATTACATGAATGACGTGGATGAGGTCCCGGAGGGGGTACTTCGATCTCACCGCATGATCTGTCGGGTATGCCTGAGCCGCGCCTGACGTGTTTTGCGCTGTGGTGTTGTTCGGAACTGGGGCTTCTGGCTTACGGTGTCGGGTATGAGAGGTGATGAGGCTCGTGTGGCCCGGGACTTCGCGCGGTGGTTGTCATCTCAGGGCTGGACGGAGGTGACCGATACGGAGTTCGTCGACATCGTTGCCGAGAAGGACGACCACCTGCTCTACGCCGAGGTCAAGGGTGCGACCGCCGCGCCGGGGTTGGATGTCGATACCGCGATCGGGCAGCTGGTGAGGCGGATGCCGAGCGAACCGGATCAGTCGGTGTCGTTTGCGTTGGTCGTGCGGGACGAGCCTGGATCGGTGGACGCGGCGGTGCGGGCGCCTCAACGGATTCTCGATCTGTTGGGGATGGCGCTGTATGCGGTCGATGAGGACGGTGGCGTGCGGCAGCTCTTCGGCCGCGCATGAACACTGCCCCGCCGCGAGCGGGACGGACAGCAGTGTGGAGATATCATCGCCAGGTCCCGCGAGAGTGGGGTAGTGCGGTGATGGGGCGGTAGCTCAGTCGGTTAGAGCCGTGGACTCATAATCCATTGGTCGCGGGTTCGAGCCCCGCCCGCCCCACCGTGTCGCCGGGCGAGGGGCGATGGCCGGCTGCCGCTCCGGCGGGGCAAGTGTGTGCGATGCAGTGACAAATGCGGATGCCGCTCTGTCTGGAGGTGTCCGGGTCGTCGGATTTTCCGATGTTCTCAGGTGCAGTCGCGGCAGAGTTGTTGTGCCGTGTCGGCGAGGCGGCTGCGGTGGTGGACCAGGAAGCAACTGGTGCAGGTGAATTCGTCGGCCTGTTCACGCTCTGGGTGTTCGGATCCGCCAGGTTAGAGGGTCCGTCGACGCGACACATTCGCGGGGTCGGGCCGGGCGGCGGGTGCGCCGGGTGTGGCGGGCGCGCTCGGTCTCGGACATGCCACCCCAGATGCCGTAAGGCTCGGTGGCGGTGAGGGCGTAAGCGCGGCAGTCGGCGAGCCCGGGACAGTCTTGGCAGATCTGTTTGGCGGCGCGCTCACGCCGGGCGCGGACGTTGCCGCGTTCACCCTCGGGGGAGAAGAACATGTCGGTGTCGGTGCCGCGGCAGGAGGCGCGGTGCTGCCAGTCTCCGTCGAGGGGGTGGTGGAATTGATCAGGCACAGCGGGATGGGTCGCTTTCGGAGTGGAGCGGTGAGCCGATCCGTCGGGTAGGGCGGGCGCGCGGGCCTGGGTTTGGGCAGGACCTTTGGGCAACCGGGTCGGACTGGGTGTGTAGCGCATGGCCGTCCGAAAGGGTTGTGAGACAGAACTCCTCGACACACCGGTGCCACTTCTGATGTCGCGGGAGGATCGGGCAGCGGCAGACCGGCCGGGACTGTGATCGGTTCGGCACCACGGCCACAGTGCGTGTCGGTGCGGTGATGCCTTGGCTCGACATCGGTGGGACCGGGAGCAACCCCGGATGTTCTACCCGTGCCCTCTCGAAAGAGGCGGTAGGGCGTGCACATGATCGTAGCGACACGGCGGAC
>SEEV01000768.1 GCA_004211695.1 Rhodococcus sp. (in: high G+C Gram-positive bacteria)
GGGTATGTCGAGTCGCTCCGGTGCGATGCATGTAGCCAAGGTCTCGAAGAAGTACACCACCCGGTCGGGGCCGCGTGAGTCGGTGTCGTACCTGCTGCGACGCACCTACCGCGACGGGGGGAAGGTCAAACACGAGACGCTGGCCAACCTTTCGGCGCTGCCGGAGCCGGCGATCGAGGCGGTGCGCGCGAGCCTGGCCGGCGCCCCGCTGGTCGCGGCGGGCGCGGGGCTGGAGGTGACCCGGTCATTGCCGCACGGTCACGTCGCGGCAGTGATGGCCCAGGCCCGAGCGCTGGGCTTGCCGGCGCTGCTGGGCCCGGCCGGGCGCTGCCGGGATCTGGCGTTGGCGCTGATCGTGGCCCGGGTGATCCGGCCGGGTTCGAAACTGGCCACCACCCGGTGGTGGACCGATACCACCCTGGCCGCGGATCTGTCGGTGGCCGGCGCGGGTACCGACGAGGTCTACCATGCCATGGATTGGCTCGCCGGACAGCAGGACGACATCGAAAAGGCGCTGGCGCGACGGCATCTCACCGGGGATGCGAACCCGGACCGGCTGGCGTTGTTCGACCTGTCGAGCTCGTGGATGACCGGCTCGCACTGCCCGCTGGCCGCGCGTGGCTACTCCCGCGACGGCAAGAAGGGACTGCCGCAGATCGAGTACGGGCTGCTCACCGACCCCGACGGTCGCCCGGTCGCAGTGCGGGTCTTCGAGGGCAACACCGCCGACCCCGCCGCCTTCACCGCGATCGTCGACTCCGTGCGCGAGAGCTTCGCGCTGACCGAGATGGTGATGGTCGGCGACCGCGGCATGATCACCTCCGCGCGCATCGCGGCGCTGCGCGAGGCCGGCGGCATCGGGTGGGTCACCGCGCTGCGCGCCCCGCAGATCGCGGCGCTGGCCGCCGACGACGGCCCGCTGCAGCTGTCGTTGTTCGACCAGGTGAATCTGGCCGAGATCACCCACCCCGACTACCCCGGCGAACGGCTGATCGCCTGCCGCAACCCGGCCCTGGCCGACGAGCGGGCCCGCAACCGCGCCGCACTGCTCGCCGCGACCGAGGCCTCACTGGACAAGATCGTCGCCGCGGTGGCCGCCGGGCGCCTGGTCGCCACCGCCGCGATCGCGATGCGCGTCGGCAAGGTCATCGGCCGACACAAGATGGCCAAACACTTGCGCTGCGACATCAGCGACGGCCACTTCACCTTTCGCCGCGATCAGGCCGCGATCGACGCCGAGGCCGCCCTCGACGGCATCTACATCGTCCGCACCACCGTGCCCGCCGAGCAGATGGACGCCGGCACCGTGGTGCGGACCTACAAGTCCCTCGCGGCGGTCGAACGCGACTTCCGCTCGATCAAGAGCATCGATCTGGACCTGCGGCCGGTGCACCACCGCACCGAAACCCGCGTCCGCGCCCACGTGTTGATCTGCATGCTCGCCGCCTACCTGGTCTGGCACCTGCGCAGCGCCTGGGCACCGCTGACCTTCACCGACGAGGACAGGCCCGAACCGGCCGACCCCGTCGCCCCCGCCACCCGCTCACAAGCCGCAGCCGCCAAGGCATCCAGACACACCGACCAGGACGGTCGACCCGTCCGCTCGTTCCGCTGCCTGCTCGATCACCTGGCAACGCTGACCCGCAACGACATCCGCTACGGCACCGACCCCACCGGACCGACAGTCCCCGTCCTCGCCACCGCCACACCCACCCAACGACAGGCCTTCGACCTCCTCGGCGCAACCATCCCCATCACCCTCGCGTAGCCAGACCGATCACAACGGGAAACCGACGAACCCCCGCTCAACTGGTGGTTCAATCG
>SEEV01000769.1 GCA_004211695.1 Rhodococcus sp. (in: high G+C Gram-positive bacteria)
CAGGAGCAGGCGATGGTCGATGCCGGCCACCATGCCGGTGGTGTCGACGACGTCGAGGGCATCGTCCCGCAGATGAAGGCGACGCCGGGGATGCCGTTCCGGCAGGCCGTCGCCCGCCGGCAGGAACGCGTCCGGCAGATCATGCACACCCTGCCGGAGAATGCCCAGATCGCCATCCAGGAAAGCCTCGACGACCCCACCGTGACAATGGATTTCAGAGGTGCGCTCAGTGACTCAATCTACGAAGAAGCTGTAGATTCGGCTTCGACCGGGCGCGGCTGGAGCTATGCGCCGTAGGCGTTGCCCTGGCATTGGTCACACGAAGATTTTCCAATCAGAATGTCGTGAAGAATGGGGTTGCCCCGCATCGGGATGCCGGTGCGGGGCGACTGTCGTTTTCAGCATCTTCTACAGATGCTTGAAGACGGGCGAGCGCGTGTCTCCATTCCCACCGTGCCTAACCCGTTCAACGTGGGTCGAATCGTCCAGCGCGGTAATCGAGGAATGCCTGGCGAATCTGTGCCTCGGTATTCATCACGAACGGCCCGCCCGCGACCACGGGTTCGTGCAGCGGTTCTCCTGCGCCGAGAAGAACTCGCAGATCCGTGACCGCGGTGACGCTGAGTTCGGTGTCATTTCCGCTGGTCGGGCGGTCCAGCCACAGAGTCTGTCCAGCCCGGCCGGTGGTGCGGGTCGCGCCGAATTCACCATTTCCTCCGAGAATGTGGACGAACCCGTTGTAGGAACCAGGCAGGTCTTGCGTAAGGGTGGCGCCCGCGGTCAGTCGCATTTCGACGACCGTCACCGGCACGTGGTTGAGTGTCGGTGACGTCACGCCGTTCGACGTGCCCGAATACACGATCACCTCCACGCCGTCCGCGGAATGTCGCGGCATTGCGACGGCGTGCAGATCCTGATATCGAGGAGTCGTCATTTTCTGTGCGGCAGGAAGATTCAGCCACAGTTGCAGCAGATGCACGCGCTCACCGGCAGGTGGTTCCTCGAGGTGGATAACACCGCTGCCCGCGGTCATGAACTGAACGTCTCCGGGACCGAGAACGCCGGAATTCCCACGATTATCGGTATGGGTGAGCGAACCCTCGATCACGTAGGTGATGGTTTCGATTCCTCGATGCGGGTGCATTCCGAAGGCGCCGATTCCGAAGTCGTCTTCCATCATGAGCAGAAACGGATCGTGGCGCGCCCAGTCGCCCGCCGGGATCATTGCCCGAGCGACGTGCTGGGACGAGTCCTTGATCAGGGCGGGATCGTCGACGTGGGCGATACGCCGGGCGGTCGGCATGACGGTATCGGGCTCGCGGTTCATGCCCATGTTCCTTTCGAACTGGCTCGACGGTCGCCGGGGGGTACAGGCGGCTCCTCACAGTGTGTTATCACATAATGCACACTGCGGCGTGCCCCCGCCACCATAGAGTGTTCGGATCCGGCAACTGTACCGACTGCGGGAAGAACGCAATGGTCCCCGCCAATTTTTGGCGGTGCGCGCAAGAGACATGTGGTCCGGGTCACGTAGCGTTTGTGGTGGTCGTACTCAGGACGTCGACACCGCAGGTGAAAAGCACTTTCGCCACCGCGAATGTGTACACGACGTACAAGTCGAAGCTCCCTGTCTGGCCGATGGATGCGCCAGATGTCCCGTTGAATGAAAGAAGTGAGAAAAGTGACTGCTACTGCGATGCCGCGTGATACCCGGGATCTGTTGGCGGAGGCGGTGAAGATCGTTCCGGTGGTGGCCGAGGCGGCGCCGGAGGCGTTGGAGTTGCGGCGTGCTCCGGATCGTTCGGTGGAGGCGTTGATCGATGG
>SEEV01000026.1 GCA_004211695.1 Rhodococcus sp. (in: high G+C Gram-positive bacteria)
CAGCTGGCGTACAACCAGTGGACACAGTTCGAGGACTTTCCGTCGTTCATGAAGAAGGTCGAACGGGTCGCACAGGAATCGGACGAGAAACTCGAATGGAAGGCGAAGATCTTCCTCTCGCATCGAACCTGGGAAGCGTCGATCCTCGAGCAGGTTCCCGACGAGCGGATCGTGTGGCGGTCGAAGGGCGCCAAGGGTTACATCGACGGTGCGGTGACGTTCCACGAGGTGACCCCCAATCTCACCCGCATTCTTCTGGTCCTCGAGTATCACCCGAAGGGATTGTTCGAGAAGACGGGAAACCTGTGGCGTGCCCAGGGACGACGAGCGCGCCTGGAACTGAAGCACTTCGGACGCCACGTCATGACCCAGTCCATCCTTCATCCTGACGAGATCGAGGGGTGGCGCGGAGAGATCCGGGACGGCGAGGTTGTCGAACCCGAGGAGTCCGAGGACTACGACGAGGAACCGGCCGAAGACGAGCAGGACGAGGTGGAACCGGAAGAATACGAGCAGGACGAAGCCGAACCGGAAGAATACGAGCAGGACGAGGGCGAGGAGCCGGAGGAAGTAGCCGAGGACGAGGAAGAAGAGGAAGAGACGGCGTCCGAGGAACCCGACGAGGAGGCCGAAGACGAGGAGGCCGAGGAAGCACCGAAACGCCGACGCCGTCCACGTAAGACCGCGGCTTCCAGTTCCGAGCAGGCACCACCGAAACGTCGGGGCCGGCCGCGCAAGACCGCCGCCAAGTCGGCAGGATCCCGGCAGGGGGCGAACCGATGACGGCGATACAACCGGCAGGCGGGGGCGGCGGCGTCAGCGGCGGTCCCAGCTCCAGTAGTCTCGCCGACGTCATCGACACCATCCTCGACAAGGGCCTCGTCATCGATGCGTACGTGCGCGTGTCGCTGGTCGGCATCGAACTGCTGACCATCGACGCACGCGTCGTGGTCGCCAGCGTCGACACCTATCTGCGGTTCGCGGAAGCGGTGAACCGGCTCGAGATCGGTAGTGGCGAGCCCAAGGGCCTCACGGACCTGGTGGGGGACGTCACCGAGAGCGGCGCCAAATCGAAAACCAAGGGCGCACTCGAGTCCGCCGGTGAGAAACTCGGCGACATCCTCGGCGGCGGACAGGAAGAACCTGAGCGAGAGCGTGTTTCACGCAAATCCAGTCGAGGTGACAGGTGATGGCGAGTTCCAACGAGACCACCGACGAACCGCAAGTCAGCGGTGTCTACGTGTACGGCATCGTGCCGGCCGACGTGGAGACCGAAGAGGACGCAGTCGGTGTGTGCGACGGGTCGGTCAGCACCGTCAAGCACGGCGACATCGCGGCACTCGTCAGCGAAATTTCGGTGGACAGGCCGCTCGGCAAACCCGAGGACCTCCAGGCCCACGCGCACCTGCTGGACGGCACGTCGCGTGTCGCACCTGTCCTCCCGCTCCGATTCGGGGCTGTCATGACCGATGAAGACGCCGTCGAGGAAGAACTGCTCGCGGCGCACGCCGACGAGTTCGCTGCGGCGTTGGAGGAACTGGAGGGTCGAGCGCAGTACGTCGTGAAGGGGCGATACGTCGAGAAGGCGATCCTGCGTGAGGTGATCGACGAGAACGAACAGGCCGGCAAGCTGCGTGACACCATCCGGGATCAGCCCGAGGACGCCACCCGTGACGCACGGATGGCGCTCGGCGAGATCGTGAGCAACGCCATCGTCGCGAAGCGGGACGAAGACACCGCGAAGGTCGTCGAAGCGCTCACGCCACTGACCGATTCGGTCAACGTGCGGGAACCGACTCACGAGGAGGAGGCCGCGCAGGTCGCCGTCCTCGTCGAGGTCGCCCGGCAGGAAGAACTCGAGAAGGCGGTGGGAGCACTGGCCGAAGAGTGGGACGGCCGGGTCGACATGCGTCTGCTCGGACCTCTCGCCCCCTACGACTTCGTGGTGACCGCGAAGCCGGAGGGCTGACCGATGGGTCTGCTGTCGTTCATCGCCACGCTGCCGCTCCAACCGGTGAAAGGTGTGATCTCGCTGGCCGAGTTGATTCAGCGGCAGGTCGACGAGGAACTGCACAATCCCGCGAGCGCGCGCCGTGCTCTCGAGGAGTTGGAGGAAGCCCGAGAAGCCGGTGAGATCTCGGCCGAAGAAGAAGAGCAGGCGCAGCAGGCCATCCTCGACCGAATGACCGGAACGCCACCGCCCGCCACCCCGGAGAGGGAGTGATCGGCGATGGCGGAAGAGCAGCCGCCTCCGTTGCCGGCACCCGAGATCGCGCAGGTCGCACTTCATGACATCGCGCAACTGACCGGCAAGAAGCCGCTCGGTGCGACCTCGGTCATGCCCACCGACGACGGGTGGACGGTGGAAGTGGAGGTCGTCGAAGACCGGCGGATCCCGTCGTCGACGGACATGCTCGCGTTGTACGAGGTGGTGTTGGATCTGGACGGAGAACTGTTGTCCTATCGCCGAACCCGGCGTTACATCCGCGGTTCGGGTGACAGCGGGAGCGGGCAGTCATGACCGTCGCCGGCGGCGGGGCGAGCAACCTGCCCCAGAGCTCGGGTGGTGGATTCGGCGGCGGGCACCAGTCCACGAACCTCGGGGACATTCTCGAACGAGTGCTCGACAAGGGGCTGGTGATCGCCGGGGACATCCAGGTCAATCTCCTCGATATCGAACTGCTCACGATCAAGGTGCGGTTGGTCATCGCCTCCCTCGAGACCGCGAAGGAGGTGGGCATCAACTGGTGGGAGAACGACCCCTGGCTGACCGGGAAGAGCAGCGACCTCGAGCTCGAGAATCGGAAGCTGAAGGAACGCATTGCCGCGCTCGAGTCCGACCGGTCGGTGCGCCCCGCCGTCGAGGCCGGCGAAACGGTGCAGGTGGAGGGACGACGTCGAGGGGAGGACGATGACCGAGAGTGACGGTGTGTGGCTGTACGGCATCACGTCGGCGAGCGTCGGCGACGCACAACTGTCCGGGGTCACCGGCGTAGCCGGCGAGCCGGTGCGGGTGGTGGCGTCGGCGGGCCTCGCCGCGGTCGTCGGATCGGTGAGCCTGAGCGAGTACGGAGAAGGTCCGTTGCAGCGCAACCTCGAGGATCTCGACTGGCTGGCCGCGACCGCGCGAGCCCACGACGCGGTGGTGGCCGCGGTCCTGCGCTGTGGGCCCACCATTCCGCTGCGCCTCGCCACCTTGTACCTCGACGACGATCGGGTTCGCCGCCTCCTCGACGAGCGTCACGAGGAGTTCGACGCCGCACTTCGCCAGGTCACCGGGCGGACCGAATGGGGAGTCAAGGCCTACGGTGACCCGAAAATCCTGGCGCAGCCACCCGCCGAGGAACCCGGCGCGAAGGGCGGCGCCGGCAAGGGGACCGCGTATCTGCTGCGCCGCCGCGCCGAGTTGACGGCCCAGCAGGACGTCGAACGCAAGGCGGCCGACCATGCGCGCAAGATACATTCCGCCCTTCTCTCCCATGCCGTCGACGGCCGACGCCAGCAGGTGACCGATCCGGCCATCACCGGCAGACGAGCGTGGATGATCTTCAACGGCACCTACCTGGTGGCCGACGAACTCGTCGACGAATTCGCCTCGGCCGTCACGGCACTCGACGCCGAACACGACGGGGTGACGCTCGAACTGACCGGGCCGTGGCCCCCGTATTCGTTCGCGGGGATCGACCAGGCGAACCCATGAGCGAGATCGTCCCGGCCGAGGACAACCGCCGCATCGCCCTCGTCGACCTGCTCGACCGAGTGCTCGGTGGCGGCGTCGTCATCACGGGCGAGATCACCCTCTCGCTGGCCGACGTGGACATGGTGCGAATCTCGCTGCGCACCCTGATCGCCTCGGTGAGCGCACTGGTGCCGGGGGCGGATGCCGAGGAACCCGTCGATGAGTGATTCCGGGGACGAACCCGAACCGGACATGCTGGACGGGGAGGGGCGGCGCATTCTGCCGCAACGCATCGACGCCGACCCCGAATCGGTCGAGCGCGGCCTGGTGACCCTCGTCCTCACCCTCGTCGAATTGCTGCGCCAGTTGATGGAGAGGCAGGCGCTGCGCCGAGTGGAGCACGGCGATCTCAGCGACGAGCAGATCGAGCGGATCGGTACGACACTGATGCTTCTCGAGGAACGCATGACCGAACTGCGTGACCACTTCGGGCTGACACCCGAGGACCTCAACATCGATCTCGGACCGCTGGGGCCGCTGCTCTCCGACGAGTAACCGAGAAGGGTGGGGTCTGTGCACCCTAGGGTGGCTGTCGACGCCGCTGCCGGGAAGGCAGTGTTGGTGTGACCAAGGAACACTCGACCACACCACCAAGGACTCAGCATGTTTCGCCACACCGCCATCCGCGCCGGCCTGATGTTCGCGGCAGTCGCAATCTCCGTCACCGGCGCAGCCGGAATCGCGACCGCCATGCCCACCGCCTCGGGTTCCGACATCGCACACGTCTCTTCGTCGGACCGCGACGCCCGCGACCGCGACCGTGCCGAACGATTCGACGACAACACGGACAAGGCGTTCTGCGAGGGCAAGGCCGTCATCGCCAACCCCGGCTGCTCCTCCCTGCCGTACTGAGACGAGCGGATCAGTGCCTCTTCACTTCTCCTCGGGGGCGGGTCGAGTGACGTCGCCTGTGCCCGCCCGCCATCTCCGTTCGATCTGCCGCATCATCGACGGGTAGACGATCAGGTGCCGGAACGGGGCGATCGCGTACATGTAACAGGTACCGAGCACCCCGTTCGGCTTCGCGTAGACCGCCATCTCTCCGCGGTAGCCGCCGGCACCGTCGGGGACCCAGCCGATGTGCATGACGCCGTGAACGGTCCGATTGGCGATCTCTGAGGCCCACTCGTCATCGAGCAGGTAGATGGAGGTGAACAGAGGCAAGTCCGGGCCGGTTGCGGCGTCGCGCAGATCCACCGGCAACCGGTCGCGGAGCGTCGGCACCCGAGAGCCGACGCCGGAGCCGTCCCATCGCAACACGCGCCCGATCGCCCACCGGATCGCGAAGAGCGCCCGGGTGGCGCGGGAAGTGACGTTCGACGAGTCGCCCGACGCGGCCCCCTGCAGGAGCCGCGGGAACTCCTGCACCAGCCGGGCGAAGTCGTTACGGCCGCCCGGAGTCGGCAGCGCCCACACGTCCTCGAGCGTGAAGTCGCGGGTGAGTTCGTGGATTCGCCAGGGCCGCGAGGTGTGCACGCTGTTCGAGATCCTCATGCCGAACCTCCATCCAGACGGCGGCGCCTATCACGCTAGCACCGGTGGTCAACGCCGCCGCTGCTCCTCGAACAGCTCGGACCAGGAGACACCGGGATGCTCCCTGAGCAGTGCTCGGCGCTGACGTTCCGTCATCCCACCCCAGATGCCGAACTCGACGCGGTTATCGAGTGCATACGCGCCGCATTCCATCAGCACGGGACAGTGCCGGCACATAGCCGCGGCCTTGCGTTGCGCGGCGCCTCTGACGAAGAGCCGATCCGGATCTCCGTCCCGACACCGTGCCCGCGTGATCCAGTCGAGTTCCACGGGGTGGTCGAGATCGGGGCGCCTGTTCGGAGTGCACATGTGGAGTCATCCCCCCTCGAAGACCGGACACAGTCGGGCCCTCGGAATGTCGGCACATCCGAGTGTCCTGTCCCGTGCCGGCTGCATGCATGCAGGAAGCATCAAGCGATCGAAGATCCATTTGTGGAACGCTTTTCGCGGCGCATCGGCTTCGGCGACGAGGCGCGACCAACATCTACCGTGAGACAGATTAACCGCACTCCGTGCCGATTGCGCGGCGAGCAACGGTCCCGACGTTGTGGGTGCAGACTGGGCCCATGGTGTCGACGCAGCGTGAGCGGGAAGTCAAGTACGAGGTGGGTCTCGAATTCGTCCTGCCCGACCTCGAGGACGTGGTCCCGGACGGAGGACGGGTCGAGCAGGCCACCGTGAACCTGAACAGCGTCTACTACGACACCGCCGACCGCGACCTGCTGCGCCAGCACCTCACGTTCCGCCGACGGACGGGGGATGCCGACGTCGGTTGGCAATTGAAGGTTCCTGCCGACAAGGCTCGTACCGAGATCCGGATGCCTCCGGGCGAAAGTGATGCGATTCCCGACGAGCTGGCGACACTGATTGCGGGTGTCGCACTGGGTAAATCCGTGCACCCGGTGGCCACTCTGACGACGGTGAGACGCACGTGGCGTGTCCTCGACTCGGAAGACCGCCTCGTGGCGGAAGTCGCCGACGACCGGGTGCGCGGCACCGTCGCGGGGGATCGTGCCGTCGTGAGTGAGTGGCGTGAGGTGGAGGTCGAGGCCGGCGACGCCGGAAACGAGAAACTACTCAGGAAGATCGGTAAACGCCTCACCCTCCGCGGTGCGAAGCCGGCGCGGTATCCGTCGAAGCTCAGTCGCGTGCTGAGCACCGCTCAGCTTGCGGTCGACGGCGGGGACACGAGCCTGAGCACGGCCGAATCGGTGCTCGTCGGCTACCTGGACGCCCAGGCGCAGGCGATCGTGGCCGGTGACGTGTGGTTGCGCCGTGGTCTGGACCCGGTACATCCGACCCTGGTGGGAATCCGGCGGTTCTGCAGCACCCTCCGGGTCTTCAAGCGCCTGCTCGAGCCGACCGCCGCGACGGAGCTCGATGCGGAGTTGTCTTGGTATGCAGGGCTATTCGGCGAAGTGCGGGACCGTCAGGTGCAACGCGCACGCTTCACGGAGGCGCTCGCCGACCTGCCGTCCGAACTGGTGATGGGTCCGGTGGCCGCGCGCATCGAGAACGGCCTGATTGCGGAGCAACAGCACCACCGGCAGGATTTGATGGCCACCCTCGACGGTGACCGCTACCGCGCGTTGCTGGCCGCGTTGGCCCGGTGGCGTACGAATCCGCCTCTGACAGCCACGGCAGCGGACGGTCCCCGGATGATCGAGCGGGCCTTGCGGAAAGCCGAACGGAAGGCGCTCTCCCGGGTAGCGACCGCCGCAGTCGGCACGGACGACGCGGCGCTGCACCGGGCCCTCGAGGCCGCCACACGTGCCCGCTACGCCGCCGAACTCGCCGCGCCGGTGCTCGGGAAGAAGACCGCGAAGAAGGCAGCCCACTTCGAGAAGATGCAGAAGGTTCTCGGCGAGCACCGGGACAGCGTCGTCGCCGCGGAGACCCTCCGAACGCTCGGGGCCCGCGCCGGTACGACGTCCGGCGAGAACGGTTTCACCTTCGGCCTGCTGTACGGCCTGGAACTGGAGCGGGCGCGGCAGGCCCGCGAGGACGCCGCCCAACTCGCCGCAGACTAGAGGCGGAGCGCGGTCAGTTGGAAGGGGCGGGCGCGAGGTACCGCAGAGTCGGGGGCAGGCCGGTCCCGCAATCGACGAACCAGGCGCCGCCTTTCGCGGTCGCCCCCGACGGAGGGACACCGGGTATCCCGTGCGTCCGCGCGAACTCCGCCAGGGCGTTGAGGACCTCCCCGTGGGTGCAGAAGACGGCTCGATCGGCGTCCGGCGCGTGCAGCACCGCGAAAAGTTCATCCGGCGGTGCGTCCGGACCCAGCAGGGGGTGATCGGCGATGCTCAGTCCGCGCTCGTCGGCGAGCGGCAGAAGGCTCTGCCGACAGCGGGTGGTGGGACTCGAGAACAGCGCCGATACCTCGATGCCGGTCAGCGCTTCGACGAAGCCCTGAGCCTGCTGATCCCCCACAGTGCTGAGCGGGCGGTCGGCGTCGGGGCCGTCCCAGTTCTTCTTCTCGCCGGCGTGGGCATGCCGGAGCAGGACGAACATTCACACACCTCCTCCCGGTCACTTCACGCGACGGGTGCAGCGGATCGTCGTTGAAGGCTCCCACGCGACGACGCCGTTGACCACCCCCGGACGGACGCGCCTCAGCCCGGCGTGCGCGAAGGCCGAACTCCGCCGGATGGTCCGAATGCCGCTCGGACCGCGTAGATCACGGCCCCGATACCGAGAACGATCACGCCCGACATCACCGAGACCAGGGGAAGGAACGCCGCGAGGACGACACACCCCACGGCGCCGACCACCGTCACCAGGCGCGGCCACACTCTCCCCGAGAGTGTCCAGGCGGACGCATTGGCGATCAGGTAATACACGAGCACCGCGAACGAGGAGAACCCGATGACCCCACGCAGATCCGCTGTCGCTGCGAGGATCGCGACCACGACGCCGACGGCCAGCTCCGCCCGGTAGGGCACCTCGAACCGGGGATGCACGGCGTCGAGCACACGCGGCAGGTGACCGTCGCGGGCCATCGCGAACGTGGTCCGCGAGACACCCAGAATCAGCGCGAGCAGGGAGCCGAGCGCGGCCACCACCGCGGCCACCCGGACCACCGGTTCGAGCCCGTCGAACCCGGCAGCGGCCACCGCCTGCGCAAGCGGGTCCGTGGCGCCGGCGAGTGCGTCGGCGCCGAGAGCTGTCAGCACCGCGACCGACACGAACAGATACACGACGAGTGTGATGGCCAGAGCGATCGGGATCGCCCGGGAAATGGTCCGGCGTGGATCCTTCACTTCCTCGCCGAGCGTCGCGATCCGGGCGTACCCGGCGAACGCGAAGAACAGCAGTCCGGCCGCCTGCAGGACCCCGGTCACCCCGTTGCCGGAGACGATCTCGAGTTCCCCGACGGTGGTGTCGGAGCACCACAGGCAGGCGATGACAACCACCGCGAGGACGGCGAGCACGGCGAACACGATGATCCGGGTGACCAGGGCCGACTTCTGCACCCCCAGATAGTTCACGGCGGTGATGGCGGCGACCGCGATCACCGCGACGACGTGCTCGCGGCCCGGCCACGCGTAGGCGCCGACCGTCAGGGCCATCGCCGCGCACGAGGCGGTCTTGCCGACCACGAAACCCCAGCCCGCCAGATACCCGAAAAACGGTCCCAGGCGTTCGCGGCCGTACACGTAGGTGCCACCGGACTGCGGATACAGCGCCGCGAGCCGAGCCGACGAGTTGGCGTTGCAGTACGCGATCACCGCGGCCACCGCCAGCCCGACGAGCAGCGCACCGCCGGCGGCGGACGCAGCAGGTCCCAGCGCTGCGAAGATCCCGGCCCCGATCATCGACCCGAGGCCGATCATCACCGAGTCGAACACCCCCAGTCGGCGGCGCAGTCCCGGAGTCGCCGCCGGCTGCGCGTGATCGTGTTCCGAAGCCTCGTTGGCGGCCATGCGTGGCAGTTCCCCTTCTGGCGTGCGGAAGTCGACCACCTCAACGGTAGTGGCCACTATCGTCAACCCGTATGACCGCACCCACAACCGTCGGACGGGTAGTCGTCGCCCTTGGGATCCTCGCGACCTCCGGGTTGCTGGCCTCGGGCACCGCGGCAGCCGAACCCAGCACGGTGCCGTTCCAGGTCGACCCCGTCATCCCGCTCGTCGACCTGCCGGCTCCCCGGCTCGCCGCGACAGTCGGCGAACAACCGGGCGTCGCGGTGCTGCAGGTGCGCCGAACCCCGAGCGACGGAAACCCGCACGCCGCCGTCGTCCACTGGGTCAGTCTCGGGACCGGCGCGACCGGATCCGCGTCGTTCCCCACCCTGAACGCCCAGCCCGTCACCATTCGGCCGGGCCCGGGTCAGGTCGTGGCGATCGTCGACCCGCAGGCAATCGGATCACCGGGCTTCGGAACCTTCTTCGTTCCCTGACCCCATCTCTCTTCGCGGCCGAGTAGCTTGCCCTCGCTGGTGACGTGTGTGAAATCGGGGCTCAGAATCGCTTCGATCGACGGACGGGAATTGCTCAGAACTCGATCTTCAGCGCCGGGCTGGTGGGTGTGGCCTGGCAGCCGAGGATGTAGCCGTCGGCGACGTCGTCGGGGTCGAGCGCGTCGGTGTTGCCGGGATCGACGGTGCCTTCGGTGAGGGTGCAGGCGCAGGCGCCGCATTCCCCCTCGCGGCAGGAGTAGGGGGCGTCGATGCCGGCGTTGACCATCACGTCGATGAGTGTGGCGTCAGCGGGCCATGCCAGGACGTGGGTGTCGCCGTCGAGTGTGACCTCCACCGTGGCGGAGTCGGCGTCGGCACCGGACGTCAGGGTCTGGATCGGCGCGAACGGATCGCCGTCGAGGGACATGAACTCCTCGATGTACACGCGGTGGCGGTCGTAGCCGATGCCGGTGAGGGTTCCCTTGACCATCGCCATGAACGGCGCCGGGCCGCAGACGAATACGTCGCTGTCCTCGCCACCGCGGGCGAAGCTCGCGAGACTCTCGGGAGTCGGCAGTCCCGATTCGCTTTCGAGGCGGTGTTCGACGGTCAGCCGGTCCGGGTAACGCGTTTCGAGGTCGGCGAGTTCGGCGGCGAAGATGATCGATCCGCGATCTCGGTTGGCGTAATACAGCGCGACCGTGCCGGCGTCCGATTCGAGGGCGGATTTGAGTATCGACATCACCGGAGTGATCCCGCTCCCCGCCGCGAACAGACGGAAGCTTCCGTCCAGGGCGCGGGGTGTGAACGTACCCGACGGCGGGAGAACGTGCACGTCGTTGCCGGCGGTGACGTTGTCGCACAGCCAGTTCGACGCGTACCCGCCCGCGGTGCGTTTGACGGTCACTTTGATGCGGTCGTCGGTGAGCGGGCAACTGGCGATGGAGTAGCAGCGCGCCACCGAACCGGTGCGCTCGCTGGGGATGCGGAGGGTGAGGAATTGTCCGGGCCGGTAGGTGAACCGGTCGGCGAGGTCGTCGGGTACGTCGATGACGAGGGACGACGTGTCGGGGGTTTCCTCGATCACCTCGGCCACGCGGACGGTGTATCCGAGGGATTCGGGTGCGAGAGTGGTCATGGCGGTTCCTTCGTGCCTGCGCCTCGGGGGCACAGGCTGACGGATGCCGTGCGTACAGGCACGGTACGGGATGAGAATGTTCGGTCAGTGGGTGCCCGGCGCGGTGGCCGGGGGCGGGAGGGCACGGAACCAGACCTCGCCGAGCGCGCGGCCGAGTTCGTCGATGCGTTCGCGTTTGGGGGTGGATGCGGGCAGTCCGACGTGGACGTACGCCATCTGTTCGGTCATGCAGCCGAGCGATTCGGCGAGGAGGTCCAGATCGGTGTCGCCGATCTCGCCCCGGTCGTGGAGTTTCTGCAACCAGCGGCGGGTGCGGGCGATGAAGTCCTCCCGCAGTTTCAGCCACAGTTGCTGGAACCCCTCGTTGGCGCTGGCCGCCGCGGCCTCACGGAGCAACCGCAGGATGTGCCGGTGCCGCGAATACGCGTGCAGGTAGGTGATGTTGACCTCGATCAACGCCTCCATTTCGCCGCTGGTGTTGGCCTTGCGGCTGGTGGCCTCGGACAGTTCCTGCAACCCGGTGTGCATGGCGGCGAGGAAGACGTCGTCGAGGTCGGTGAAATGCCGGTAGAAGTTTCCCTGCGCGGTCTTGGCGCGGTGGGTGATGTCCGAGACCCGGGTGCGGGTGTACCCGTATTCGCTGAAGCATTCGATCGCGGCCTGCACGATGCGTTCGCGGGTGAGTTCCCCTCGCCGGTTCGGGCGCTTGGGTGCGGGCGCCGCGGGATCGATCAGTCCGGCGTCGGTGTAGACGTCGTCGAGCGATCGCGGCGTGGCCGACGTGGCTGGGTTCTGTGCGGCCATCTCTAGTTCCTCGCCTTCCCCCGCGTTTGCGAACAAGATATCACTAACCATGGTCGTTGCATCGTGCTGACCTCGCGTTATGCCCGCTCGAGCCGTCCGGCGCGCAGCGCCGCCAGCGGGTGATCGACGGGCACGTGCTCGGGGAGGTAGCTCAGCAGTTCCGACACGTGTTCGTCGGCACCGGCCTCGTCGCCGGAATGCAGCGCATCCCCTTCGTACACCGAACCGGTGGCACCGTCGACGGTGACCGTCAGCCCGGTCAGTGTCGCGACGGTCCCCGCTCCGGCCCCGACCACGCACGGCAGCCCGATCTCCCGGCACACCAGCGCGGCGTGCGAGGTGGCGCCGCCGAGTTCCGTGACCACGGCCACGGATTCGAACATCGCGGGCACATCGTCCGGGGCGGTGGAGGGACGCACCAGGACGACCGGCGTTCCGGCCGCCGCGAGGTCGAGGGCCTCGTCGATGTCGTTGACGGCCTGCCCGACCGCCACGCCTGGGCCGGCTCCCAGACCGGTGGCGAGCACCGCGTGGCCGGCGCGCACACCGTCGGTGTTCGCCAGGCTCGCAGCCTGTTCCGCGGACACCCGGGTCAACGCCTCGTCGGGAGTGATGACGCCTTCGCGGACGAGGTCGACGGCCACTCGCACGGCGGCGCGGGGTGAGCGTTTCCCGGCCCGGCACTGCAGGACGTAGAGGCGACCGCTTTCCACGGTGAACTCGATGTCGACGAGGTCGCGGTGCTCGCGTTCGAGCGTGACGGCGATGCGCTCGAGTTCGGGGTAGGTGGTGGGCAGGACTTCCCCGACCGTCTCGAGCGCGGCGGGCGTCTTCTCCCCGGACACGACGTCCTCGCCCTGCGCCTCGGCCAGCCACTCGCCGTAGAGCACGTTGTCTCCGGTGGCGGGGTCGCGGCTGAACATCACCCCGGTGCCGGACTGCTCGTCGCGGTTACCGAACACCATGGCCTGCACGGTGACCGCGGTGCCGTCGCCGGCGCCGAGGTTGTGGCGTGCACGGTAGGCCTTGACCCGTTCGTTGGTCCAGGAGTCGAAGACGGCGCCGATCGCGGCGCGCAGTTGCTCGAGCGGATCGCTCGGGGGCTGGACGCCGGGAGTGCCGGCCACGATGGCGGCGTAGCTGTGGCAGAAGCGTTCCCAGGTGTCGTTGGCCCACTGCGGGTCGCCGGTCTCCTCGGCGAGGGCGGCGCACAGTTCTGGGTTCAAACCGAGGTTGAGGACGGTGTCCATCATGCCGGGCATGCTCTGCGCGGCACCGGATCGGACGGACACCAGCAGCGGGGAGGGTCCGGCACCGAACCGGCGGCCGGTCTCGGATTCGAGGCGGCGCAGGTGCGTGAGGACGTCCTGCCAGATCCCGTCCGGGAGGGATCGTCCGTTGTCGTGGTAGATCGAGCAGACGTGCGTGGGTAGCGCGAAGGCCGGCGGCACGGGCAAGCCCATCGCCCGCATCTTGTTGACGCTGTACGCCTTGCCGCCCAACTCCTCCCGCGTTCCGGGGAAGCTACCGTCGAGCGTGATCACGTCGCCGAGGGGCGCTGTCGATGAGGTCATATCGGGAGTCCTTCGAAAACGGGGGATTTGGCGGCCGCGCGGGTGGCGAAAAGTCCACCTTCGACGGGGATGTCGATGCCGTTGAGCCAGGATGCGGCGGGGGAGAGAGCGAACGCGACCACCGCGGCGATCTCGTGCGGGTAGCCGTGCCGGCCCACCGCATCGTGCGACCGTTGCATGGCGTCGCTGCCCATGCTGGCTTCGAAGTCGGCGAGGATCGGCGTCTCCACCGGGCCCGGGCTCACCGACAGCGCCCGGATGCCGCGGGAGGTGAGCTTCGCGGACAGCAGTTGCGTCCAGTCGACCAGCGCGCGTTTGGAGGTGTCGTATGCGTCCGGGCCCTTGACGGGGTGGGCCCGCAGCCAACTCTGGAGTTCGGTGCGGTCATGCACGCGCAGGAGTTCGTCTATCGCGTCCGGGGACTGGGTGTTCCGGTGGGCGGCCACGGACGCGACGTTGACGATCGCCGCACCCGACTGCATACGCGGTAACAGCTGTTCGGTGAGGAGTCGGGCCCCCAGCAGGTTGACCGACAACACCGTCTGCGCGGCGGCGGTGCCCGGGACACCGGCGACGTTGGCGAGCGCCGCGACGTCTCCGGGGAGGGCGGCGACGGCGTCGTCGATCGAGTGCGGATCGGCGAGGTCGCACACGATGCTGCGCACCGACCCGAGGGGGCAGTCGCGCCGATCGAGGGCGAAAACCTGTGCGCCGGAATCACTCAACTGGTCGGCGAGCGCGAGACCGATCCCCGACGCCGCACCGGTGACGACGATGTTTCGGACACTGTTCCTGCTCATGACATTACCGCCGTCACGTCGGTGAACTCCTCGATGCCGAGGTGGCCGAGTTCGCGGCCGTAGCCGGAATCCTTGACGCCACCGAAGGGGACTGTGGGCCGGTTGCGGGTGCGGACGCCGTTGATCTTCACCTGGCCGACGTCGAGTCGTCCGGCGACCGCACGGGCGTGTCCGACGTCGCCGGACCACACCTCGGCGGACAGACCGTACGCGCAGTCGTTGGCGATGCGGACGGCGTCGTCGACGTCGGTGTAGGTCTGCACCGCGATGACCGGGCCGAAGATCTCCTCGCGAACGGCGCGGGCGTCCTCGGGCAGGCCGGTGACGATGGTGGGGTCGACGAAGAACCCGGTCGGGACGGCGTCGGACGGCTTGCCGGTGCCGGTGAGCAGGTGGCCGCCCGCGGCCACCGCGTCGGCGATGTAGTCGAGGACGCGGTCGCGCTGGCGGGCCGAGACGAGCGGGCCCTGTCGGGTCGACGGGTCGGCGGGATCACCGAGCGGGTGGTGTGTGACCGCTTCGGCGAGGATGCCGGTGGCGTCGGCGGCAAGAGATTCCGGGATCAGCAGACGGGTGGTGGCGTTGCAGGCTTGACCGGAGTTCACCAGCCCCGAACTCACCGACCCGGCGAGCGCGGTCGGCAGGTCGGCGTCCGGCAGCACCACCGCCGGGGATTTTCCGCCGAGTTCGAGGGTGCAGCGGGTCAGCGCCGCGGCCGCGAGCCCGGCGACCGCACGGCCGGCCGTCACGCTGCCGGTGAACGAGACATGCGCCAGGTCCGGGTGCGCCGCGAGCGCGGCCCCGGTGTGCGTCCCGGTTCCGGTCACGACGTTGAACACCCCGGCCGGAAGTCCCGCCTCGAGGAAGATCCGGGCGAGGGCGTTCGCGTCGTACGGGGTCATCTCCGACGCCTTGAGCACCACCGTCGATCCGGCGGCGAGGGCGGCCGACACCTTCGCGACGATCTGGTGGACCGGCATGTTCCACGGGGTGATGGCGCCGACGACACCGCTGCCGCGGCGGACCAGGGTGGCCCCGTCGATGTCCTGCGACCACGGGAAGGCGCGGGCGGTGCGGGCCGTGGCACGGAGCACGTCGGCGGGCAGCTGCGCCTGGGTGACCTGGGCCAGCGAGATCGGCATGCCCATTTCCCGGCTGACCAGCGCCGCGATGGCCGCCCCGTCCCGGGTGAGGAGATCCGCCGCACGGTCGAGCAGCTCGGCCCGTTCGGCGACGTCGGTGCTCCGCCACGCCGGGTGTGCGGCCGCAGCCGACCGCACGGCGTCGTCGACGACCTCGGCTCCGGCGTCGACGACGTCTCCCATCACGGTCTCGGTGAAGGGGTCGATCACTTCGATCACCGGTCCGGCCGGAACGAACCATTCGCCGTCGATCAGGCAGCCGGCCCGACCGAGAAGGTCAGCCATGCCGGCGCTCCATCGTTACGGGGAGGGATTTGATGCCGCGGAAGAAGTTGCTCTGCAACCGCTTCGGGGTGTCGACAACGCTGATGTCGATGCCGCGCTCGACGAACGCGGTGAAGAACAGCTTCGCTTCGAGACGCGCGAGATGCGCTCCGAGGCAGGCATGCTCCCCCCAGCCGAAACCCAGGTGTTCGTTCGGGAATCGATCGGCCCGGAACACGTTCGGCTCGTCGAACACCCGCTCGTCGCGGTTCGCCGAGCAGAACCACATGACGACCTTGTCGCCGGCCCGGATCGTCTTGCCGTGCATCTCCACGTCCCGGGTGGCGGTGCGGCGCATCGACAGGACCGGCGAAACCCACCGCACCATTTCCTCCACGGCGGTGCGGATCTTGCCCGGGTTCTCCCGGAGTTCCTGCCACCACTGCGGATTCTCGTGCAGCGCCAGCACCCCGCCGGTGAGCAAATTCCGAGTGGTCTCGTTGCCGGCGACCATCAGGATCAGGTAGTACGCGTCGAGGTAGCCGCGGCTGAGCGGGACGCCGTCGAGTTCGGCCGCGGTGAGCACACTGACCAGGTCGTCCGCCGGGCAGGCGCGCCGCTCCTCTTCGAGGGCGCGGAAGTACGCGAAAACCTCGTCGCGGGCGCGGACCGCGGTCTCGGGCCCCTCGGAGTAGTCGGGGTCCTCCGAGGCCATCTGATTGGTCCATCGCAGCAGGTTGGGGCAGTCCTCGAGCGGGGCGCCGAGCAGGCGGCCGATCATCACCAGCGGAAGCTGCGCGGAGATGCCGGCGACCATGTCGATCGGTCCGGCACCGACGGCCTTGTTCAGCAGGTCGTCGATGACCGCCTCGATGTCCGGGACCAGCGCCTTCACCTTCGCCGGCCGCACGTGCGGGGTGACGATCTTGCGCAGCGGGCCGTGCTCGGGCGGGTCGACGTGGTGAATGCTGCGCGCACCCTCGCCCTCGGCGCGGCGGCTCGCGATCTGCGTCCCCTCGGTGACGGTGAAGCTCCCGTGGTCGGAGGCGACCGCTTTGACGTCGGCGTACCGCGTCACCGACCAGAACCCGGGGCCGTTCGATTCGGCGTTCCAGTGCAACGGATCGTGTTCGCGTAGCTGCGCGAACACGTCGTCGGCGTACCCGGTTTCGAAGGCCCGCAGGTCCATCAGGTCGATATCACTGCTGGTTGTCATTGGATGTCTCCCGTCACGGTCACGTTCGTTTGTGACATCTGTTTCACTAAATCACAGTTCGAGCTTTTTGCAAACACCCCTTGTACGATGAGCCGACTCGCTTGTAGCCTGACCTTGATAGTGACGAACCATTCACAAAAAGAGGTCTCGTGTACCCACCCGCAATCGTCGCCGAGCACCCCGAATCCCTCGCGTTCGTGATGGCCGGTTCCGGCGCCTCGCTGACCTACCGTCAGCTCGACGAGCAGTCCAACCAGCTGGCCCATCTCTTGCGCAGCCGGGGTGTATCGCCGGGCGACTCGATCGTGCTGCTGATGGAGAACCGCATCGAATGGCCCGTGGTCGTCGCGGCGGGCATGCGCTCGGGACTGTATGTGACACCGGTGAATTGGCATCTCGGGGCCGCCGAACTCGCGGCCGTCCTCGAGGAGGCGGCGCCGAACGCCGTGGTGACCAGCGGTTCGCTCGCCGAGACAGTCGCCGAGTCACTCCCGGACGGTCACACCGCCCTGACCCTGTGCACGGATCCCGGCACCCGATTCGAGTACCTCGCCGCGGCGATCGAGGCACATCCGACGACGCCCATCGCGGACGAGCGTTTCGGCGCCCGCGTGCTCTACAGCGGCGGCACCACCGGCCAGCCGAAGGCCTTCCGGCAGAAACTGCTCGACATCCACCCCGCCGCCGCACCCTCCCGCCACGCCGGGCTGGCCGCGGAACTGGGCATCGGCCCCGGCACCGTGCTGCTGTCACCCGCCCCGAACTACCACGCGGCGCCGTTCACGTTTCAGCTCATGACGATGGCCGCCGGCGGCACGGTCGTATGTATGGAACGTTTCGACGCCGCGGCGGCGATGGCCACGATCGAGACCTACGGCGTCACGCATTCGCAGTGGGTGCCGACCATGCTGCTGCGACTGCTCCGGCTGCCCGGGCGCGAGACCATCGCGCTCTCCCCGACCCACACCACCGCGTTCACCTCCGGCGCCCCCTGCCCGGTGGAGGTGAAGGAGCAGATCAACCAGTGGTGGGGGCCGATCCTGCACGAGTACTACGGCGCCTCCGAGGGGTACGGGCACACGTATGTCTCCGCCTCCGAATCCGCCGACCACCCCGGGTCGGTCGGCAGACCGCTCGGTGGCACGAGGGTCCACATCACCGACGACGAGGGAACACCGCAGACGCCCGGTGAGATCGGCAAGGTGTGGTTCGAGCCGCCGGCATCGGCCGCGTACGTCAACTCCGCCGAAGCCGGCGCACCCGACAGCTGGAAGAGCATGGGGGACCGGGGTTATCTCGACGAGGACGGCTTCCTGTACCTCGTCGGACGCGAAAGTTTCATGATCATCTCGGGCGGGGTGAACATCTACCCCGAGGAGATCGAGGCAGTCCTCCTGCGCCACCCGGACGTCGTCGACGCGGCCGTGTTCGGCATCCCCGACCCTGAATTCGGCGAGCAGGTCAAGGCCATGGTCGAACTACGCGAAAAGGTTTCAGCAGACGAGACCACCGAGTCCCGCCTCATCGACCACTGCCGGGCAGCCCTCGCCACCTACAAGGCGCCGCGGTCGATCGACTTCGTCGACCGCCTACCGCGACTTCCGACGGGCAAACTCAACAAGAAGGCATTGCGCTCGCCCTACCTCACCAACTCGTGACCGCGCCACGGCACTTGCCGCCGACCGAACCGAACAGGAGCCAGATCATGGTTCACACCCAGCAAGACCAGCTTGACTTCGACATCCTGCACTCGCTGCGCGTGAAGGGTTTGGCCAACGACGGCGTGCTCAGCGCGCTGTCCGGTGTGGCCCCCGAAGACCTGCCGGCGGCGGTGGATCCGCTCGTCGAACAGGGTTTCGTCGTCCGGAGAGAAGGCCGGATGGCCGGATCGATGCTGACCCCCGCCGGGAAGTCCGAACATCTGCGGCTGCTCGCCGCCGACCCCGCGACCGCGGGCGGGTCCGGCGCACTGGGCGCCTTCTACGACCGGTTCCTGCCGATCAACTCCGAATTCAAACAGGTGTGCCGGCGGTGGCAGATGCGTAGCGACGACACCCCGAACGACCATTCCGACCCGGGCTACGACACCGAAATCGTCGAGCAGCTCGCAGCGACGGACGCGGAACTCGTCGCTCCGCTGACGGAACTGTCCGAGACGCTGCCGCGCTTCGCGCGCTACCTACCCAGGCTCGCCGCCGCACTCGACCGCGTCCGGTCCGGTGACAACGCGGCCTTCGCTCGGCCGATGTACGACAGCTACCACGACATCTGGATGGAACTGCACGAGGATCTCATCCTCAGCTCGGGCCGCACCCGCAGCGCGGCCGACGAGGGCTGACCTCACTGGCGAAAGCAATCGACAATCGCAAACACGTCTGCCTCAGCCGGTCTCCTCGAGGTCGGCGTGGGCAAGGCAGATATGCGCAAGGTCGTCGAGGGGCACGGAGAGGGTGCGGGCCAATGCTGCAATAGTCGTGAATGCCGGAGTCGGCATCCGGCCGGTCTCGATCTTGCGCAGAGTCTCCGGCGAGATCGCTGCCGCCTCTGCCACCTCGGCGAGCGTGCGATCGCCTCGAGCGTGACGCAGACACGCACCCAGGCGTTGCCCGGCCGCGAGTTGGGCAGGAGTCAGCGGGAGACGCACCATGCAACCAGCCTACTCGAAGGCGGTATGAAAATACCGGACAATCGAGTACGGTGGTATTTTAATACCGGCCATCGGGCCGGGTGGAGAGGAAACCCGTGCTGGAACTGAAGACACCTCGAGAGATCGAGGCGATGCGCGTCACCGGCGCATTCATCGCCGAACTGCTCGACGACCTCGCCCGCCGGGCCCGGCCAGGGACGAACCTACTCGACCTCGAAAACCGCGCCCGCCAGCTGATCGCCGAACGCGGCGCCCAGTCGTGCTACTGGGATTACGCGCCGTCGTTCGGGCGAGGTCCGTTCCGCAACGTCATCTGCCTTTCGGTCAACGACGCAGTGCTGCACGGTCTGCCGCACGACTATGCACTGCGTGACGCGGACCTGCTGACCATGGACATCGCGGTGTCGATCGACGGTTGGGTCGCCGATTCGGCGCGGAGTGTGATCGTCGGTGTCCCGCGAGCCGAGGACGAGCGCCTCATCGAAGCTACCGAACGTGCCTTGGCAGCGGGGATTGCCGCTGCGCTGCCCGGCAACCGCTTGGGCGACATCTCCGCGGCGATCGGCGCCGTGGCGGCGGACTACGGGTACTCGGTCAACACCGAGTTCGGTGGCCACGGACTCGGGCGCACCATGCACGAAGACCCACACGTCCCCAACGTGGGACGGGCGGGACGAGGTCTCAGGCTGCAGCCCGGATTGACCCTTGCGCTCGAACCCTGGTTCGCCCGCAGCACCGACAAGATCATCTACGACGACGACGGGTGGACCATCCGCTCCGCCGACGGATCTCGTACCGCTCACAGCGAACACACCATTGCCATCACCGACGGCGCCCCACTCGTGCTGACGTGTCCGGAGCACATCGCGGCATCCGCACAGTAGTCCGGCACCTCCACAAACCCAGGCCGGCCGTATCAGCATTACGTCGATTCGAGAGGCTCGTAGCCGGAGCCACCGCCCCAATGGCGCCACTTGATCGCGAACGTGATCATGTAGTTGATGTTGCCGGTCTCGTGTATGGGTTGCATCAGTGGTGGTGTGCGCTCGAGTCGTCGCTATCGTTGTGCGAACAGATGGGCGGGTCCGCCCCCTTCGAGTTCGTCTGCCCCTCTGCCGGGGAGAATGATCCAATACCCGGCTGGCCAGGTGCGGATATCCTGTCGGTTACGGTCCAGAACGGTCAGCGCCCCGCTCACTGTGACGGTCGCGAGGTGACCCGGCGAGAAGAATTCGATGACGCTGTCGGCAAGAACGGCGGACTTCATGGCGGTTCCCTTGAATGCGTCTGGGTCTGGGTCGGGTCAGCTGTTGGCGTGGCAAGAGCTCGGAGTTGCTGTAGAACTCGAGTTGCGGCGCGACCGGATGTCTCAGCGCAGGACGTTGCCGCCGGAGAGCACGATGGTCTCACCGGTCATGAACCGGGCGTCCGGGCTGCCGAGAATCGAGACCCAGCGGGCGATCTCCTCGGGTTGCGCCACCCGGCCGAGCGGGATCGACGCTGCGGCAGCCGCCATGCGGCCGGTGGCCTCGTTGCCGGGCGTGTTCACCCAGCCGGGGGCGATAGCGTTCACCCGGATGCCACGCGGTGCCAGTTCCAGTGCCAGTTCCTTGGTGAGCATCACGACGGCGGCCTTCGAGGCACCGTAGAGGAGCTGACCGGGAGAGACGGTGAACGCGTCGACGGAGGCGAAGTTGACTACCGCACCGCCGGATTCCATGTGTGCGACGGCTTCCGCAGTGACGTTGAGGACGCCGAGCACGTTGACGTCGAACACCTTCCGGTACAGATCTTCGGTGAAGTCGGCGAGGTTGCTCGGCGGGTAGATGCCCGCCACGTTCGCGACGAGGGAGACCGAATTTCCGGATGCCGCGACGTGTGCGGCCACGGCATCGCGGACGTCGTCGCGGCGGGTCACGTCGACTGCGGTGGTGCGCACGGTCTCGCCGTGGGCTTCGAACTCGGTGGCGACCCGGTCGAGCGCGAGGACGTCCCATCCTTCTTTGACCAGTTGTGTTGCTGTCGCGCGTCCCATCCCGCTCGCCGCGCCTGTGACGATTGCCGTCTTGGGCATTGGTTACTCCTCAAAAATACTGAGACAACGCGAGCCACGTTGTCGTGTCGGTGGGTGGTGGATTTCAGGTCGGGGTCTGCAGTCGGACCGACGGGAGAGTCGGGTTGTTCTCGAGCCCAGCCTGTTTGACGTCAGCCGATATCACCGAGCGGTGGGTGTGGGCTCTTCGTCGACATCGTGGGCGATCGGTTGCTGGAGCAGGTCGTCGTGCCGGGGGTGCGGAAGCCGGTGGCGGTACCCCAGTAGAAGGCGATCAGTCCGACGACAACGGCAGAGAGAGAGTCGGCGGGGAATACCAGCCACGGAGTGGACAGCGGACCGTACTCGCCGATGGCCGAGACGGTGAGCAGACCGAGGAGGAGGAACACCAGCCAATGCCCGCCGACGAGGTGGCGTCGGCCTTCGTCGCTGCTGATCAGGTGCATTGCGATAAGGAAGCCCATGCACAGGGCCGCCATGAGAAACAGGCGGACCAGCAGCGCGGATCCCGATGGGGCGGGCACACTGGCCGGTGCGAGGAGGTACCCGCTCGGGGCCGTGACCGCCGCCCAACCCAAAAGGAACACCGCTGCCACGATCGTCGATTCGTTCCGGCCGGACCAGCCCTTCCGTGCGGAGTAGCACACCGAGTAGATGACCATGCCGCCCAGCAGGATCGTGTTCAGGTTGAACAGGGTGATGAAGCCGCACCAATAGATGATCACGGTGGCGGCGACGAAGCCGGCCGGCGCAAACACGTGGGCTGCGGGAAGACGGAACGGCCGGGGCAGATCCGGCGCGGTGCGGCGGAAGACGACCAGGGCCACCGAGGCGGCGAGGGTGCTGAGGATCAGTGCGGAGCTGATGAAGCCGACGAGCCGGTACCAGCTCGGTGCGGGCAGGAAGAACAGGCACCCCACCCCGAAGGACACCACAGCGGAGACCGCGGGGACGCCGTGCCGGTTGACCTTGGCCATCACGCTGGGGAAGAAGCCGTTGACGGCGAGCCCGTAGCCCACCCGCGCACCGTTGCCGAGGTAGATGTACCCGGCTGCGCCGGGGGAGAGGATGGCGTCGAGGAGCAGGAGGGAGACGAAGGCGCCGAGCAGGGCATATCCGGACGAGTGCAGCGCCGCGGCGAGCGGGCCGTCGGCCCAGGAGCTGCCGGCCAGTGCCGTCCAGTCTCCCGCGGAGACTCCGGCGTCGGCCCAGTCGATCGCACCGAGGAAGGCGATCTGCAGGCCGAGGTAGATCGCCAGCGGAATCACCACACACCCGACCGTGCCGAGCGGAATGTTGCGTCCGGGGCGGCGAACTTCACCGCCGAAGTCGATGACGCCTCGAAAACCCATGAGCGCAAATGCGATACCGGACACGGCGACCGCTTCGAACATCGAACCGGGGCCGCCGCCGGAGGCGCTACCGAAGAATCCGTGCGAGGTGAAGTTGCTGCCGTCGAAGGTCAGGAACAGGAGCAGGAACGTGGCGGTGGGGATGATGATCTTCCACCAGGTGACCCACCGATTGCATTCGCTGAGCATTTTGACGCCGAAGAGGTTGATGGCGAGGAACAACACCATCAGGGCGATGGCGGCCACGATGCCGCGGGGCCAGGAGAGCATCGAGACCCCGTCGCGCACGGTGAGCAGTCCGAGTTCCGGGAAGACACCGCCCAGGTAGGTCAGGGCGGCGACGGCTTCGATGGCGGGGAGTGAGACGTTGGCCAGCCAGTACGAGAGGCCCATGATCCATCCGGCGAGACCGCCGTTGGACAGGTACGGGTAGCGGGCGATGGCGCCGCTGACCGGCATTGCGGATCCGACCTCCATCCAGGCCAGCGCGATGACCATGGTCAGGGCGCCGCCGATCAGCCAGGACACCATGGCCGACGGGCCGGCGATGCCGGCGGCGGCCAGGACGGCGAACAGCCATCCGGATCCGATCTGTCCGCCGACTCCGATGAACATTGCCGCCTGCAGCGACATCTTGCGTTGAAAATGGCCGTCCGTGGGGGCGGCCGCGGTACATCTCTGATCGGTCATCGCCATGGTGCTCCTCCATCGACTCCCGCGCCCTCGGGCCGGGGTGGTTGTGGCAGCTGATCCCGGTCTGGCTGGGAAGCCGGTAATGCGTCGGAATCGGCGTTCGGGGGTGTCGATGAGTCTTGCGCCACACCTTGCCATCGGTGAAGCCGTTATTTCCGATAGCCGTTCAAGGATTCACCTTGAATAAGGCGCGACTGCCGTCGGAGCGTCCGCATAGGCCCAGTTCAGGCCTGTCGCCGCGGGTCGCATGCGGTCACCGTGTGACATCGAGGAAGCGGCGGCATGGCGGCGAACCGTTACGTGGAGGTAATGGCCGGCGGGGTCTGCGCATCGGCGGGAAGCTGGGCCTGGGGCAGCTGCGCGAGTAGCTGGCGGGCGAGACGGACGAGGATCGTCGAGGCGGGCGTGAGGTTGGCGTAGCGGCGGGTGATGAAGGCGAAGGTCTCGATCAGCGGGGGCGTCAGGGAGGCCCAGTGCAGGGTCTTCGTCGCCCCGAGCGCATTGGCCAGTGGGAGCGAGATGATGGTGTCGCCGACACCGCGCGCGGCGAGTTCCAATGCGACGGCCGGTGATTCGACCTCGACCACCGGGTTGAGGGTGACCCCGGCATTCTGTGCGAGCGACAACAGTTGCCGCCGAGTGGGATCCAGGTCGCCCCACCGGGTCTCGGGCAGGATCAGGGACGCTTCGGCGATCTCTTGGATCAGGATCGGGCGACGGGTCCGCTCGGGGTCGCGGGTGAGGTAGACCGCTTCCGCGGCCCACTCGACCGGCCCGACGTCCAAGCCGCGGTCGTCGACCGGCAGCGCGACGAGGCCGGCTTCGAGCTGGCCCTCGCGGACCGCGTCGGCCACCTGGACGGAGTTGAGCCCCACGATCCGGACGTGCACCTGGGGGTACAGCGCGCGGAAGTTGGCGACCAGATCGGTGTGGATGAGGTGGTGGGCGCTGCTGAACGTGCCGATCGAGACGGTGCCCCCGGTGAGGTTGCGAATGGGGTTGACCGCGGTCGTCGCCTCTTCCGCGGCGGCCACGGTGCGCTGGGCGTGGGGGATGAGCATGCGCGCCGCATCGGTGAGGATCAGCTTCCGGTTGGTGCGGACGAACAGGGTCACGCCCAATTGATGCTCCAACCGGCGGATCTGCTCGGACAGACTCGGCTGCGCGACGAAGTGCGCCTCCGCCGCAGCGGACAGGGACCCGTGCTCGACGGCGGCGAGGAAATAGGTCAGCTGCTGCAGGGTGATGGGCGTGGGGGCCATGAGATTCCTTCATGTCGAAAGGCGCAGAACGACGACACCGGGGTTTGCTCAAGGCTACGCCTTGATCCGCTCCCGAGATATCACCATTTACGAGAGCTGCAGTTCCTTCCAGACTTGCTTACCAAGTGAGGGCGCCGACGAAGGCGGGCCCACGATGAACGAGAGGAAGTCGAACAATGACCCGATACTGCGTCATCGGAGCCGGCGCGGCCGGTGTGTCCGCTCTTCAGCAGCTGCGTCAGGCAGGCCACGAGGTCGAGTGCTTCGAGAAGTCCGACCGAGTCGGTGGGCATTGGCACACCGATTACGAGGCGCTGCACCTGATCACGTCCCGGGACATGACGATGTTCGAGGGCTTCCCGATGCCCGAGCACTACCCGCACTTTCCGCGGCGGGACCAGGTTCGTGAGTACATCGAATCGTATGCGCGCCACCACGGCCACTACGACCTGATCAACTTCGACACCGAGGTGCTGTCGGTGAACCCCGTCGCTGCGGGGTCCGGCCCGGTCGGGTCGGCGGGATGGCGGGTCACCACCTCCCGCGGCGACGAGGGCATCTTCGACGGTGTGCTGGTGGCCAACGGGCACCTGTGGAGCCCGAAGATCCCGCAGGTGCCGGGTGAATTCGCAGGCAAACAGCTGCATTCGAGCGAGTACAACAACGTCGGCGACCTCGACGGCAACCGGATCCTGGTCGTCGGTGCCGGGAACTCCGGCTGCGACATCGCGGTCGACGTCGCCCAGCACCGCCGCGAGGCCGACATCGTGATGCGCAAGGGCATCTACTTCCAGCCCAAGACGTACTTCGGTGTGCCACGCCAGGAAGTGCCGTTCCTCGGGCAGTTCTCCCCGGACGAGCAGGACCTGCTCAGCCGGCTGCTCGCCCGGGTGTCCATCGGGGAGAACAAGAACTACCCGGGCATGCCCGAGCCGGAGGTCCGCACCCTGGCCGACGGCGCCACCACCGTCAACGACCTATTGCTGTACTGGGTCCACCACGGCCGAGTCCAGATCCGTCCGGGCATCACCCGATTCGACGGCAACACCGTACACATCTCCGACGGCAGCGCCCGCGACTACGACTCGATCATCTGGGCGACCGGGTTCAACGTGAACCTGCCCTTCCTCGACACCGACCAGATCACCTGGCGCTCCGGTGTTCCCGTGCGATACGCCGGCGGAATCCTCCCCGAGGGAGCGGAGAAGCTGTACTTCGTCGGGCTGATCGCACCCCGCGGCCCGCAGATCCCCGTCTACGGAGTGCAGACCAAGCTGATCGCCCGCATGATCGCGCTGCAGACCGAGGCCGGACCGCAGGGGTTGGCTCTGACCAACTACTTCTCGACGGTGCAGGAACCGGAGTTGCGGGTGGACATCGTCCGCGCGATCTGGAACGACCAGATGGCCGACACCGAACGGCTGCTGACCTCCCTGCAGGCCTCGTCCGCGCTCGAACGGGTAACACCGCTGTCCGCCGCATCCGTGTCCTGACCACCCGGTATCCGCCCGAACCGCAGAGAAGGTAGCAACGATGACCGTGCTGGTCCCCGATACCCGTCCTCTTCCCCTCTCCGATCACGTCACCACCGTCCTCCGCTCGGTACGCCACCGCAGCCCCGGCGAATCGGTGTTCCACCAGGCCGTCGAGGAAGTCCTGTCCACCCTCGGGCCGGTCCTGGACCGGCACCCCGAGTACGTCGAGGCCCGCATCCTGGAACGGCTCTGCGAACCCGAGCGGCAACTGATGTTCCGGGTCCCCTGGGTCGACGACACCGGGCAGGTCCGCGTCAATCGCGGATATCGGGTCGAATTCAACAGCGCCCTGGGGCCTTTCAAGGGTGGCCTTCGTTTCCACCCGACCGTCGACCTCGGGATCATCCGGTTCCTCGGCTTCGAACAGATCTTCAAGAACGCGCTGACCGGTCAGGGCATCGGTGCGGGCAAGGGCGGCAGCGACTTCGACCCCGCCGGGCGCAGCGACGGTGAGATCATGCGGTTCTGCCAGTCGTTCGTCACCGAGCTCTATCGTCACCTCGGCGAGCACACCGATGTCCCGGCCGGTGACATCGGCGTCGGCGTCCGCGAACTCGGCTACATGTTCGGGCAGTACAAGCGGATCGTGAACCGCTTCGAAGCCGGCGTGCTCACCGGCAAGGGGATCGGATGGGCCGGATCCCACGCCCGCACGGAAGCCACCGGCTACGGCGCCGTGTTCTTCCTCCGGGAAATGCTCGCCCCCCGCGGCAAGGACCTCGACGGGCTCCGTGCCGTGGTGTCGGGTTCGGGCAACGTCGCGATCTACGCCATCGAGAAGGCACACGAGCTCGGCGCCACCGTGATCGCCTGCTCCGACTCGCGCGGGTACATCGTCGACGAGAACGGCATCGACCTCGCCCTGCTCAAGGAGGTCAAGGAGGTGCGTCGCGCCCGACTGTTCGAGTACGCCACAGCCAGGCCGTCGGCCACGTATGTCACCGAGGGATCGGTCTTCGACGTGGCCTGCGATGTCGTGTTGCCGTGCGCGACGCAGAACGAACTCGGACAAGAGCACGCTGCCGCGCTGATCCGCAACGGCGTGCTCGCCGTCTCCGAGGGTGCGAACATGCCGTGCACCGCCCGTGCGGTTGCACTCTTCCGCGACGCCGGGGTCCTCTTCGGACCCGGCAAGGCCGCCAACGCCGGTGGGGTAGCGACCTCAGCCCTGGAGATGCAGCAGAACGCCGCTCGAACCTCCTGGAGCCGTGAGGAAACCGCATCCCGCCTCGAGGACATCATGCGTGAAATCCACTCACACACCCGGCACACCGCGTCCACCTACACCGACGACCCGGACAACTATGTCGCCGGCGCCGCCATCGGCGGATTCGTCCGCGTCGCCGACGCCATGCTCGCCCAAGGCGTCGTCTGACCCCGCTCCACCTTCGACATTCACCACACTCATCAGAAGGCCCGAACATGCCCGACGCCGCGACACCCCGCGAGACGACCCCCAGCCGGCTCACCGACCGGATTGCCCTGATCACCGGCGGATCCCGAGGGCAGGGCGCAGCCCACGCCTACCGCCTCGCCAACGAAGGCGCCACCGTCTACATAGGTGACGTACTCGACGCCGACGGTGCCCGCACCGCAGCGGATCTGCGATCCAAGGGCCTCGACGTCACCTACATGCACCTCGACGTCACCGACGCCTCCGACTGGGAGGCAGTCCACGACCAGCTCGAGGAAAAGTTCGGGCGGCTGGACATCCTGGTCAACAACGCCGGCATCGTCCACGTCACCGACATCGTCGACGAGACCCTCGACGCCTGGAACCGGCTCCTGTCGGTCAACCTCACCGGCGCCTTCCTCGGCCTGAAGACGATGATCCCCCTGCTGAAGTCGGGTACCCGCAGCGCGGTGGTGAACACCTCGTCGATCTTCGGGCCCTCCGGGGCGATCGGCTACGCCGCGTACGCCGCCAGCAAGGCCGGCATGCTCGGCCTCACGCGCACCGCCGCACTCGAACTCGCACCCGACGGCATCCGCGTCAACGCCCTCGTCCCCGGCGGCGTCAGCACGCCTCTCAACGCCAACGAGCCCGGCACCGGCGTCGTGCCGGAAACACCGATGCTCCGCCGCGCGGACCCCACCGAACTCGCCGCCGCCGTCGCCTACCTCGTCAGCGATGACGCCAGCTTCGTCACCGGCACCGAACTGGTCGTCGACGGCGGATTCCGGGCACGCTGACCGACCCCCCGAAACAGCCGGTGGGTGGCAGTGACCCCTGAATACCCTGCCATCCACCGGAGTCCACAGCAGTATGATGTGCACCCCGGTACTCGACCGTCGTGGAGGAGAAACCGCCATGTCACCTCGAGCGCACCGCCGTCAAACTGTCGAAGATCTGCAACGACCTGCGGCTGTCGTCCGGCCCCCGCGCGGGCCTGTCGGAGATCAACCTGCTTGCGGTGCAGGCGGGGTCGTCGATCATGCCGGGAAAGGTAAATCCGGTCATCCCCGAGGTGGTCAATCAGGTCGCGTTCGAGGTGATCGGCAACGATGTCACCATTTCCCTGGCCGCCGAGGCCGGGCAGCTGCAGCTCAACGCGTTCGAACCGATCACCGCGCACAGCCTGTTTCAGTCGATCACGCATCTGACCCAGGCGTGCGAGACCCTGGCCACCCGGTGCGTCCCGGGATCGCCGCGAACGTCGAGCACCTCCGCCGCACGGTCGAGCACTCGATCGGTGTCGTGACGGCACTCAACCCCTACATCGGCTACGCCGCAGCAACTTCGGTTGCCGCGGACGCGAAGACATCCGGCCGACGCCGAGGTCGGGAGATCAACCATTCCTACAGGTCGGGTGCGTTTCGTCCACACGACCGATGAATTCCGCCTCGCCACGCAGTCTGCATTGATGAACCCCTTCCGCATCTGCGGGAGGCCTGAGATGAGGTGACAAGGAGCGTGCACACCGTGGACCGAGAGAACGTGAGCGCCACCCTGACCGTCGCCGTGCCCGCCGCCAGGGTGTTCGCGGTGCTGGCCGACCCGAAAACCCATTCTGCGATCGACGGCACCGGCTGGGTGCAGAAAGCTGCCGACCAGGCGCCGCTGACCCAGGTCGGGCAGATCTTCCGGATGGACATGTACCACCCCAACCATCCGGACGGTGACTACCAGGTGGCCAACCGGGTCGAGGTGCTGGACCCGCCGCGCGCCATCGGCTGGCTGACGGGGCAGGAGAAGGACGACGGCCACCTGGAGTTCGGCGGCTGGACCTGGCGTTACGACCTGGTGCCGCGCGGTCCGTCCGAGACCGAGGTCACGCTCACCTACGACTGGTCGGCGGTGCCGCAGTTCATCCGGGAGTACCTCCAGTTCCCGCCGTTCGGCCCTTAGCATCTCACCAACTCGCTGCACCACCTGGCCGAGCTTGCCGCACCGACGTCCCGAGCCGGGACGCCCGACGGCTAGGCATCTACCGGTTGGAATCGAGTGATCCTACGGTCGGGTGATCCGCTCGAGCAGCCAGGAATCGACGCCGCTGAGCGCCGTCCTGGCCAGCGCCGTGGGGTGACCCGTGAACCCGTGAGGCGACTCGGGATAGATCCGGAGCTCGACGTCGTTGCCGGCAGCGGACAGCCGACCTGCCATCGCGAGGTTGTCTTCCAACAGCACGTCTTTGCTCCCGACGACCAACAGTGCCGGGGGAAGGCCGTGGAGGTCGCCGTAGATGGGAGAGATGTCCGGAGCAGTGCGGTCTTCCGCGTGGCCGACGTAGGCCTGGATGAAATATTCGTCCGCGATCCGACGTCCGGCCGGAGTCTGCGCGCTCACGTCATAGGTGCCGAATTGGAGTGCGGCGCCGGTGAACCCGTCGACGGATCCACTGTCCCTCAGTCGGAGCAGGGTTGCCAGCGCAAGTGTCGCCCCCGCCGACCGCCCCCCGATCGCCAGTCGGGATGATCCGAAGCGGGCATCGGCGTGTTCGACGAGCCAGAGCGCTACCGCTTCACAGTCATCGGGTGCGGCCGGCCACGGGTCCTCGGGTGCCAGCCGGTAGTCGACGCTGACGACGGCAATGCGGAGAGCGTCTGCGAGCTCACGGTTACGCACGTCGTCTCGCGCTGCGGAGTCCATGTAGAAGCCGCCACCGTGTATGTCCAGAAAGACGCCCCGCGCTCGGCCGTCTGCGGGAGTGAAGATCCTCACCGGGACACGCACTCCCGCGACTTCGACCATCTCTTCGATCGCCGGTGGATCGGCGGGAGAAGGAGCGGACCGCCTCGCCCGCATGTCCCTCAACTCCTCGGGAGTGCTGGGACCACTGCCTGCAGCCCTGGAGTTGTAGAAGCCTCGGGCTTCATCGACCTGCTCCGCAGGCACGTCAGCCAACAAACCGTCCAGCGCGAACCGCACGCGCCCTCCTCACACTCGGGGTCTCGTCACGACTCTATTGCCGCGACTTGCTCGAGACAGGTAGCCGGTCAGCGGACGTCATCCGGGGCAAACATGGTAAGGGCTTGTCGGATACTCCGCACATGGCGTCGCCGCGTCGCGGTGTCAGGTGGTGGGTATGGTGCCGCCGTCGATGGTGATCTCGGTTCCGGTGATGGCTGCAGCCTGGTCGGAGGCGACGAACGCGACGAGCGCGGCCACTTCGTGGGGTTGGGCTGGTCGGCCGAGCGGGATGCCTCCGAGGGCGTCCATGAGCTGCTGCCGGGCGGCCTGGGTGTCGGCGCCCGACTCCCGCGCTATCCGCTCGACGAGGCGGGTGGCGGCGTCGGTCTCGACGAATCCGGGGGCAATGCTGACGACGCGGATCCCCTGGGGGCCCAGCTCGTTGGCCAGGGCCTTGCTGTAGTTCGACAGTGCAGCCTTCGACGCGGCATAGGCGATGGTCGATTCCAGCGGGAGGCGACGTTGAATCGAGGTGATGTGCACGATCACCCCGGAGCCTTGCTCGAGCATCGTCGGCACGAGGGCCCGGTCCAGCCGGACTGCGGCGAGCAGGTTGGTATCGAGGTCGGACTGCCAGTGCGCATCGGTGAGAGCCAGGACCCCGCCCGGCGGGGCCGAGGAGCCCCCCACGACGTGCACGACGACGTCGACCCCACCGAACTCGGCCAAGGCCCGGGTCGCGAGTGTCTGAACGCCCTGCGCGGTGCTCACGTCGGCTTGCACGAACAAGTCGGCAGCCCGCTCCGGCTGTGAGCGCGCGGCGCTCATCACCCGGGCGCCCGCCGCGGCGAACTGGGCGACGACCGCGGCGCCGATGCCGGCAGTGCCGCCGGTGACGACGACACGCCTTCCTGCGTAATCGGAGGAACCGGCACCGGCGGGGATGGCCTCCGTGGTGGTCACGGTGCGATTTCCAGACGGCTGATGAGTTCACCGTTGACGGTGAAGTCGAAGGTCACCGTGGCGGTGCCGCCGGGAAAGTTGCCGTCGAGACGGCCGGTGACCAGGTAGCGGTCCTTGTCGCCGTCGGCGGCGGCAACACCGAGGACCTCTGTCGTGTAGTCGAACTCCGACGCCGCCCCCGTCTGCCAGCCTCGGATCTCGGTGGTCCCGCGACGTGTCGTGCCCTCGTCGATGACGACCGCGTCGTCGGTGAACAGCGCAACCAGAGCGTCGATGTCGCGGCGGGCGTCGGCCTCGAAGTAGCGGGTGACCGCCCGGGGAACAGCTGAAGTCATGACATCTTCCTTTCGGAGCGGGATGTGCCGTCGGCGGACAGAGCCGTCGCTACATACGCTATATACATTGATGTAGCGGTACAAGTAGTAATGTAGCGGAATGGTAATGAAACGCGCTGGGGATGCCCGGGATCGCTTGCTTCTCGCCGCGGCGCAGCTGTTGGAGGAGTCCGGCGACCGGACGGTGAGCACCAGGGCGGTGTGCGAACGGGCCGGTGTGCAGGCCCCGACGCTCTATCATCACTTCGGCAACAAACAGGGCCTCATCGACGCGGTGCTCAACCACGGCTTCACCCAGTTCGTCGCGCCGGCTCATGCGCCGGGCGTCTCCGACGACCCGCTCGACGACGTGCGTGCAGGGTGGGACCGTCACGTCGAGTTCGGGTTGACCAACCCCACCTTCTACGCCCTGCTCTACGGACGGGTCGAGCCCGGCACACCATGCAGCATCACCGCGCCCGCGCTGGCGATGCTCGTCGAACTGCTCGACGCCGCCGCCCGCGCTGGTGTGCTGGCCGTGCCCCCGCGCGATGCCGCCGCCCAGCTCCTGGCCGCGAACGTGGGGGTCACACTGGCCCTGATCACCCAGCCCGACGGGCAGGTCGACCACAGCCTGTCCGACCGCGTCCGTGAAGCGGCCATCACGGGGGTCGTCACCCACCCGTCCGGCCGCCGCCCGCCGGGCTCGACCCGCCCGACACCGACCCGGGCGAGTGCCGCAGTCGCACTCCGCACGCTCGTCGAGGACGACCCCGATGGGCTCAGCCCCGGCGAGTCCGCGCTGCTGCAGGAGCTGCTCGACCGACTCAGCACATCCTGAGGCGGGCACGTCCACGCAGGGATGCGCCGCGCTCACGGATTCCTCTGCTCCACCACTGATCGCGCCTGGCGGTACTGTCCCGGTCATGACCGTGCGCGTCGACATTTCGCTGCTGCTCGCGTCCGCCCGGATCGGCGTCGGCGTGCTGCTCGTCGCGGCGCCGACGGTCGTGCTGCCACGCGAGGCCGCCGGCAACGGTACGAACGCCCTGTTGATGCGGACGGTCGGGATCCGCGACCTCGTCCTCGGTGGGGGTGCGGTTGCGGCCCGGACCCGGGGCCGGCGCGACGAGTTCCGCCGGTGGGCGTCGGCCGGGCTCGCCAGTGACACCGGCGACCTGCTGGCGGGGATCTGCAGCACCCGCCTGGTCGGACGGTCCGGTGCGATCAAGGCCGTCGCGGTAGTGGCTCCGTGGGCGGCCGCCGGCGTTGCCGGCCTTGTCGGACCCCGACCGCGCGGCGACGCAGTGCTCTTGTAGCGCCTCGAAATTCGTGGCCGAGCCTCAGCCGGGAGGGCCACACGGTTGCCCTCCCTGTGACGTCATGCGCAAGTCTGCTGGTCGTCGCGTTGATCGCGTGCGGGTCCGTTGTCGGGGCCGTGCCTGCGGAGGCGGCACCGACGCAGCCGTCGTGGTCGGGCGAGTACTCGCTAAAGCGCTTCGCCGCGACGAAGGAAGGTACGAGTTTGGCCGCGCGGCAGTGGGAGCCCGACTTCGCCGATACGTACACGTTCGAGACGAGTTGCACGGACGACTCCTGCGTGGCCACCGTGACCGATGGGCCCACGCCCGCCAATCCGACACTTCCGCTACCGCCGCAATACACCTGGGACGGGACCAGCTGGGTCCACACCTACGACTGGGAGTGGGACTGCTACCAAGGCGAGGGCGTGCCGAAGGTGTGGGCACCGGCGCACTCGGTTGCGTACTACACACCGCAACCCGACGGGACGCTGACCGGTTCCTGGCGTACCGATATCGACAGCGGCCCGTGCGAAGGCTCTCAACTGTTACCGTAATCCCTAATACTTCCTAGTCCTTCCTGTTGCTGTCGGATCATGCGCATCGGCGAGGCGGCGGCATACCCGAGCATGTCGGTGGTGGGGGTCCGGAAGGCCGCGTCGGTAGGGCCGGTTACCGTCTCGGCGTACAGGTTCCGGTCGGCGAGTCTTCGATCGGGAGGATCTCGACGTCTACCTGGGTCGACCTACACCGGAGAGTGTTCGGGCCGACAGGGCGGAAGCGTTGTACTGCCGGGTGTCCGGCTCGACC
>SEEV01000299.1 GCA_004211695.1 Rhodococcus sp. (in: high G+C Gram-positive bacteria)
TCGCGGAGGCGGGCGATGGACAGGTCGAGGACGGTGACGTCGGCCTGCATGCCGTAGGCGACGGCGGTGGCGTTGCGGCCGGAGACGCCGGCGCCGATGACGACGACCTTGGCCGGGCGTACGCCGGGGACGCCGCCCATCAGGACGCCGCGGCCGCCGCCCTGGCGCATGAGGTGGTAGGCGCCGGCCTGTGGGGCGAGGCGTCCGGCGACCTCGCTCATCGGGGCGAGCAGGGGGAGGGAGCCGTCGGCGCCGGTGACGGTTTCGTAGGCGATGGCGGTGGTCCTCGACGCGAGCAGGGCGTCGGTGCAGTCCTTCGACGCGGCGAGGTGCAGGTAGGTGAACAGCACCTGATCGTTGCGCAGTCGTGAATACTCCTCGGCGATAGGCTCTTTGACCTTCAGGAGCAGCTCGGCCGAACCCCACACCGCAACGGCGGACGAGAGGATCTGGGCGCCGGCCGCTTTGAAGTCCTCATCCGTGAAGGACGACCCGAGGCCTGCGCCGGATTCGATGATCACTTCGTGTCCGCGTTCGCTGAGCTCGTGGACACCGGCGGGGCTGATGGCCACCCGGTACTCGTGGTTCTTGATCTCGCGGGGGATGCCGATTTTCACGGGGTGAAGCTCCTGAGCCTGTGTGTGGGTTGTGCGCGACTGGCGTCGCGGCGAACGGTGGATGTGAGGCGCATCACCCGCTCGGCGGAACCAAGTATGAATTTTCATCAAGATGTTGCCAATAGAACGGCAGATAATTCTGTTCAGAACCCCAGTCGGTTGCTGAATATTCATTCCGGCGGGGTGAACGGGCCCCGGAACCGAAGCATGTTCGGGAGTCGAGCGATCAGCCCAGCCGCCCCGCCTCCGCTCATCCGCTGGGGAAATGGGCAGGAGGACGTCCGGGAACGCATCGGCGAGCCAACGGCTGGAACGGCACATGGCTGCTGCGCACCTCCGCCACCACCCCGCCCCCGGAGGAGCTCGCCGCCGCCGACAAGAAGGTGTCGCATCCAGGTCGGCTGTTATCCCGACGATTCCCCCATCGCGGTTGCACGCCAGGTGGTGGGGCTGCAGCCGAAGCTGCTCTTGAACCAGCGGGAGAAGTTGCTGGGTGAGGAGAAGGAGAGCATGTCGGCGATTTCGATGAGTGAGCGCCGCGAGTTGCCGACCATGCGCCCTGCCAGTTCCGCGCGGATCGAGTCGAGTACCGAGGAGAAGGTATCTCCCTCGGCGGCGAGTTTGCGGTGCACGGTCCGGCGGTCGACTCCGAGACTGTGGGCTACCTGCTCCATCGAGCAGCGGCCTGTGGGTAGCAGGATTTCGATCAGTTCGCGGACCCGGTTGACTGTGGTCGCTTCGTGTGAGGCTTCGATCGATTCGAGAAACTTTTGGGCGTATGGGCGAAGAAGGGGATCGGACATGGCGTTGGGTGCGTCGAGATCTGTGGCGTAGAGCGATATGCCGTCGAAGACCTGATCGAACTGCACGATGCGGCCGAATAGTCGCGTGTAGGTGCTCCCATGCTGCGGGGCGGGGTGAGTGAAGGATACGGCGAGGGGTTGCCATTGCGGGCCGAGGAGATCCCGCAGCAGGCGGTACAGCACGCCGACCGCCAGGTCGATCGATTGCCGGAGTTCCCCCGGTTGGCCCACGTCGACTGAGACTCTGAGGGTGGCGATCCCGCCGTTTTCGCTCATGCGAGTGCGCAGCGATTCGTTGTACAGGTGCTCGTAGCGGATGAGGATCTTCAGCGCGCTACGGACATCCGGTTCTTCGCGGATGACCATGCTCAACGGCCCGAGATTGGAGAAGCGCCGGAGAGTGGCGAGGGCGAGGCCGAAATCGTCCCGTCCGGATGTGGCTGCAGAGCGCTCGAGCAAGTCGGCGATCGCCGCTGCCGGCGCCCATTGGTCCTGCAGGCTGAGGCTGGCCGGATCCAGACCGACCTCCCTGAGTGAGCGCGCGGGGTTCAGGCCCAGGGGCCGGGCGAGTTCGACGTAGTTGTTCAGCGCGGCGTACCGGGCAAGGGGTTTCATGACTCCACCATGTGTCCTATATTGAATAGAAACGCGTCCCGAAATGATAAGCATCTCGAGGCCATTCCCTCTAGTTTTAGGTCCATCACAACGACGTGGGCAAGGAAAAACGATGCGCCTCCGCAGGTAGCGGCGCCCGAGCTGTCTCCTCCCACGGTGTGTCCGGATGCTGAGTGGCAGTCCAAGACGTCCCTGACCTCAGGGCGTGGCACGACCGATCCACTCGAAGAATTGACACCCGCCCACCGCTGCCGACGCGCATCGATTGGCACGCTCCAAGGAGAGAACACAGTGGCGAAGGCCATCCGCTTCTGCGAAACCGGTGGCCGAAGGTCATGCGCCGGGAGGGAGTCGAGGTCGACGATCCCGGCCGCGGCGAGGTCCGCATGTGTACTCACCCGGCCGGCGCCGGCGGACTACATCGCCGAACGAGCCGCACTCGCCGGGGAGCTGTTCCCCCGCGTCGCCGCCGGGAAGATCACCATCGAGATCAACCAGCGCTACGCACTCGAGGACACGGTTGCAGACCCATCGGGACCTCGAGTCCGGCCACAGCATCGGCTCGTCGGTCCTCAACCTCTGACCACAAATTCGACCAGACTTACACGGTGCTTGCCGATGCACGCAGTGAAACTCCGACGATAAGGGAAGCCCCATGACGACCACTGACAACACGAATCGCTTCGCGGACGGCTGCGCATGGATCGAGGGCGAATGGGTGCCCATCGCCCAAGCGCGGATCCCGATCCTCGACACCGGCTTTATCCGCTCCGATCTCACCTACGACGTCGCCGCGGTCTGGGAAGGCCGATTCTTCAGGCTCGACGACCATATCGATCGACTGCTCAGTGGCTGCGAAAAGCTGCGTCTCACACCACCCCTCAGCCGAGGCGAGATCAAAGACATCATGATCAACTGTGTGCGCCGATCCGGCCTCCGAAACGCCTACGTCGAAGTCATCGTCACCCGGGGCGTACCCGGACCTGGCGAGCGTGATCCCCGCAAATGGACACCCTGCTTCTACGCGTTCGCGATTCCCTACATCTGGATAGTCCGGCCCGAACTGCAGGAAACCGGAGCCGACGTGGTCATCGCGCAGCGCACCCAGCGCATCCCACCGAACTCCGTCGATCCGACCGTCAAGAACTTCCATTGGGGCGACCTCGTCCGCGGTCAGTTCGAGGCCTACGGCCGCGGCAGCTCGTTCGCCATCCTTCCCGACAGCCACGGGATGGTCACCGAAGGCGCCGGCTACAACGTCTTCGCAATGATCAACGGCACGCTCCGGACACCTGCTCGCGGAGTACTTCTCGGTATCACCCGCAGAAGCGCACTCGAGATAGCGGAGGAAGTAGGGATCCCCTGCGTGGTAGGCGATCTCAGCGTTGACGAACTCCGCGCCGCAGACGAGGTGTTCATAACCAGCACGGCCGGGGGCATAATGCCCGTCGCCACCCTGGACGGAACACCGATCGGCGCAGGCAGCCCGGGTCCGCACACCACAAAAATCCGCGACGAGTACTGGCGGCGCCATGCCGACCCCGCGTTCACCGAACAAGTCGACTACTAACGCAGCGAACGCACAATGCTGCACAACTTCCGTACTACCTGAGAAGCCGACCTCCCACTTCAAAATACAAGCGGGAACAAGGCGCCAGAGTTCGCTCACTCGAGACCATGCCCCAAACGGGGCAGAAGCGGATACCGATGACAATCCATCAAAAAACAGAACCCTCCACCGCCAGCGGGCAGCCGCGCACTACCCAGCCTCGTGGGCTTTGGAACTTGGCGTTCACCGAGATCTGGGAACGCTTCAGCTACTACGGCTTACAGGTTGCCCTGACATACTACCTGGTGGATTCCCTGGCGGATGGGGGCCTTGCTCTCGATCCGGCGACCGCCGTGAGCATTGTCGGAGCCTACGGCGGCTCCGTCTACCTCTCGCAGATTATCGGCGCCTGGTTGGCCGACCGTATGCTCGCACCGCGGACCGGGGTTCTGTGTGGAGCCATCATCATCATGTCCGGTCACATTTGCCTAGGTCTGATCCCGGGAATGACCGGCTTAGCTGTGGGCCTTGGCCTGATCGCTCTCGGTACCGGGGCGCTCAAGACGAACATCGCCACCATAGTGGGAATCCTCTACGACGGCCGTGACCGGATAGAACGCGATGCAGGGTTCTCGTACTTCTTTCTGGCCATCAACATCGGTGTGATCGCGGGGCCGATACTGACCGGATTCCTGCAGAGCCGTTGGGGATTCCAAATAGCATTCCTGGCTGCGGCGATTGGAATGTTCTTGGCTCTCGTGCAGTACAGCGCGACGTTCCGCACCTTGCCGGCAGCAGCGGCTGTGGTCAAAAACCCGATCAGTCCCCAGCGCCTGGCCGCGGTTGCCGTCGGCGCAGCCGGCGTCATTGCCATTGTCGCGTTGCTATTCCGGATTCGCGTCATCACTGATGCCAACATGAACTACTTCGTCGGCCTGCTCATCGTGATCGTCGTGGCCTCTTACTTCGCAGTAATGCTGCGTACCGACACGATCTCTCCGAGCGAAAAGCGGCGGGTCCGCGGCTACATCCCGATGTGGGTTGCTGAGGCGGTGTTCTATGGGCTGCTGCTACAGATCTTCACCACGGTTCCACTGTTGGTCACTGACCGTGTCGACCTTGACGTCGGCGGATGGACGATCCCGCAGGCGTGGTTTTCCATCGTCGGCTCAGTTGCGTTAGTGATTGTGCTGCCGCTCATGGCCTCGGTGTGGAAAGACAGCGCGGTGGGTCGACTCTCCTCGCCAATGAAGTTTGCCGTCGCTTTGTCCGTCGTCGGGGCATCCTACCTTCTCATGCTCTTCTCCGAATTCTCACCAGGGCGAACCGTCTCGCCCTTACTGATCGCCTTCTGCCTCATCGTCGCGGGTGTCTCCGAGGTCCTCGTTGGCCCCGTCAGCTTCTCGCTGATCACCCGCATCGCACCGGAACGGTTCAGATCCCAGTCAGTCGCCTTGACGGTACTCACCTTGGGTGCCGGATCGTCGCTCGCCGGCGTCCTCGCCGTGCTGTACACCAAGATTCCCGCCGCCGCATTCTTCTGCCTCAACGGAATTCTGGGTCTCCTGGGTGCGCTCCTCCTCGCGGCCGCCGCCCGAAAGATCGATACGGCCATGGCGGCGTGACGGTTGCGCGCTCGCCGGGACCGTAGTGCCCGCCACCGATCGCCGCGAAGCCGACAGAGAAGTACGAGCAGAACGACGGTGCCGATGCCGTCCACCTCATCGGAACAAGGACCGATCTAGCCAGGCTTCCTGCCCCGGCCCAAGCCATCGAAAAACTTTCATGCCGATGGCCTGGGCAGGCGTGAACACCTGGGTCATGCTCGACCTGACCGTCACAGCTCTCGCGAACGATGATCTGGGTGCGGTAGTCAGTGGCGTATCGGGCAGCCATCTTCGGCGCATTCTGCGTGATGGGTCGGCCCCGCCGGCGCTCTCGGTCCCATCGAACCGTTCCCAGCCGGTGCTGCCGATGATGCCCGGCATGCCGGAACGGCGCAGTCACGACTACGCCCGCAGCGGCGTCACCAGCCCGGGGGTACCTCCCAGGACGTAGGTCCCTGGGGAGTCGCGGCGTTCAACATCGCCGACGGCCCGGTGATCTCCGAGCTTCATCGACGTCACCGGGCCGTGGAGTTCAAGAAGTTCCTCACCGCGATCGACAAGATCCCCGACGAGTTGGACGTGCATCTCGTCTGCGACAACCTGGCCACCCACAAGACGCCGGCAGTGCGCGACTGGTTGGCCAAGCACCCACGTTGTTACGTCCACTTCACCCCGACCGGGTCCTCCTGGATCAATCAGGTCGAGCGATGGTTCGCATTCCTCACCGATCAGCTGCTCCGCCGTGGTGTACACAAAAGCGTTGCAGCACTGGAGAAAGACGTTCGCAACTGGATCAAGACCTGGAACGACGACCCGAAGCCATTCGTCTGGCACAAGACCGCCGAGGAGATCCTCGATCCCTCGCCAAATAGATCTCACGAATTTCTGACGCTGGACACCAGAACAAGCCGCACCCGGCACCACGAAAGGTGCCCACCCGCACAGTGCGCCAGAGCGCCAGAGCGCTCCGCCAAGCCCTGCGTTCAGCGCACGCTCGTGCACTTCACGGATGCAAATCCGGGCAGGGCACATACCCACCACTGGCTGAAACAACACCCTGCGACGGCCAAGCCGATCGATAGAAGCGATCTATGTCTGAACAAACCCCAGGGGAACCGCGAGCTAAGAACCAAACGGATACGCGCGGTGCGCCGCGAGATTCAACAGCGAACAAACAATCACATATCGAAGATGAAATATCCCGCTACCGAAGGACTAAGCGGCAAAAAAGATTACGCGCCAAAGCAGCCGCCTTTGCTCTACCCACTCCGGAGATGAACGATCTCATACGGTTGGCCCTTTCGTGGGCGCCATTCGGTGGCGCTCCCGCAGGCGAGATCTTTGAGCAATTCGGAATGTCGACGGCACGCTTTAATCAGGAACTCTGGAAAACGATCACCGAAGGTAAATGCCACCCGAACACGGCACACTACCTAGAACACGTCTACCCACAACATGCCGCAGATTCCGAGTTGCGACCGCAGTTGTCAGAGGGACCGTCCGAAACTCGGTGCATCTGACTCTGGCCCACGGGTTTGGGGTCGGTAAGGCCCTCGCCTCGTTCTCCCCGCTCTCGAGAACGACCAGCGCATGGCCGAGGTGTACACCACCGCTCTCCACAACTTCGGTGCCCTCGTCGGGGCCGTCCGGTTCGAGGACAGCTCGCACGGGGTGATCGATCTCGCCGTCGTGTTACCGGCGGCGAAGCCGCGAAGCGAGGCACCGCGCCGGTGCGCGTAAGACGCGCCTGACACGAGTTCGTTGCCGAGGTCATCACGTTGGATCACATGAGCGATCCGCACGATTATGTCGTCGAGGTGTTCGGCTACTTCTTTTTCTTTCTCGACGGATTTCCGGCTGCACGGGTGCAGTTCTCCGACGGAACCGATTCCGTGGTGTTCGTCGGCAATGTGTTCGTCTCCGACCGAGACCGCGTCGTCGAAGGATTGGACGTGCCCCGGATAGTGCCGGACAGCCTGCCCCTGCCCTGACACCTGTCGGTAACGGTGGAATTTCAACCCTCTGACCTGGCCAGATGACACGTCCCTATACGTCCGAAGGACCACGCCCACAACGCGATACTGTCCACAACGTCCAGTCAGCTCAGACGATGGGGGAGATGCCATGACCGGTGCAGCAACCACGCCGCCGCTCGGGAAGATCCTGACCGCCGACGAGATCGCCCGGTTCGTGGCGCGGGTTGCGTATCCCACCAGCCCGGTGGTGCTGGTGGACGAGGAACTGGCTCCGGACCACTCCGGCGCGGGCCTACGGTGATTGGCGGGGTGCGCTGGGTCTGCCGGATCTGGCGGAGAAGGCGCGCACGCTTCTGCCGGAGACCGCCGGCGGTAGCGCCGCGGGTGACACCGATTCCGGACTCGGTGCGTAGCGTCCGCCCCGCCCCGGTTCGGTTCCCGGTCGCCGGCGCCTGAAAGGGTGAGGGGTGCGGGGTATGACATTGCGGCTGCCGACCACCCTCGCGACGGTTTCGGATGCTGCGGCGGTCGCGGCGCTGACGAAGTATTACGGCCGCCCGTATCTGGGCGTAGAGGGCTTATGTCGGTGCGCATTTCGATTCGTGGTCGAGCACCGGGGACCGGGTGGGGGAGTCGGATCGGATCGTCGCGGATGATCTGGTTGCGGCGGGTGTTCCTGTCGGCGGGAGGTTCCGCCGAGGGCGGTGCGGGCGATTCTGGACTCCGAGGCGGAGGCGCTGATCGCCCTCCTGGAGGCTGTACGCCCGGATCGGGACTTTGGTGTCGACGAGCCGGTCTCGCTCGCCGCTGGGTGGCCTGCCTGGGACCTGGAAACCGCCCTCGGGGCGCTGCCGGGGATCGGGCGGGATGAAGGCGACGAAGCTGATCGTCCGCACACGCCCGCGGCTGTATCCGATCTTCGGTCTCGGTGGTGAGTGAGGTTCTGGGCACCGGGCGGGCACATGTGAATCCGGTCTGGGAGGCGCTGCGGGCGGACGAGGGGGCGTTGCATCGCCGGTTGCTGTCGATCCGCGGGGAGGCCGGCCTTCCTGAGGAGGTCTCGGCACTGCGCGTTTTCGATGTGATCGCGTGGCTCGTTCAACAGCGAATACATCCGTCAGAGACACCGGGCGATCTGTTCACCACTGGGTTCCGGAGTGTCCACGACCTTGACCTGGGTTGGCGTCAGGGGGTAGCGCCGGGGGTGGTTGCGGTGCCGTCTGGTCGGTGGCCGAATGGGTGCCGCCAGTCACGTCTGTCGGTGGGGTTGGGATCGGCGTTGACGTTTCCGCGTTGTTGTTCGGCGAGGTGGTCGCGGTCCTGGCTTACGACGTCGGTTTCGTGGCGGGCTTCTTT
>SEEV01000770.1 GCA_004211695.1 Rhodococcus sp. (in: high G+C Gram-positive bacteria)
GTCCGTGTCAACGCCGTCGTTCCCGGATGGTTCGATACCGAAATGACCGACGGACTGTTCAGCAATCAGCGTTCAGCCGACTGGGTGCGCCGCAACACGATGCTCGGCCGCGGTGGCCGGGCGGGTGAAGTGGACGGTGCCGTGCTGTTCCTCGCCTCGGATGCGTCTTCGTATGTCACCGGACAGACGCTCGTCGTCGACGGCGGCTGGGCAGCCAGGTAGAGGACAGTGGCCATCGAGACGATGCGAGCCGTGCGCTTGACCGCCTGGGGCGAACCCGCACAGGTCCTGCCTGTCCGGGTCCCCGAACCGCAGGGCGCCGAACTGCTGATCGAGGTCCGGGCGGCCGGGCTCTGCAGGTCCGACCTGCACGTCATGGACGCACCCGCCGGTGTGTTCGACTATCCGCTGCCCCTCACGCTCGGGCACGAGGTGGCCGGAACCGTTGTCGGCGCGGGCCCCGACGCCGACAGGTCGTGGATCGGCGAATCTGTGGTGATCCACGGCGTCTGGTCCTGCGGGGCGTGCCGCAACTGCAGACGGGGCCGGGAGAATTACTGTCACGAACTGCGTCGGCGGGTGGACGGCCGGCTCCCCGCGATCGGCAACGGTCTCGGCTACGACGGCGGTCTCGCCGAGGCCATGATCGTTCCGTCGGAACGGTTCGTGGTGCGCACCCGGGGGCTGGCTCCCGAGAGTGCCGCCCCGCTCGCCGATGCCGCCCTGACGGCCTACCACGCGATCCGCACGAACCGGGATCTCGTCGACGGCCACTCCGTCGCCGTAGTGGTCGGCGTCGGGGGACTGGGCCACCTCGCCGTCCAGATTCTTCGTGCCCTCGGCGCAGGCACCGTGTTCGCCGTCGATCCGCGTCCGGAATCCCGCGAGCTCGCGATGCAGCTGGGAGCCGACGCGGCATTCGCCGACATCGCCCGGATCACTCAGTCGATCGACGCTGATGTGGTCTTCGATTTCGTGGGTTCATCGGCCACCACGGAGGCGGCTGTGCAGTTGCTCGGTCCCGGTGCCCGCCTGGTCACCGTGGGCAGCGGGGGAGGCCGGCTGACGGTCGGCAAAGACCTCGGGCTACCCAACGGCTGGCAGGTCAGCGCCCCGTTCTGGGGAACGCGCGCGGATCTCGAGGCGGTGATCGACCTCGCGCATCGAGGGCTGCTGAGCGTCGAATCGACCGCGTACCGGTTGGACGATGCCCTCGACGTGTACGACCGGCTGCGCCGTGGCGCGATCCGCGGGCGCGCCGTCCTCGTGCCGTGACCGGCGAAAAGATTGCGCCATTGTGCGTGTGATGACTGAGAATGACAGTGGTTCGGTAAACAGGAGGTCTGCGAGATGTGGGAGTTGGCTCGCGAATTCGTTGCTCGCGCAAAGAGTTCGCCGGATGAGATCGCGGTCGTCGACGCCTCGGGTGAGTACACCGCTGCGGGTGTGGTCGCGGCGGCGACCGAGCTCGCCGCACTGTTGGACACCGCACCCGGGGGATCGCCCACCGTGCTCGTGCAAGCGGACAACAGTTGGCGGACACTGACTGCGGCACTCGCGGTCGGTCTACGGGGCGGTGTCGTCGCAGTGTTCAGCAGGCATGCCACCCCGTCGGAGTTCGCCGTGGCCCTCCACGACATCGCGCCCGACGTGGTGATCGCCGATCGCGAATCTCTTGCACACTGGGGTGTACCCGACGACCGCTTCGGTGAAGAGTCGACCGCGCTGGGCGGCTGGGCGGTGCGCTGGTCGCGATCACCGGTCAGCGACGTCGGGCGGTGGAACGGCGGGATCGCGATCGCGATGACGTCCGGGTCGA
>SEEV01000771.1 GCA_004211695.1 Rhodococcus sp. (in: high G+C Gram-positive bacteria)
TTCCAGGTCCGCACTATCCTGCCGCCGCCCTACGAGATCCCCAAGGACGGCCCCACCGGCACGGTGCTCCGGGCCCTCGGCCGGCACTTCTTCCGCCCCGCGCACCTGCACATCAAACTGCGTCACCGCGACTGTGAGGAGATGACCAGCCAGCTGTACTTCCAGGGCGGGGAGTACCTCGACAACGATGTCGCCGGCGCCGTGCGAGACGGCCTGGTGATCGCACTGCACACCGTCGACGACCCCGCCCAGATCGCGCAGCGGGGGCTGGATCGCCCCTACGCCGATGCCCGCTACGACTTCGTGCTCGCACCGGTCAGCGACGCGTGAGCGAAAGGCGATGAACGACATGATCATCTCGTCGATCGACACCACCATCCTCGACGTCCCGATCCGGCGCCCGCACAAGTTCTCGATCCTGACCATCGATTCGCAGAGTCTGCTGCTGGTCCGGGTCACCACCACGGACGGCGTCGTCGGGATCGGCGAAGGAGTCGTCCCCGGTGGGCCGTGGTGGGGTGGTGAGTCGATCGAGGGCATGGAGGCCCTGATCGACCGCTACCTCACGCCGCTGCTTGTCGGACAGGACCTCAGCCGGGTCGGCTACCTCGGCCGCAAGCTGGACCGGATGGTCGACGGCGCCGAATTCGCGAAAGCCGCTGTCGAAATGGCGCTGTGGGACGCGTGCGGGAAGAGCTACGGCCTGCCTGTGTATCAGCTGCTCGGCGGGGCGCACCGTGACCGGCTGCCGGTGACCTGGGCGCTGGGCGCCGAACCGGCGGACGTGGTGATCGCGGAGGCACGAGGAAAGCTCGACGCGGGTGAGCATCGGTCGTTCAAGCTCAAGATGGGAGCGGGCCAGCCCGCCGACGACGTCGCCCGGGTCACCGCCGTGGCCGACGCTCTCGCCGGGCAGGCCGACCTCGCGGTCGATCTGAACGGGTCGTGGGATGTCCTCACGGCCGAGCGGTTCCTCCCGGAGCTTGCCGCTGCGGGTATCGGCCTGATCGAACAGCCCGTGCCGCGGTGGGACGTGGGCGCGATGGCGCGCCTCGCCGACCTGCTCACCATCCCCGTGATGGCCGACGAGAGCGTGCGCACGTCCCATGATGCGATGCGGCTGTGCACCGCCGGCGCCGCCGACATCCTCGCGGTCAAACTCGCCAAGGGCGGCGGGATCAGCAACGTTCTCGCGGTCGGTGCGGTCGCCGACGCGTTCGGCATCCCGTGCTACGGCGGCACCACGATCGAGTCCTCGATCGGCACCGCTGCGTCCCTGCACGCGTTCTGCGCGATGCCCTCGCTCACCGCGGGCACCGAGCTGTTCGGCACCCTGCTGCTCTCCGACGACATCGTCGTCGATCCGGTCGTCTTCAAGGACGGCTTCCTGCACCTGCCCACCGGACCCGGCCTCGGCGTCGAGATCGACGAGGACCAGATCGCCCGTTATGCGCGCACGTCCTGAGAAATTGAACCCGCCGCCGGCCACCGTCAGCCACAGATCACGCACCCGTTCGACTCGATCGCCGGACGGTGCCGTCTCCCTTCAGACAGAGGACCGTTCATGAGCCTGACCTTCGAACACACAACCCTCGGGCAGCGGGTGCTGTTCGGTACGGGACTCGTTGCCGAACACCTCGCTGCCGAGGTCGCGCGGCTCGGCGCGCAAAGGGTCATGGTGATCTCCAGTGCATCCGAAGCATCCACCGCCGACGAGGTAACCCGCCAAATCGGAGTGACAGTGCATCACCACGACGTCGCCCCGCATGTCCCCATCGACAAGGCGAACAGCGCGCGCAGCATCGCCCTGCACCACGA
>SEEV01000772.1 GCA_004211695.1 Rhodococcus sp. (in: high G+C Gram-positive bacteria)
GACCAGCCGTGCAGCACCACCTGGCTCTCGAGGCGCAGCTGCCCGGCGAAGGCCGACACGAAGCGAGCGTCCAGGTCCGCGCGTGGCCCATGCCGATACGGATCACCGGTGTGGCCGACGATCGTCCCCGGGAGGTCGACGGAAATCACCGGCCCGAGCTGGCGCAGGTGGGGAACGAGATCGATCCACATGCTCGCGCTGCCGGTCATCGGGGGCACCAGCAGGTGAACTGGTGCGTCCGCAGGCGCGGTCGAAGCGGGCTCCGCTCGGACATAGTGCACGGGCGCGCCGCACACGCTCGTCGACACGCTGTGCAACCCCGCCCACTGCTGCGACCGGACGCCCCAGTCGTCGTATCGCACGGTGATCCCTCCCTCCTTTCCCATCGTATTCGGAGGCTGGACGGGGGCGACGATGGTGAAAGCGATCCATGACTCGAGCCGCGGCCCTGGAGCCAGTGGGGTGCTCCCGGTGGAGCGGTGGTTCGCCCGGTGCGCTGCCGTCCCACCTATGGGCCGCCGCTCGGTATTGCGGCACACGATGGTGCCCGCCCAGAATTGAAGTGCCAGAGTATTTCGATTCAGCCCGCGGTTCCCGATTTGGCCGGTCGGAGGTCCGCCGCATCGGTGGGTGCCGCCTCAACGACGTGGGAGGACAACCGATGTCCGGTCTGATCCGCAGGAGTCTCGATTCACCCGAGGAAACCCGCCCCTTCGAGGACGAGATGGGCAAACTCGAACTCGTCAACGTCGCGTCCGGTGCGGTGGGGAGGGCGACGTTCCAGCCCGGCTGGCAGTGGTCCAAGCACGTCAAACCGATAGCCAAGACGGACAGCTGCCAAGCCGCTCACATGGGTTACGTCATCTCGGGTCGCATGAAGGTCGTCATGGACGACGGGGAGGACATGGAGTTCGGTCCCGGCGATCTCATGATCTGCCCGCCCGGGCACGATGCCTGGATTCTCGGCGATGAGCCCTGCGTGGTGATCGACTGGACCGGCGTCTCCGATTACGCCAAGCGGTAGATGACAGGCCTGGTCATTGGCCGAATCGGGTGCCGCTCAGGCGTGCGGCTCGGTGCGAGGGCGTGGACCGGTGCGACGTGGTGGCTGGAGCGTTTGTATTCGTTCGGGGCGCGCCGAGCAGATGCGGGACCGCCTGCGCCCCGGTCCGCCTAGCGTTCCGGGGCGGTAGAGGCCGTGACCGGGCCGGCGATGCCGACCTGGATCCTCGCGTGACCCTCTACGCATGATCTCCGCACCGGCCCGGGCGGTGTCGAGCGGCTATCTGTGACACTGCACCGGTAAACTGTGGGTTCGAGTAGGAGGTGGCGTGAATGGTGATTCGTCGACCGTTGGACGACCGTGCGCGACGCGAGCGGGCAATCCGCGCGGCCCGAACAACGAGCGAGCTGGAGGGCTCACGGAGCACCTGAGAACGATCTCGTCGAGGTTCGGGTGGCAGAGCTCAGAGCCTACTCCTGGAACAGGTATCGATGCAGTGCCTGCAGGTGAAGCAGATCGTAGGTTCGTGACACCACCGACGGCGGGCGGCATCTGGAACTTGTGCGGCTCGCCCGCGACGAGTGCCGCCCGCTCCTCCCTTGGGAACGCGAAGCCCATCACCGTCTCGTCGAGGGAGAACGCGACGTAGACGATCTGTTGGACGCGGAACTTCAGCCTGCCGCGCACGTACACCTCGTACGACCGCTCGAGCTCGGTGCCCAGAGGCCGGACGTCTTCCGTACACCTCGTACGACCGCTCGAGCTCGGTGCCCAGAGGCCGGACGTCTTCGAGTAGCGCCATGCTTGGGCCGACCCTCCTGGCCGCTACGAGTCATCGAAGTCGGCCGCCTTGATTCCTGCGTCGCAACGGCGTCCCCATTAACATGACAATTATCTAACATGTCCATTATCGACGAGACCCTCAGTGTGACGACCACGATCAGCGCTCGGCCGGGGCCGTGTTCGCGGTGCTGGCCGACCCGTCCCGCCATGCAGCCATCGACAACACGGGGTCGTTCACGTTGGAAAGGTCAGGGGTGTCGTCGGTGTAGTTGGCGGCCGCCGGCGGAGCGGTCGTCCCGGCCGGCGAGTAGCGCACGACGTGCTCGTTGCGGCCCGCGCACGGCCCCGGACCCGCTCACCCGTCCGAACCTCTCCGGAGACCTCCCGATGGGCGAATGTCGATGCCGGCCCCGAAGCGTACGGTGAAAGCGCGAGGTTAGGGAAACGCGGAGATCAGGGTGTCTCGAACGGCGGTATCGTGATGTCCTTCAGGCACGAACGGTCGACGGGGCGGTTCGGATCGTCGAAGAACGCGTCCATCATCGAGCGCGCGCACGGCGACTGCGAGATCACGTCGTGTCCGACTCCCGGGATCGCGATCGCCTCGGAGTTCTCGAGGCCCTTCGCCACGACATCCGCCCACCTGGCGGGCGTGACCCCGTCGAGGACTCCGCCCAAGCACCTCGTCGGGGAACCCCGGCAGCGCCGCCTGGCCCGCCGATAGGACCTCCTGCTCATTGGTCCACGACGCCACCTCCCGGCAGTAGGCCCCGAACGCCAGACCGTAGCCGGCGAGCCCGGGCGGGGCGGCTCGTCCGAGCCGGACCTCCGCGGCCTCGCGCACATCGCCGTTGGCCGCCGTGTGGATCATGCTGGGAATCTTCGCGAAGGCAGTCGGACCCGTGTAGCTCTGGCCCGTCACCACCCAGGCGAGGGTGTAGCCGTCGACCACGACCTCGACCGGTTTACCTTCGGCGTTGTTCACGGTTGCGGCCAGCGGGGTCTGGTTGAGGCGGTTGACGGCAGCGGTGAACTCCTCCTTCAGGTTGGGGTAGGCGGCGGCGCACGCCGGTTGGCTCGCGCAGGCATCGAAAATGCCCTGATACATGCCCGCGGCCGCCGGCCACCCCTCTTTGAAGAGGTTCTGACTTATCGGCGAAACCGAGTCCATCACCACGCTGCGGATGCCCTCCGGGTGGTCGCGGAGGAGCACCTGGGCCACGTTCGTCCCGTAGGACACGCCGTAGACGTTCCACTCCTCGACGTCCAGCGCCTTACGCAGATCGGCGATGTCCGCCGCATTTTCCTTGGTGTTGTAGGACGCGAGATCGGCGCCGGTGGTCGTCAGATGTTCGCGACAGGCATTGACGGCGGCTAGGTTTTGCTCGCCGGTGCTGGCGGCCGCGAATTTCAGGCCCAGGGCCGTCCCGTCGGCGAAAGCATCGTAATCGGGGCAGGTGAGCTGCGGGTCGGAGTGGTAGTTGCCGCGCTGGGCGGGGAAGATGACCTCACGGTCGGCGTTCATCCCGGCGGCCACTTCTCTGACCGCGTCCAGGAACGCGAGCCCGCCCGGTCCGTGCGTTATGAAGACGATCGGGTCCCGCTTCGGCGTCGCCGAGGCGGCCTTCGCCCGGGCCACCGCGATGCGAATCGTGCGTCCATCTGGCTTGTCGCGGTTCTCCGGAACGGTCAGGTACCCGCACGTGAATTCCGGCCCGAGATTGGCGCTGGGGCCGACCTCGGGGATATTCGGATTCGGGCACGGCGCGGTTTCGTATGAGAAATAGAATTCAGCTTGAGTCTAACGTTGAGGTTTTCTCAGTAAGGTGAGATCGGCGCAGCCGATGCAAGCTAGACGCAGAGCCCCTGGTAGGACTGGATTTGCTGAAGATCAAGCCCACTACACAGACGCTCCACGTGGGGGATCGGGGCAGCAGCACATCGCATGAGCCCCAGTAGGTGCAGGCCGCACGTCGATGGATTCACCTGCTCTTGCGAACACATAGAAACAGGCCGCCACACCTGCCAATCCGCGGAACACCGCAGATCAGGACCGTGAGCAGATCACCGGTCTGGGCAGTGAGTGGCGACCTGTTGCTCGTCGCGATCGTCACAGTAGATCGTCCCACCGACAGAGACGATCTCAGGACTCCGCCGGAACGAGAAACTTCAATGCGACGCTGAACGCGTACTTTCCTGGGGAATCGATAATTGACTCGATGCGAGCGCGATCATCTTCGATGTCGAGAATGTTGAAGACCGACACACCTTCGCTATCTTCAGCTCGGCCTGTGTCCGCGTCGCTGACCTGCGTGGATGCGTGGTGGCCTGTGTTGACGACGCGGCCGTCAGCATGGCCCGATGAGGGTTCGAGATTTTTCTCGGCGTGTCGGGGCTGCTCCCGAGGATGGCTGCGACCCGTTGTTCACCGAGAGCGATGGCGAGGGCCTCGCGTAGCTGCCGGTTTTCGGCGTCGAGTTCGCTGTTTCGCTGTATTGCGGCCTCGAGGCGTCGACGAAGGGATGCGTCGGATGCGCGTTGCCGATCTGGAACCCGCCGGCTGATAGGTGGTGGATTCCTCCTGTCGCGCAGCCCGTTCGATCTCGGAGCGCAGGCCGGGCCACCGGTAGAGCCAGAAACGTGAAACCCGGGCTTCCCGTGCAACCGAATCGAATGAAATCTGTTGTCCCGCATTGTCCATTCGGCGCAGCGTGGCGACGGCGGGGCACGAATACCGCACGTTTCGAATACCGGCACTCCACCAGTCACGTGCGGGCAAACAGTGCGAATCCCCCCTGCTCCGGTGCGCAACCGCAGGCAGACCGGTGGTTCACTCCTCCCAAGCCTGTCTGCTGACGGGGTTTCGCGGCCGCGTGGCTCGGGTGTCAGTGCCGATCCGTAGACTCGGGTTCGTTCTGCTGAGCATCCCCCCAGATTTTGTTCTCAGAACACTGTGCCCGGCATCATCCCCCCGATGCCGGGCACACTCATGCGGTGGCCGGCGAGGCGAAGGGGTGTGGTCACAGCGACCGCTGGCGGTGGGCGAATCAATGAATGTCATCCCACGGACTTGCATCTCGAAAATGATGGTGAACTAGGGATGCGGCACGTCCCCTTCGTCGGGTCGGGATGCTGGCGACCGAGCACCACCCTCGGTTTTGGTTACTCAGGGTTACAGCTATGTCGAAGTGGGACGCCAGTCTCTGTACACGGAGGAATTCCGGAAAGACGCGATCGCGCTGTACCGCGCGGCCGACGGCCAGCGCACATACGCGGCGGTCGCCGCGGACCTGGGCATC
>SEEV01000300.1 GCA_004211695.1 Rhodococcus sp. (in: high G+C Gram-positive bacteria)
GGTCAACGACCCGTTGGCCAATTGCCCTGGGGCCATGTCATCGAGTTGCTCGAGAAGCTCGATGACGCCGAGTTGCGCGACTGGTACAGCGCCAAGGACATCGCACACGGCTGGAGTCGTCCCATGTTGGCACACCAGATCAAGACGGACCTGCACCTGCGAGAGGGTGCGGCCCCGTCCAACTTCCCGCACGCTCTTGAGCGCACCGATTCCGAGCTCGCTCAGCAGATCACCAAGGATCCGTTCACGCTCGAGTTCCTCGCCATCGACGGGGACGCCGCCGAGCGGCAGCTCGAGGATCGGCTCGTCGAGCGCATCATCGACACCCTCCGCGAGCTCGGCCCCGGGTTCGCGTTCGTGGGCCGCCAGGTCCACTTCGATGTGGAAGGCGATGACTTCTTCGTCGACTTGCTGTTCTTCCACGTCGAGCAACTCCGGTACGTGGTCATCGAACTCAAGACCACGAAATTCGACCCTCGCGACGCTGGCCAGCTCGGCTTCTATGTCGCCCTCGTCGAGGACAGGCTGCGCAGGCCACAGCACCAACCCACGGTCGGGATGCTCCTGGTGGCGGACAAGAACGAGTCCGTCGTCAGGTACGCACTCGCCGGCACCACCCAGCCGATCGCCGTCTCCCGCTACGATCTCTCGCCCGCCGAGCAGGCCGCGCTCCCAGCCGAGGACGCCCTCACGCGCGCGGTCGCCCTCGAGCTCGACGACCACACCCCGCAGTCGCCGCCACCCCATCGGAAACAATCATCACGTGGTGGATCCGGTGTGTGATGTGGGACATTCGTGTCCGATACGGGATCCGCTACCACTCCTGACGTGGATGTCAGGAGTTCCGCACCGACGGTCCCGCGCACGCACCCCGTTTCACCGCCACCGTGCACCTCGTCGGCCACACCGCCACCGCCGACGCATCAACGAAAACCGCGGCGAAGACCGCATCGGCCACCGCGCTCGTCGAGGCACTTTTCGCCCGGCAGTGATGGCGGGTCTTGTGTTTACCGCGCAGCAACACCCGGGTGCCGGGGCGGCTGAATCGCTGCCGGTCAGTCTCAGGCGGATAGCCGCCTGAGACGCCTACGGCGCGCCGATTGAACGGGGACGGCACTTTCGTGTCGGCCCGGACAAGAGCGCCATCGATCGATCGGAGCATCGACATCCCGACGTCCTTCGGTCCGAGTACAGAATGACGCAGGGACCCCGTGCCGGGGTTCGGGCGAGAGCAGGTCGTCGGGATGTCGGTCGAGACCACCGCGGATGCGAGATTTCCGACCGACGTGTCAGGCAGTGTCCGCACCGCGGCGTTGCGGTGCGGACGGCGACTGACCGGCATCGCTGACATCGGCACTACCGGCCAGATCGAATGTCTTTGAACCCGCTTTGGTGCCGCTTTTCGTCCTCGCTCCCCACCACATCGACAACTTATATAGCCCCTTTGAACTGCAACTATACTGCCACTCCCCCACTCCCCACCAGAATCGACGCGTCGCGAGAATCTGTGTCCCTGTTCGGCGACGAAAACGGGACGGGAACCGGTAGCTGGAGAGTATGGCCCGGCTCGGCACCGGGAGAACTGAATGTTTGCCGGTGGCCTCGTGCAGAACCACGCAGGCCACTTCGAACGTGTAGGAGCAAAAGTGGCGAGCCAACGCACTGCCGGACGACGAGCGGCGCCGCCTCGCAGTCCTCGGGGTGTCCCCCGGTCCGCGCCCACGGGGACCACGACTGTCAGCACACCCGATGGGATAGCCCCCACCACCACCTGGCCCTCAAACTTCGACACTCGCGCTCTACGAGGCGGACAGGGGTAGCGCCTATCCCAGACACAGCGTCCGGACCAGCACCTCGTGCACATGCTCCGGCGCTCGGCGAGGTGAAGGACTGTCAGATCCAGTGAATGTGGACGGATTCGATGTTGTCGAAATGAATCAGAACTGGTCTGTTGCACTCCGGGACGGCCACTTACCAACCCTACGTCGGCCGCGTAGGCCTTCGGCCTCCAGCCAGAGAAGGAGTCGCTGAATCACCCGCATCTGCACTCGTGTGCCTGCACGCATTTCGACACGCCTGTCGACACGCACGTCTTCACGCAAATCACCACGCAGCGCCTCACGCACGTCGACACGCAGTTTTTCACTCACATCGTCACGCAGTTTTTCACTCACATCGTCACGCATAAATCGGATGGTCAGGGATACGTGTGATGACCACATGGGAATCGGGAAGTACCGGTCCCCGGCACACCCGGTGCCGGGGACTGCCGGCCGAACGGGTCCTTGGGACCGTCCAGCCGTCAGTTCCCTTAGTCCGCGCCGTACAACTCGGCGGTGTAGTGGACCGCTCCCCTTCGCTGCGCTTCGTCCCAGTCGACGCCCATCGCATCGGCCAGATGGTGCAGATCACCGAGGAAGTCCCCGAAGACCGTCAAGGCCTCCTCCCGATCGGTAGTGCAGATGCGTGCGTAGCTGATCAGCCCATCCCCTGCCCGTAACGCGCGGACACCGTTGTCGTGGACCTGAGAACCCTCGTCGTACTCGTAGGTGAAGTTCGGACGGGTCCTCCCCGCGAATGCCGCTGCCAGCTGGGCTGGCGAGTCGACGTCCGGCAGCCGTTCTGCGCGGAACTCGGTCATGATTTCATCGGACATTGTCTAAATCCCTTTCTTTTTGAGGTTGCTACACAGCGGGAGTGCGGTGCAGCGCGGCCAGCAGGTCGGTGTTGGCGGCGTGCGCGGTCGAGGGTTCGGTGTAGGCGAGTACCTCGGCGCTCGCGTCATCGATGACGACGCTCATGTGGGCGCGGTGGCGGGAGAGCATCACGCAGGCGCGGCCCGGATCGAGGCTGAATGGCTCGGCGGTGCGGTATCCGGCCAGCGGATGCAACACCACCACAGCGGCACGCTCGAGCCCTTGCAGAGAGTTCGCGGTGCCGACCAGCACGTCCGGGTGATCGGACAGGAGGGCGCGGATCGCCGCCGCCTGCGTCACGTGGGGAACCACCACCGCGATATCGGCGGCGCTCATGGGTCGCTGGTCCTCGGCGGTGATCAGCTCCGCGCCCGCCAGCTCCCGCGCCCGCTGTGCGCACGCGGTCACCAGCGCCGGATCGGACGGGCCACCGGAGACCGTGACGGAACGGTGCGCCAGCTCGGGCAGGACGACTCCGCCAGCGTCGGTGAGGTGCTCCGGTGGTCGGCGGGAGGTAAACGGCAGGTCGGGGTAGAACAACGGTTGAATCAGGGCGGTGGTGCCGGGTCCGAGTCGCCAGGTGTGGCGCAGCCGGACCACGCCCACCGCGTCGCCGTGTGCGGCTTGCAGCGCGATCGGTCCCGGCAGGTTCGGGGCGGTATCGCTGCCGTCCCATCGAGACACGTCGCCGGTCACCACCGGATCGATCTGACCGGGATCGCCCACACAGACCACCTGCCTGGCCATAGCGCCGAGTGCGCCCAGATCGGCGTAGGTGCATTGCCACGATTCGTCGACGATCAGCACGTCAGCCGCCACCCGGTCGGGGTCCGAGAACAGCCATCGGGCGGTCGTGCCGATCAGGATCGCGCCCACCTCACCGGGCCACCGCACCTTCTGCCCCGACACCGCTGGCGTCTGCCCGCTGTCGGGTTTCGGCGGTTTCGCTTTCCACATCAGAGCGGCGCGATCGGTGAGGGTGCCGAGGCGCCGCGCAATCTCCACTGCCTGTTCGCGGGTCTGGGCCGCGATGCCGACACGCAGATCGCCGCGGTGTGCCAGTGCTGCCGCGAGAAGGGCGACCAGTCGAGTTTTGCCCGCGCCGGGTGGCGACGGGACGACAACGGCGGGATCACCCGACCACACCGAGAACAGCACACGTGCGGTGATCGGATCGGACATGATCTGCGATCCCGGCCACTGCGTGAGCGACGGCGGGGTCGGCCTGGGTGCCGGTGCGCTCGAGGGTGCCGGGTTGGGGATATCGGGGCGGGGGGCGAGGATGCGCATGACGGTGCGACCTTTCACGAAAGGTGGTGTGAAGCAAACTGTTTTCGGGTAACGGTGCAGGCTGCCGGGGCTAGTCCTCTGCGCCCGCGATCAGCACGTCGAGGGGAACCTCACGCCGCGCAGCGACCGGTGTTTGGCCGGTGGAGAGCCAGGAACGGCGGGCACGGTAGAGCCGCCAGTATCGGCCCCGGCCCGCGCGCATCGTCTGCGGGGACGGCGGCTGCGGCATCAAACACACCCTTGCTCCCGGTGCGGGGGCGTGTGCGCCGACCGAGCCGAGACCGAGGACCAACTTTCCCTCTACGACCTGTGCCGAGGTGACCTCGACACAGAACCGCTCGAAGGGCTTGTCCGCTGGGGTGCCCATCCAGCCGGTGACCTCGGAGCCGACGCGCAACCGTGAATCGAGCCGCTCACAGGTCACCGACAGCGATGCGTTGCGCCGACGCGACCGGATCGGCGGCGGGGTCACCGATGCCACCCCGACCGCCACGTGCCCGGTATGGACTGCGCGTTGCCGCCAGAGCGGATCATCGATCAGGGCAGCGGCTTTCAAGTCGGCGGCATCGCATCGGGTGCGCAGTCCCATGGCGGCGCTGGCGGTGTTGTCCGGGCGCGACCAGTCATGCCCGGCTGTCGCTGCCGATAGCGCGCGGTCCCACGAATAACGGTCGTCCTCGTGAATCGGCTTCAGTAGTGGCAGCAGCGGTCCGCCGCTGATCTTCGCGGCCCACTCATGCAAGCCGATGACGCTGTCATCGGAGATGCCGAACCACTGCCGCCACGTGGTCGCCGACCGTTCGGCCTCCGGGGTGGTGCCGAGGACATACCGCGCCGACGACGCGGCCACCAGATTCACCACCGCCGACGTGCCGGGATGGTCTGCCCGATCCGCCCACCACGCCACCATGGCCGCAGCACCGGCCACCTGCGGGTCCGGGTGGTGTGCGTGCGCCCGCGCCAGCGTCACCAGGGCAGGCAGGGTGCCGGTGTCGTCGGTGAGCAACGGTGCCGGGTCGCAGCGCCCCACGATGGTGCCGCCGTGTGCGGCCAGCAGTCCCAGGGCATCCACGTCGCGGGCGCGTTCCTCACGGCCCTCGAACCCGGCCACTGCCACGGTGGCGCTGCCACCACGTGCCACCGCACGCACCGCCAGCGCCGCCGTGGACGGCACGAACGTGGTGTGCGTGAGCCGAGCGACCGGCGACCGGGTTTCGGCGGCATAGAGCCGCTGGGCGAGGTCGAACCATTCCACGCTCATGCCGCTCCCCGTCCCTCGCCGCTCCCCACATGCACCGGATTCGCGGCACAGCGCCAACCGGCGCGCAGAGCCGCCGCCGCCGCATCGGTCGCCGTACCTGCCACTACCGCCGCAACCTGGTGGGCGGTGATCCCGGTACCGGCCAACACCCGGTCGGCGTAGCGGACCAGGTCGCCGCTTCCTGCCGCGCTCATGCGCGAACTCCCGCACCGACCGGCACGCACACCGTCGACGCCCACGACGGTGTACGCCCCGCAGCCGCGTCACTGCCGATCACCGCGCACACCAGATGCGACCGCGACGGGCGATCCGGCCACGGCGTATCCCCGTCCGTCAGGACGATCACCACATGCGGCTGCGGACGCGCAGCATTGGCCGCCTCGATACCCACCCGCATGTCGGTGCCGCCGCCGCCGATCAGTTTCACGTCCGCGATGGACCGAACCGGCTGCGCCGTTGTGCTCGACGCATCACAGGCCACAATCCGCACCCGATCACGTGCCACACCGCCAGCCCGCAGCACCCCGGCAACCTCACTCATCGCCGCATCCAGATCGTCTGCCGACATCGATCCCGACGTGTCGACCACCATCGAGACCGTAATCGACGGGCCGCGCATCGCCGGAGCGACTATGCCCGGGATCCCGCGCCGCGAGGGTCGCGAATACGTGTAGTTCGTCCGCCCCGCCTGATCCGCCAAGACGCGCCGGATCACCGCACGCAACAACCGATCCCATGCCACCGTCGGCGGTGCCAGTACCTCACCGGCCCACCGCGCCAACCCGGCCGGGGCGCTCCCCCGCCCCTTTCCCGAAGACTCACGAACGGCCTTCGCGACATACCGCCGCACCAGGTCAGCCTCCGCGCCGTCGAGACCCTCGGTCACCTCACTCCCGGCCGCACCCAACTCGCCGGGCACGGCAGGGCACCCCGCACCGGACCCGCACCCCGGTTCACCATCGCCGTCTGCGGGTGCGTTCGGAGGTGAAGGGGCAGACGGATCTACCAAGTTCGTGTAGTAGTCCTCCGCGATGCCTCCCGATGCGCACCCGAACGACTCCGGGGTGATCACCCCTTCGGGCAGTCCGACACCGGCCGCGAGAAGGTCATCGTTGATTTCCGCATCGGCGGCGTAGTTCCACGCCAAGTGCTGGACCGGCTTCGGCAAGAACTCTGCGCGCGCGGCATGTGCGCGCAGCAAGTGCCCAACCTCGTGCAACAGGACCGCACCCGCCACCGGGACCGGCCACGCGTTCGCACCGACCAGCAGCGCCGGATCGAGATACAACCGCCACTGCGCATCCACCGCGAACGTGCCCAGCCCCGGCGCAGCCACCGGCCGGGCCGCGAACAACGCCCGCATGAAGTACGGCATCTGTTCGGCAGAGACCAACCGGGCCAACCGAAACGCGCGCAACTCGTCCGGGTCGAGTACCCGCACCGCGCTCACGCCGCCTCACCGACCAGACCCGCAGCCACCAACATCGGGGAGAACCGTTTCGCCGCAGCCGGAACCACAGCCTTGGCGGGCCGCGCCTTCGCCAACGTCCGCGCCGCAGCGCCCGCCACATCAGGTGCACCCGCTTCCGCAGCCGCGATCAGCGGCCCCCACGCGCTGCGCCACGCCTCGACAGTGCCCCGCCCCGAAGCCCACGCCGTCACACCCGACAGAACTGCCCACACCAGGTCCGGACGAGACTGCCAGTCGAACGCCGTTTCCGGATTCTCGATCACCGCCACCGGGTCGGGCAGATCGGCATTCCTGCGCCATTCCAGGAACTCGACACCGGTCCCCTCACCGATCAGCCCGAACACCGCCGCATTGATCGCCGCGTTGTCGTCGTCACGCAGATGCGGCAACACCGCCGCCAACATCGCCCACGTGCGTCGCGACGGCCACGCTCCCCCGGTCTGCGCCGCCGACGACGGGAACGCGTCCAACGCTTCCGGGTTGCGCTGGACATATCCGGTGATCGAACTACGCACCAGCGCCACGCGCTGTTCGTCCGTCGCCACCGCACGCGAGGCGGGCGGCGTGGCCCACCCTGTCGCCATACCGTCCAACCACTCATCAACAGACGGAGTGAACTCCACATGGCAGAACCGATTCGCCAATGGCGCTTCCAGTTCGTACCCACCGGCAGCACAATCGGGAGGATTCGCACCCGCAACCACCCGCGTTCCCTTCGGCAATTGCAGATCACCGACCTTCAGGTCCAACGCGACCGCGAGCATCGCCGCTTGCACCGCAGGCGGACTCGTCGTCAACTCGTCCAGAAACAGATAGCCACCACCCTCGGCGTGAATGCGCTTCGCCCAGTCCGGAGCCTCCAACGTCACCCCGTGCTCACGCACCACCGGCAGGCCAGCGAAGTCGGCCGGTTCCCGCAACGACCCGAGGACCGTCTCGCACAGCACCCCGTCCGACGCCGCCAACCCCCGCACCAGACTCGACTTACCCATACCCGGACCCGAGATCAACAACGACGGAACACCGGCCCGCCCATTCGCATCCAACACCGTCACAGCAGTCGCCAAATCAGCCACAGAAAATCCTCCAGAGTCGAGCGAGTTGGTCAGTCTCGCTACCGAATTAGACTCCTCGAGTATACGGGCTGACCTGCGCAAATAGGGGTTCTGTGCTCGTCCCGCGTCCCCGGCGCACCCTGTGCCGGGGACGCGGGACGACACCCACCCGGCGCGGCCGAAAGATCGTCTGCGGGCCGGCGGATATCCCAGGGGAATCAGCGGTCGCCGGCGCGCGGCTCGCAATCACTCACCGCGTCGGCGGTCACCCATAACCACAGATCCAGCCCGGTTCGTCCATCACCCGATCGAGCCGGAACACAAACACAAGCCAGCCACTGGCCATCGGTCAATTTCACCCAGGCGAACAATTCCGCGTGCATGGTTCCCTCGACCCGGAGACCACCGGCGAGCACTCGCAGTGGCAGTCGATCGGGGCGTTGGGCATGTTTGGCAAGCGGGAGAACACGATTCATCTCGACAATCACCGGACGAGGCGGGACGCAGCGGCGCAATGTCGGGGTGGCCGGCCACTGCTCGCACCAAGCTTCGAAATCAGGGAGTCCGCTCACAACGCTTCCCGCAACTGCGAGGAGGCAGCCAGCTCTTCGGTGTGCTCACTCCACCCCACCACCCCCTTGCTGACCCCCAAGTCCACTCTGGAGCTCCTAGGGCGGAATCCCCGCCCACTGACCTCCACATCGAGGCGAACACCCT
>SEEV01000773.1 GCA_004211695.1 Rhodococcus sp. (in: high G+C Gram-positive bacteria)
GTGACCCCGACCTGGAGGACGTTGACGATGTTGGGGTGGCCGGTCAGGCGGCCCATCGCCCTCTGTTCGCGAAAGAAGCGCTCCCGGTTCTCCTCCGCGAGATCGTTGGTGAGCACCTTGACGGCGACGGTCCGGTCGAGTGCGGGTTGTGTGCACCGGTATACGACACCGAAGCCTCCACGCCCGATCTCCCGGGCGTCGTCGAATCCGTCGGCTGCCAGTTCCGACGCGACTGACGGGGTCACATCGCGATGGGTCTCGAACGGATCGATATCGGGCATCGTCCGGATCGATTCATCCGGTCCGCGATATGTTCGATGAAATCTGCACGTTCAGCCTCTCGACGACGTGTTTCCAGGATATCGCTGACGGTAGCCTGAACGATGCGGGCTACGGTAGCCTCGAACCGCGTCACGACACCGACAGACTCGATGCTGCACGAACACGTGTGGCAGCGCAGATGCTGCGTTCACGCTGGCGGCGGCGCCCTTATACCGTCGAGCGTGGCGCTCTGGGGCGCTCGGGGTGGATCTCGTCGTCGGCGACAAATTGGTCGAGCAAGCCGAGGCGCACGGCCTCGGTGGCCTCGTCGATCTGGGTGAAATCCATCGACATGCCTGCGGCCGCCATGGAGATGGGCAGCTGCAGGACACCGTCGATGAGTGTGGCGGTAATGGTCGGTTCGATGTGTGCCTCGTCGGAGGGCCTACCTCCCGGCAGTTTCGGCGGCGCGTAGGTCCTTGCGGAGGATCTTGCCCGCGGCGGACTTCGGCACCAGGTCGATGAACTCGACCTTGCGGACCTTCTTGTGCGGCGACACCCGCTCGGCGACGAACGCGATGACCGCGGCCTCGTCGAGTTCGGCACCGGGCTGGCGGACGACGAACGCCTTCGGCACCTCCTCACCCTCGTCGTCGAGAACCCCGATCACGGCGGCGTCGGCGATCTGCGGGTGCGTCAACAGCAACGCCTCCAGCTCGGCGGGCGGCACCTGGTAGCCCTTGTACTTGATCAGCTCCTTCATCCGGTCCACGATCGTCACCACGCCCTCGGAGTCGACGGTCGCGATGTCGCCGGTGTGCAGGTACCCGTCCCCGTCCAGGGTCTCCGCGGTGGCCTCGTCGTTGCCGAGGTACCCGGCCATGATGTTCGGGCCCTTGCACCACAACTCACCCGGCTCACTGACCCCGTCGGTCGGGTAGGCGACCTCCTCGCCGGTGGCCGGGTCGACCAGCTTGCATTCCATGTTCGCGATCGACGGACCCACCGAATCCAGGGCGATGTCGTCACGGTCGAACGGAATCGCATGCGAGACCGGGCTCATCTCCGACATCCCGTAGCCCTGCCGCACCCGGCAACCCAGCCGGTTCGCGACGGCCTTGCCCAGCTCCTGATCCAGCGGGGCGGCACCGGAGAAGATCGAATGCACACTCGACAGGTCGTACTCGTCGACCAGCGGATGCTTGGCCAACGCCACCGCGACCGGCGGGGCGATGAACACATACGTGCACCTCTGGCCGGACACGATCGACAGGAATTCGACCAGGTCGAACTTCGGCATCGTCACCAAGCTCGCCCGGTTGTACAGGGCCGCGTTCAGCAGCACCGTCATCCCGTAGATGTGGAAGAACGGCAGCACCGCCAGGAGCTTGTCGTCGGCGCCGATGCCCATCCGCGGGTTGATCTGACACACATTCGCCACCAGGTTGCGGTGCGTGAGCATCACCCCCTTCGGCCGGCCGGTGGTCCCGGACGAATACGGCAGCACCGCCAGCTGGGTCGCCGGATCGAACGACACCTCCGGGGCGGAGGC
>SEEV01000774.1 GCA_004211695.1 Rhodococcus sp. (in: high G+C Gram-positive bacteria)
TGGAACTCGTTGACCGAGCCCGCTTTGATCGTGGTCTCGTGGAACGAGAAGCCCACTTTGTCGCCGCCGAGGATGATGCGCTTGCTGCGCCAGTTTCCGTCCTCGCTGGTGATGTCGCGGTCGGTGTCGGTGATTTCTGCGGTGGTGCGAACGATCATGTGAGTGTCAGTCCTCTCTCTAGCTGCAAACCTTGCCGGTGGCGTCGGCGAGAATGGCGAGTCCGTGGTTCAATTCCTCGTCGGTGATGGTCAGCGCCGGCAGGAGCTTGACCACCTCGTCGGACGGGCCGGAGGTCTCCGCGAGCAGTCCCTCGTCAAACGCGAGTGCGCACACCTTGCCTGCGTTCTCCGGCTCGTCGAACACGAGACCCTGGACGAGTCCGCGGCCGCGGGTCGAGACGGAGCCGTCGAACTGGTTCGCCAGTTCGGTGAACGCCTGGTGGATCTTGTCGCCCTTGGCCAGCGTCGACTTGTGGAGGGCGTCGTCGGACCAGTAGTGGTCCAGCGCCACCTTCGACGTGACGAACGACGGGTTGTTGCCGCGGAACGTGCCGTTGTGCTCACCCGGGCCCCACACGTCGAGCTCACGCTTGAACAACGTCAGCGCCATCGGGAGGCCGTAGCCGCCGATCGACTTCGACAGGCACACGATGTCCGGGGTGATGCCGGCGATTTCGAACGAGAAGAACGGGCCGGTGCGTCCGCAACCCATCTGGACGTCGTCGACGATCAGCAGGATCTCGCGCTCGGCGCACAGGTCCGCGAGGGCGCGCAGCCACTCGGGACGGGCGACGTTGACGCCGCCCTCACCCTGCACGGTTTCGACGATCACGGCGGCCGGACGGTTCAGGCCACTGCCCGAGTCGTCGAGCACGCGGCGGAACCAGTGGAAGTCCTCGGTGACTCCGTCGAAATAGTTGTCGAACGGCATCGGCGTGGCGTGCACCAGCGGGATTCCGGCGCCGGCGCGCTTCATCGAGTTACCGGTCACCGACAGGGCGCCGAGCGTCATGCCGTGAAAAGCGTTGGTGAAGTTGATGATCGACGAACGTCCGGTGACCTTGCGGGCCAGTTTCAGGGCGGCCTCGACGGTGTTGGTGCCGGTGGGTCCGGGGAACTGGACCTTGTAGTCGAGGCCTCGCGGTTTCAGGATCTTGTCCTGGAAGGTCTCGAGCAGGTCGCGTTTGGCCACGGTCGACATGTCGAGACCGTGCGTGATGCCGTCGCCGACGATGTAGTCGACGAGTGCCGACTTCAGGACCGGGTTGTTGTGGCCGTAGTTCAGCGAACCGGCACCGGCGAAGAAATCGAGGTAGTCGCGGCCGTTCTCGTCGCGGATCCACGAGCCGGACGCCGACTCGAAGACGGCGGGCCAGCCGCGGCTGTAGCTGCGAACCTCGGACTCGAGGCTCTCGAAGATGTTCGTATCGAAATTAGTCATGTTGCTGCATTCCTCCGGGGCATGCTCTTAGCCGATCGTGTACAGATCTTCGGCTTCGTGTCCATCGGGAAAATCGTTAGGGGAGAACAGTTCTTGCTTGGTGATCGCCGTATCGCGGCGACGCGCCAATGCGGTGAACAGCGCGATCGACGCCTCGTTGTCGGGGCTGATCGTCGTCTCGAGATGGGTAATGCCTTCGGGTGCAAGTCCATCGAGCAATGCGCTCAGCATGCGACCGGCAATTCCCTTGCCACGCTGGTCTGCGTCTACGGCAACTTGCCAGACGAACAGCGTCGCTGGGGATTCGGGGCGGATGAACCCTGATACGAATCCCACGACGCGCTCGTCGACGACTGCGACGACCGACGAGCG
>SEEV01000775.1 GCA_004211695.1 Rhodococcus sp. (in: high G+C Gram-positive bacteria)
TGGTCGCGACCAACACCGTGTGGCACGGCAGCGCTCGGCCGTCGAGACTCGTGCTTCCCGTCATTCGACGGACGGCGTGATCGACCCTGCCGTGCCCACGCCGAAACCGTCATGGACGTCGGTGACACCGCTGAGCACACCGAGTCGGTCAGCCCAGCGGTGGCGTACGTGAGGGACGGACACATTCGGCGGCAACGTCACATGCGTCTCGTCGCGCTCTGAAAACTGAAGTATTTCGACCTGTGAAAGGTGTGGTTATGAATACGGTGGATTATGACGCTGTCGTGGTCGGTGCTGGAGCGGGCGGAATTTACGCTGTCCACAAGCTGACCCAGGAAGGGTTGCGGGTCATCGCTTTCGAGGGTGCGCCCGAAGTGGGCGGGGTGTGGTACCACAACCGATACCCGGGAGCGCGGGTCGACATCGAAAGTTACTTCTACTGCTTCCCGGACGAGGATCTCTACCCCAAATGGACGTGGAAGGAACGCTACCCGGCTCAGCCCGAAATTCTGGCCTACCTGAATTTCGCCGCCGACACCTGGGGAGTACGCGAACACATCCGCTTCTCCACCTGGGTCACCGGTGCACAGTGGGAGCCCGCAGCGAACCGATACCGCGTCACCACCAGTGACGGCCAGTCGATCACCGGACGCTACCTGGTCATGGCCTCCGGCCAACTGTCGAAGGCACGCACCCCCTCGTTCCCGGGCCTCGAGAACTTCCGCGGCCGCTGGGTGCAGACCTCACACTGGCCCACCGACCCCGTGGAGACCGCCGGTAAACGAATCGCCGTCATCGGAACAGGGTCCTCCGGTGTACAGGCCGTGCCGGCACTGGCGCATGACGCCGAGAGCGTTACCGTGTTCCAGCGCACCGCGAACTACTCGGTACCCGCGCAGAATGTTCCCCTCGACCAGCAGAAGTACTCCGACTACGCCGGCCGCGTCGCCGAACTGCGCGAGACGATCCTGCACCACCCGACCGGTTCGGACATTCCGCTCGGCGCCGGATCGGCGCACGACTTCACCCCGGAAGAACAACAGACGCTGCTGAGGGAACGCTGGGCGCGCGGCGGACACACGATGAACGCGGTCTTCTCCGACCAGGGCACCGACATCCATGCGAACACCATCGTGGCCGACTTCGTCCGCGAGCGTGTGCGCGAGATCGTCCGCGATCCGGACACGGCGGAGTTGCTGACCCCCCGCGCCTACCCGATCGGCTCGCGGCGGCTGTGCGTCGACACCGGCTACTACGAGGCATTCAACCGAAGCAACGTGCACCTGGTCGACGTCAACAACGACCCCATTCAGCACATCACCCCCGACGGAATCCGTACCCGGGACCACGACTTCGAATTCGACCTCATCGTGTTCGCACTGGGCTTCAGCGCCTTCACCGGCGCCCTCGACGAGGCGAACATCCGCAACGAATTCGGCGAACAACCGACCGACCGCTGGGAACGCGGACCACGCACCCTGCTCGGGCTCATGACCCGCGGATTTCCCAACCTGTTCCTGCTCACCGGCCCCGGAAGCCCCTCGGTGCTGGCGAACATGATCCTCGACAACGTCCAGCACGTCGACTTCGTCGCCGACCTGCTCCAACATATGAACGAGCGCGGATACACCCGAGTCGAACCCGAAACCCACGCCCAGGACGAGTGGACAGCACACGTCGCCGAAGCCGCCTCCCACCTGCTCCGACTCAACGTCGAGAACTACATGGTCCACGTCAACCGCGACGACGGCAGCAGAGTCTTCATGCCCTACGTCGGCGGACTCGACCGCTACGTCGACACATGCGACAAG
>SEEV01000027.1 GCA_004211695.1 Rhodococcus sp. (in: high G+C Gram-positive bacteria)
CCCACGCCCCGTCGCATTCCAGGACTCGACCACCAACGACCGCTCACCCGGACCCAACACCTCCACATCCCCGACCGCAGACCCCGCCTCCCCCGCAACCGCCTCCAGAATCCGGACGAACCGCTCGGCAAACCCCACCACCGTCGCCCGGTCGAACACGTCCGACGCGAAGGTGAACCCGCCCGAGATGCCGGTTGCCGTTCCCGACTCGTCGGAGTGTTCCGCCAGCGTCACCTGCAGATCGAACTTGCAGACGGCGGTGTCGACCTCGACGGTCTCCACGGTCAGTCCCGGCAACTCCACCTGGGCCGGGGCCGTGTTCTGGAACTCCAGCATGACCTGGAACAACGGGGAGTACGCGCTCGAACGAGCCGGCGCGACCGCGTCCACGACGCTCTCGAAGGGCACTTCCGTATGACCGAACGCGGCGAGGTCCGCCTCGCGCGCGCGGGACAGCACCTGGGCGAACGTCGCGGCGGGCTCCACGGTGGTCCGCAGTACCAGCGTGTTGACGAGCATCCCCACCAGATCGTCGAGGGCCTCCTCACCGCGCCCGGCGATCGGCGTCCCTATCGCGATGTCCTCGGACGTGCTCAACCTGGCCGCCAACACGGCCAGCGCGGCGTGCATCACCATGAACATCGTCGCGTCGTGGCGACGCGCGAGCAGGACAAGGTCCCGATGGACGTCCGCAGGCACCGAGAACGGGACCGTCCCGCCCCGTAGTGATCGCTCCGCGGGCCTCGGCCGATCCAGGGGCAGGTCCATCACGTCGGGGAGCCCGGACAACGCTGTCTTCCAGAACACCAACTGCGCTGACATGATGCTGCCGGGATTCCGGTCACTGCCGAGGACTGCCCGCTGCCACAGGCTGTAGTCGGCGTACTGCACCGGCAGTGGCAGCCAGTCCGGTGCCTGCCTCCGCACCCGCGCCGCATACGCCACCGTCAGATCGTGGGCGAGCGGTGCCAGCGACGCCCCGTCCGCCGAAATGTGGTGCACCACCAGTATGAGAACGTGCTCGTCCGGGCCGGTCCGGAGCACGGCACCACGCACGGGCACCTCTGCGCTCACGTCGAAGCCCCGGGCGGTCAGCTCGGTGATCTGCGCGTGCAACGCCTCCTCGCACCCGACGGTCCTCGGCGCCAGGTCCGGAACCACCTGCTCCGGCGGCACGATCACCTGATGCGGTCCGTCGGTCGATGCCGGGTACACGGTGCGCAGCGATTCGTGTCGTTCGAGGACGTCCCCCACCGCGGCCCGGAGTGCCGGGGCATCGAGTGTCCCGGACAGGCGCACGACCATCGGAATGTTGTACGCAGGCGAGGAGGTGTCGAACTGGTTGACGAACCACAGCCGCTGCTGCGCAAGCGACAGCGGAATTCGTTCCGGGCGCTCCTGCGCCACGAGATTCGGGCGGTCGGCTCCCCTGGCGTCGGCGCGCGCGACCCACTCCGCCAGCGCCTCCACCGTCGGCACCTCGAACAGGGTTCGCACCGTGAGAGCGACGCCGAGCGCGGCATTGACACGCGCGACCACCCTCGTCGCGGCCAGCGAGTTCCCACCGAGGTCGAAGAAGCTGTCGTCGAGACCGATTCGCTCCACCCCCAGGACATCGGCGTACACCCTGGCCACCGCGCGCTGCACCGGATCCGACGGGGCACGGAACTCGTTTGCCGCCGAGAGGAATTCGGGCTCCGGCAACGACCGGCGATCGATCTTCCCCGCCGGGGTCATCGGCATCTCGTCCAGGACCACGATCGCGGAGGGCACCATGTGCGGCGGCAACTGCCCGCCCACGTGGCGCACCAGCTCGGCGGTCGCGAGCCGACGGCCGTTGGCGGGTAGGACGTACGACACGAGCACCGTGTCTCCCGACGGCGCCGTCCGCGGCATCGTCACCGCGGTCCGCACGTGGGGATGGGCCTGGAGGACCGAATCGATCTCCCCGGGCTCGATGCGGAAACCGCGCACCTTCACCTGAAAATCACTGCGGCCCACATACTCGAGTGCGCGGTCGGCGCGCCACCGCACCAGGTCTCCGGTGCGATACATCCGTTCGCCCGGACCGCCGAAGGGATTGGCCACGAACCGTTCCGCCGTCAACGCCGGCTTGCCGTGATACCCGCGCGCCAGAGCGTCGCCCGAGATGTACAACTCCCCGGCCACCCCGACCGGCACCGGCGCCAACCGCGCATCGAGGACGACCTCGTGGAATCCGCGGAGCGGACCCCCCACCGTGATCGCTCCCGCCGATGACATCGGTTCACTGATGTTCGACATGACCGTGGCCTCGGTCGGCCCGTACGCATTGCGCAGCCTGCGGCCGGGCGCCCACCGCGTCACCAGTTCCGGCGGGCACGCCTCGCCACCGCACACCACGTCCCGAAAGGCAGAAAGCCCTGTCGGCTCCACCGATCCGAGCGCGGCAGTGGTGATGAATCCGTGAGTGACCCGCTCCGCCTCCAGGAGCGCGAACAACTCGGCACCACCGTAGACCGTGGGCGGAACGATCACCATGGTTGCCGCGGCGGCGAACACGTGCAGATACTCGGACACGGACGCGTCGAAACTCGGTGTGGAGAAATGCAGGATCCGAGACGCCGGCGTCGCTCCGAATCGTGAGTGCTGCTCGGCCGCGAAGTTGTCCAGGCCGCTGTGGGTGACCACCACTCCCTTGGGCCGGCCCGTCGAACCGGACGTGTAGATCAGGTAGGCCGGATTCTCCAGGTGAAGGGGCCGTGCCCGTTCGGCATCGGTCACTGCGGACACCGGCTGAGCCGCACAGAGAGTGCGGAATTCCTCGTCGTCGAGCACCAGCCAGGGAACGGAGTCCGGCAGCCGGGAACGACTGTCGGACACCGTGACCCCCACGACGGACCCCGAATCACCCAGCATGTGCTCGATCCGCTCGGCCGGATAGCTCGGATCCACCGGCAGGAACGCCGCGCCCGCCTTCGCGACGGCCAGCATCGCCAGCACCGATTCGATCGAGCGCGTCAGGCCCAGGGCCACAGCGTCTTCCGGACCGATTCCTCGTGCGGCCAGGACGCGGGCCAACTGGTTCGAGCGCTCGTCCAACTCGCGGTACGTCACCTCGACACCGTGGTACGAGAGCGCGACACCGTCCGGGCTGGTTCCGACTGCTGCTGCGAACAATTCGGGCAGTGTCCGCTCCGCGCTGCCCGGCACGCCCCGAACCGGAACGAAGGTGGCTCGTTCGGCCTCGGACAGGATGTCGATGTCTCCGATCGCGATCGCCGGGTCGATGGTTGCCGTCTCCAGGATTCGACCGAACCGTTCGCCGAGCGTCCGTACCGTGTGGGCGTCGAACAGATCGGCGGCGAACCCGAGGGTCACCGTGATACCGGACGGGACGTCGTCGGCGTCGAAGTTCTCCTCCGCCGTCACCCGGAGGTCGACGCGGCCGATCCCGGAGATCTCCGCCCCGTCGCGGTGCTCGAACAGCACCTGGACGACCGGCGCATAGGCGGGAGACTCTCCGACCGCGAGGGCCCGCACCACTCGCTCGAACGGCACGTCGCGGTGCCCGAATGCCTCGTCGTGGACCTCCCGGACGTGTCCGAGCTGGTCCGTGAAGGACACGCCCGGGTCGACGCGGCTCCGCAGCACCACGATGTTCCGGCCCTCGTCCACCGGGACCGGCGTTCCGATCGGCACATCCGAAGTGCCGCCGAGCCGGCTCAGCAGAACGGCAAGAGCCGCGTGCAGGACGTGGACGGGGGTCGTGCCGTGTTCCCGTGCCAGCGCGACCACTCCGCGATGGGTGTCGGCACCGATCGGGACGTCGACGCGGTCCGCCCTCAGGGATTGCACGGCGGGTCGAGCCCGATCGGACGGCAGGGTCAGCAGTTCGGGAAGACCCGAGAGCCGTGCCTTCCAGTACTCGATCTGCCGCGCCTCGCGTCGGAGTCGCTGCCCCTTCCGCGCAGTCGACCGGTGAAGTGTGGCGAGCCCGGCCTGTGGGTCTGCTGCGATGAACTCTTGCAGGAGTTCGACGAATTCCTGGTGGTGCAGGCGGAGCACCGTGTCCTCGTACCGGTTCGGATTCGCCCGGAAGTCGACGAAGAGACCCGCGGGGCTGCCGCTCGGGTACACGTTGACCAGGAGGTCGTCCACCGGACCGGACGTGACGATGTGGTAGTCACCGGTCAGGGATCCCAGCTGGACCTCCTGGTGGAACAGCATGACGTTGACCATCGGCCCGTCCAGCCCGGCGCCACGGCTCGGGCGCAGGTCACGGCGGATGTCGTCGAGACTGCACCGTTGATGCCGCAACGCTCCCATCAGTTCCCGCTGAACCCGCGACACGAGTTCCGCGACCGTGCCGCCCTCGTCGACCGAGATCGACAGCGGCGCGACGTTGACCGTCATGCCCCCGGAGTTGCGGAGCAGTGATGTCGTCCGACCGGACATCGGAATCTGCACGAGAACAGTCTCTTTAGCCGTTGCGCGCGACAGGTAGCAGGCGAAGGCGGCGATGATCGTGGCGGCCGCGGTGGCGGTGGCCCGACTGTCGGAATTCTGAAGACCGGTAAGCGCCGCCTCGGACAGTGAGGCACTCTCGAGCGTGCTCCTCGCGACGGCGGGCGCGGTCTTCTCGGCCAGAGTCGATCCCTCGGCGGCCTCGATCCGCGCCGCCCAGTACTCCCGATCCGACGCGAACCGATCGGAGGAGCGATAGCGGGTGTCGACGTCGTACAGTTCCCGCAGGCTTGCCGCCCGGCTCCGATCCGGTTCGCGACCGGCCACGGAGGCCGAATACCGGTGCGCGATGCGGTTGATCAGCGTCATGGCGCCGTAGCCGTCGAGCGCGACATGATGAATGCGGCTGTACCACAGGTAATGTTCTTCGCCAACGCACAGCACCGAGGTCTCGACCAGGCGGTCTGCACCGAGATCGAGTGGCGTCCGGTAGTCCCGGTCCATCCAGGCGTGCGCAGCGGCGACCGGGTCGTCCGCATCACGAAGATCGACGAACGTGACCGGGATGTCGATCGTCTCGTCCACGTACTGCATCGGCAGGCCGTCGACCTCGACGACCCGGAGGAAGGGCGACTGGAATTCGCGACCGGTCGCGACGGTCTCCCGTCGCAGCAGGTCGACGTCGAGGTCGCCGTGTAACTCCACGTAGTGCGCTACCGAGATCGGCACCGCAGGGTCGAGTTGCTGCGCGAACCACGTCGCCCGCTGGGCCGCGGACAGCGGGAATGGCGCCGCATCCGAATTCGGTGTAGCCGGTTTCCGCGCGTCGACGGGCTTCACGGCGGTTCCTCCCCATAGGGTGTCCCCGACCGGCGAAGGTGTGGCTGCGTCTGAATCGGCACTCGCGAATGCGAGAGGCGGACTATTCTCCCCGCCCCCCTGATCATTCGTTTGCCATCATCAGGGCACACAGGGTCATCGTTGCACAGCGGGCGGCCCCGTTTCGGGTATTCGCCCGCCGCGACTCCGGGTTCACATTCGAGCGTCGAGGTACCTCGCGAGCACCGGCCCGATAGCGGCGAGGGACCGAGGCTCGATCATGTCGTTGTGCCCGCAGTCCACTGGGTGCTCGTCGATGCGGCCGCGGACGAGCCGTCGCCACTCCTGCGCCGACCGCGGCCTCGTGTCGGTGTCGTCCGCGCCGACGGCGGGGAAGATGAGCAGGTCGCCGTCGTAGACCTGCGGCACGAACCGGTGGACCAGGTCTCGTGAGTTCTCGTAGCCGGCGTTGATCCGCTCGAGGTCGTCGCCGCGGAGCCCGGATTCGCTGCCCCACGACTCGTTGAGCAGCCGCGCCGCCTCCTCGTAGGTGAGCTCGCCGTCCGTCTCGACGACCAGGCCGAGGCCACGCAGCAGGTCCTGCATGTCGAGCTTCCCGAACAGCTGATCCGAGCCGTCGTCGGGGTAGCTGTCCATGAGCGCGAGGGTGGCGACGTCGTCACCCGACCTCTGCAGTTCGACGGCCATCGCGTGGGCGATGACCCCGCCGAGCGACCAGCCCAGCAGGTCGTACGGTCCCTCGGGCTGGATCGCCTTCATCTCCTCGACGTAGCGGTGGGCGAGTTGTTCGATCGACTGGTATTCGCCGTCGCCGCTGATCGTGGGCAACTGCAGACCGTACGCACGGCGGTCGGCGGGAAGGTACCGGACGAGGCCCGCATACCCCCAGGACAGCCCGATTCCGGGATGCACGCAGAACAGCGGTCGCCCGGTGCCCTCGGTGCGCAGCGGGATCACCACCGCAAGGGCCTCCTGGACTCCCCCCTCGGCCGACGGCAGCGCGATTCTGCGGGCGAGCCCGGACGGTGTGGGATCCAGGAACATCCACTGCAGGGGAATCTTCCGGTCGAGTCTCTCCTGGAGAGCGGCCACCACCTTGGTGGCGAGCAGGGAGTTGCCGCTCCTTTCGAAGAAGTTGTCGTCCGCGCCGACCCGATCGAGACCGAGGACGTCGGCGAACACGTCGACGATCGCCTCCTCCAGGGCGTTCGCGGGCAGCCGGAACCCGGTGCCGGACAGGAACGCGGGGGCGGGCAGTGCGGCGCGATCCAGCTTGCCGACCGGCGTCAGCGGAATCTGCTCGAGCACGACGATCGCGGCGGGCACCATGTGGGCGGGCAGCCGCTCACCGACGAGACGGGTGAGCTCCGCGGTGTCGACGCTCGCGCCGCCCACCGGGCGGACGTACGAGACGAGCAACGGTTCCCCCACCGGCCCCGCACGGGCGATCGTGACGGCGAACCCGACGTCGGGGTGATCGGTGAGTGCGGCATCGATCTCGCCGGGTTCGATCCGGAACCCGCGGATCTTCACCTGGAAGTCGCTGCGCCCGACGTATTCGAGGGTGCCGTCGCGGCGCCAGCGCACCACGTCTCCGGTGCGGTACATCCGCTCACCCGGCGAGCCCCAGGGCGCGGCCACGAAACGCGACGCCGTCAGGCCGGGCCGGCGGTGGTATCCGGCGGCGAGGGCGCGTCCCGAGACGTACAGCTCGCCGACGACGCCGACCGGTACCGGGCGCAGCCGGGAATCCAGCACGACCTCGGACACGCCGCGGGTGGGTGCGCCCAGCGTGACCGGTTCGCCCGGCACCAGCGCCTCGCTGATGTTCGACATGATCGTGGTCTCCGTGGGCCCGTACGCGTTGAACATCCGGCGGCCGGGTGCCCACCGGGCGACGAGTTCGGGTGGACACGCTTCACCGGCCACGACCAGCGTCCGCAGCGACTCGAACCCGAGCGGGTCCATCGACGCCAGGGCTGTCGGGGTGACGAACCCGTGGGACACCCCCTCCTCGCTCAACAACGCGGCCAGCTCGGTGCCGCCGTAGATCGTGGGCGGCGCGATCACCAGCGTCGCACCCGCGCAGAACGCCATGACGAGTTCGAACACGGACGCGTCGAAGCTCGGCGACGCGAAGTGCAGGACCCGGGAGACGGGGGTGACCGCGAGGCGGTCGCGTTCCTCGGCGGCGAGGTTCGCCAGGCCACGGTGGGTGACGGCCACACCCTTGGGTGTGCCGGTGGATCCGGACGTGTAGATGAGATAGGCGGGGTGCGTGTCGTGCAGCGGCGCGGTCCGGTCCGCGTCGGTGACGGGGGCCGCCGACTGCACCCGGATCCGTTCCTCGTCCTCGGCGTCGTCGAGCACGATCCAGTTGACGGTGTCGGGCAGCCGGTCGCGGTGCGCGCGGACGGTCACGCCGGACACCGCACCGGAATCGGTGAGCATGTGCTCGATCCGCTCCGCCGGGTAGCCGGGGTCGACGGGCAGGAACGCCGCACCGCTTCTCGTGACGGCCCAGACCGACAGCACCGATTCGACCGACCGCGGCAGGCTCAGCGCCACGAACGTCCCCGGCCCGGCACCGGAGTCGACCAGCCTGCGCGCCAGCCGGTTCGAGGTCTCGTCCAGTTCCCGGTAGGTGACCGTGCGGCCCTCGTACGACACCGCCTCGGCGTCCGGGCGCGATGCCGCTGCCGACAACAGTGCGGGCAACAGAAGATTCGGCGCGTCGGCGGCTCCACGCGCCGGAGTCAGCGCCGCGACTTCGTCGGTGCCGAGAATCTCGACGTCGCCGATCACGACGTCGGGGTCGACCGTCACCGTCTCGAGGATCCGGACGAACCGGGCCGCGAAGCCCTGCACCGTGCCTGCCTCGAACAGGTCGGTCGCGTAGTCGATCGCGCCCACCATGCCCGCGGGTGCGCCGTCCGCGTCGAAACGTTCGTCGAGGATCACCTCGAGGTCCACCTTCACGACGTCGAGGGCCGGATCGAGTCCCTCGACGCTCAGCCCGGGCAGTCGCAGGACGGGATTCTCGGTGTTCTGGAATTCGAGGGACACCTGGAAGAGGGGTGAGTGCGCGGTCGACCGCACCGGGCCGACGGCGTCCACCACGCGTTCGAAGGGAAGGTCGGCGTGCGCGAACGCCCCGAGATCGACGTCGCGGACCCGCGCGAGCAGATCACGGAACGGCTGTCCCGCCTCGATCGGGGTCCGCAGCGCGAGGGTGCCGACGAACATGCCGACGAGGTCGTCGAGCGCCGCCTCGCCGCGGCCGGCGATCGGGGTGCCGATCGCCACGTCGTCCGTGCTGCCCAGCCGGCCGAGCAGGACGGCGAGCGCCGCGTGCACGACCATGAACTCGGTGGACCCGTGCTCACGTGCCGCGGTCCGGATCCGGTCGTGCAGGCCCGCGTCGATCGCGAAGCGCACCCGGTCGCCGTGGAACGACTGCTGGGCGGGACGCCGATGGTCGGTGGGCAGTTCGAGGAGTTCGGGCAGCCCGGACAACGCCGACTGCCAGTAGGACAGTTGCCGCGAGAGCAGCGACCCGGGGTCGTCCTCCGCGCCCAGCAACCGACGCTGCCACAGCGCGTAGTCGGCGTACTGGACCGGCAGCGGAGTCCACGCGGGGGCGCGGCCGTGGACGCGGGATTCGTACGCGATCATCACGTCGCGCACCAGCGGCGCCATCGAGAAGCCGTCGGCCGAGATGTGGTGCACGACCACGGCCAGCACGTGGGTATCGACTTCGAGGGAGTACAGGTCGAGGGAGTACAGGTCGAGGGAGTACAGGGCGATGCGCAGCGGCACCTCGGCGGTGACGTCGAAGCCGGCCGACACGAGGCGGGTCAGCTCGTCCCGGAGTTGGTGTTCGTCCGCGATCGGGATCGGCGCGAGCGCCGGCGGGTCGGGTTCGAGGACCTCCTGGACGGGTTCGCCGTCGCGGAGCGGGAACCGGGTGCGCAACGACTCGTGCCTCGACACCACGTCGGCGACCGCGGACGTCAGAGCATCGACGTCCAGGTGTCCGGTGAGCCGGACGATCATCGGGATGTTGTAGGCGGGCGAACTCGTGTCGAACTGGTTGATGAACCACATCCGCTGCTGGGCGTAGGACAGCGGGATCCGGTCGGGGCGTTCCCCGGCGGTCAGGGCGGGACGACCCGACGTGCCCGCTCCCGCGTGCTCGATGCGCGCGGCGAACGCCGCGACCGTGGGCGCCTCGAACAACGCCCGCACGCCGACGTCGGTGCCGAGTGCGGCGCGCAGGCGGGCCACCGCGCGGGTGGCGCTCAGCGAATTGCCGCCGAGGTCGAAGAAGCTCGCGTCCACACTCACGCGGTCGAGTCCGAGCACCTCCGCGAAGACCTCGGCCACCGTCTCCTCCACCGGATCGGCGGGTGCACGGTATTCCCCGGCTCCGACCGCGAATTCGGGCGCAGGCAGCGCTGTGCGGTCGAATTTCCCGACGGCGGTGAGCGGGATCTCCGCCAGCACGGTGATCGACGACGGAACCATGTGGGCGGGCAGCCGGTCGGCGAGACGACGGGTGATCCGACCGGTGTCGAGGGCACGCCCCGGCGCGGGCACGACGTAGGAGGCGAGGAGGGCGTCTCCGGCCGGTCCGCGGTAGGCGACCGTGACCGCGAACCGCACGTCGGGGTCCGCGGCGAGGGTCGCGTCGATCTCGCCGAGTTCGATGCGGAACCCGCGGACCTTCACCTGGAAGTCGCTGCGTCGCAGATACTCGACGGTGTGTTCGGCGGTCCAGCGCACGACGTCGCCGGTCCGGTACATCCGCTCGCCGGGCTGGGCCGGGTTCGCCACGAACCGTACGGCGGTGAGTGACGGACGGCGGTGGTAGCCGCGGGCCAGACCGGCTCCGGCGAGGTACAACTCGCCCGGAACTCCCACCGGAACCGGCTGCAACCGGGAATCGAGCACTAGTTCGGTGACGCCGCGGATGGGTCCGCCGATGGTGATCCGCTCCCCCGGGGTCATCGGGTCGCTGATGTTGGACATGATCGTGGTCTCGGTCGGCCCGTAGGCGTTGTACAGGCGACGGCCCGGCGCCCAGCGGGCCACGAGTTCGGGTGGGCAGGCCTCCCCGCCGACGGCGACGTCGGTGAAGTGATCCAGCCCCCTCGGATCGAGAGATGCCAGCGCGGCCGTGGTGACGAACGCGTGCGTGACACCGCGGTCGCGGATCAGCTGGGCGAGTTCGTCACCGCCGAACACGGTGGGCGGCGCGATCACCATCGTCGCCGCGGCACCGAACGCCTGCAGGTACTCGAACACCGATCCGTCGAAACTCGGCGTCGAGAAGTGCAGCGTCCGGGACTCCGGACCCGCTGCGAAGCGGGCGAGTTGGTCGCGAGCGAAGTTGTCGAGTCCGCGGTGCGTGACGGTCACGCCCTTCGGTGTGCCGGTGGAACCGGAGGTGTAGACCAGGTAGGCGGCGGTGTCGAGAGTGACCGGTGCCGTGCGGTCGCCGTCGTCGACCGGTGCCGCGGAACCGGTCGCGCATTCGGCTGCGAACGCGGGATCGTCGAGCACCAGCCAGGTCGCGCTCTCGGGCAGTCGGTCCCGGTGGCCGGCGGTCGTGAGTCCGAGGGCGCAGCCCGAGTCGGCGAGCATGTGGATGATGCGCTCGTCGGGATAGTTCGGGTCGACGGGCACGAACGCGGCCCCGGTCTTCGCCACCGCCCAGACGCACAGCACCGAGTCGATCGAACGTGGGACACCCACGGCCACCGAGATTTCCGGACCGGCGCCCCGCGCGATCAGGACGCGCGCCAGGCGGTTCGATCGCTCGTCCAGCTCCCGGTACGACACCTCGACGTCGCCGGACGACAGGGCGACCGCGCCCGGGTCGACTGCGGCGGCGTCCGTGAAGATCCGGGCGAGTGTACGGGTGGAACCGCCGGCGCCGCCGCGGACCGGCACCAACTCCTCCTGTTCGCGTTCGGTGAGCAGCGACAGCCAGGCCAGCGGCACTTCGGGGTTCGCGCAGGCACCCAGCACCCGGACCACCCGCGCGGCGATACTCTCGATGACCGCGGGATCGAACAGATCGGGCACGTATTCGAACTTCAGGTGCAGGCTCGCCTCCGCGGACGCCACGAGGCTCAGCGGGTAGTGGGCGGCGTCGCGGGCATCCACCCCGGTCACGCGCAGTCCCGCGATGTCGGTGTCTTCCGACAGTCCGGCGCGGTCCACCGGATATGACTCGAACACCGTGAGGGTGTCGAACCCGACGCCGGGTCCCGCGGCGTCCTGGATCTGCGCGAGCCCGGTGTAGTGGTAATCGAGCATCGCCGCCTGCTCCGCCTGCACCCGCTCGAGCAAGGCGCCCAGCGTCTCGTCCGGGCGCAGCGTGATCCGCACCGGCACGGTGTTGATGAACAGCCCGACCATCGTCTCGATGCCGGACAGCTCGGGCGGACGCCCGGATACGGTGGCGCCGAACACGACGTCGTCGCGACCGGTGAGCATCCCGAGCACGACGCCCCACGCCGTCTGCAGGATGCTGTTGAGCGTGAGCCCGCGCGTGCGCGCGAATTCGCGTAGCCGGCCGGTCCGGTCCTCGTCGAGGTCGAACACCCACTCCCGCGAGAGGGTGGACAGCTGCCGCGCCCGGTCTGCGGGCACCAGCAGCGTCGGTTCCTCCACCCCGGCGAGGGCCTCCGCCCATGCCCGCGCCGACACGTCGGTGTCGCGTCCGCTCAGCCACGTCAGGTAGTCGCGGTAGTCCCGCACACGCGGCAGCGGCGACAGGTCACCGCCCGTGGCGTACAGCGTGAGCAGTTCGCGGATCAGCAGGGGCATCGACCAGCCGTCGAGGAGGATGTGGTGGTTGGTCGACACCAGCCGGCAGCGACCCCCGGCGGTCCGGATCAGGAGGAAGCGGATCAGCGGCGCGGTGGCCATGTCGAAGGGAGTGGTCCGGTCGGCGGTCAGCAGTCGCTCGATCTCGGCCGCCGCCGCGTCGTCCGATCCGCCGAGGTCGATCTCCCGCCAGGGAACGTCGACCCGGTCCGAGACGACCTGCACAGCGCCGCCGTCGGCGTCGTGGAGGAACGCACTGCGCAGGTTGGGATGCCGCTCGACGAGAGCGCCGGCGGCCCGGTGCAGCCGGGCCGCGTCGACGTCGCCGCCGAGTTCGAGGATCAGCTGGACGAGGTAGGCGTCCACCGACTCGTCGGCCAGTTCGGCGTGGAACAGCATGCCGGCCTGCAGCGGAGACAGCGGCCAGACGTCGGCCATCGCCGGGTAGCGGAGCTCGAGGTCGTCGACCGCGCTCTGGTCGAGGGGGACCAGGTTCAGGTCGGAGGGGGTGAATCCGCCGCCGCCCGACCGGGCGTGCTCGGCGAGGGCCTCGAGCGCCCTCACCCACAGTCGCGCGAGTTCGTCGACGTCCTCCGCGGCGATCACCCCGACCGGGAACGACCACGTCGCGGTAAGTACCGGACCGGCGGCGGTGTCGGCGGTCCTGGCATTCACGTCGACGACGGCCGCCGCGGGCAGCCCGGAGTGCGCCGCGGCGGCCAGTCCGGTGTCGGAGAGCGGCGTCCAGTCACCGTCCGGGGCGGCACCCGCACCGATCCTGCCGAGGTAGTTGAAACTCACCTGCGGGTTCGCCCGGGCCGACAGTTCCGGAGCCGTCACGTCGTCGAGGTACCGGAGAAGCCCGAACCCGATGCCGTGGTCGGGGATCGAGCGCAACCGCTCCTTCACCCCCTTGATCGCGGCACCCGCGGCGGGGCCCGCAGAAAATGCGTCTTCGACGTCCACGCCGCTCAGGTCGAGGCCCACCGGGAAGAGCGTGGTGAACCAGCCGACCGTGCGGGACAGATCGGCGCCGAGGACCACCTGTTCCTCACGACCGTGTCCTTCGAGGTTCACGAGAGCGCCGAGAGACTCGATTCCCCGGCCGCGGCGCCAGCGGACCAGGGCCAATGCCAGCGCCGTCAGCAACCCGTCTCCCACATTCCCGTGGAACGCCCGCGGGAGCGACGTCAGCAACGCCTCGGTGACGGCGACGGGAAGCAGGACCTCGGTGGCGGAGATCTGGATGTCAGATGCCGTGAGCGGTCGCGACCCGAAGGGCGGGTCGGGGGTGTCGAGCATCCGCCGCCACAGGCCGAGTTCGGCTGTGCGGGAAGATTCCTGCGCCACGTCGGCGAGTGCGTGCGCCCACCGGCGCATCGACGTTCCCGTGGCGGGCAGGGTGGGCGCGTCACCCGACCGCACCTGGGCGCATGCGAGGGCGAGATCGGGGACGAGAATGCGCCACGATACCCCGTCGACCACCACGTGGTGGGCGACGATCAGCAACCGCCCGCGGGCGGCCGGGGTCGCGCTGCTCTCGAACCACACCGCCTGCACCATCACCCCCGACTCCGGGTCGAGCCGGCCGGCGGCGGCGTCCAGTTCCCGGGCCGCGGCGTCGGTGAACGAGGCCTCGGCGTCGAACGGCACCGTGCGCACCACGGAGGTCGCCCGTACCCAGCCGGGCGGTGCGGCCGCCATGGTCCAGCCGTGCTCCGCCCGGTCGCTCGGGTACAACCGGGCGCGCAGGACGTCGTGCCGGTCCAGCACCGCCTGCATCGCCGCGGTCAGCGTGTCCTCGTCGAGTTCGGCGGGGGTGCTGAACAGCGCGGCCTGGGAGTACCGCCGGAAGTCGCCTTCCCGGCCCAGCATCCAGCGCACGATCGGGGTGAGAGGGAACTCGCCGACGCCGCCGCCCGGAAGCTCCGCGAGCGTGACGGTCTCCTCCCCCGCGGTCGCGACCTCCGCGAGTGCGGCAACCGTCTTGCGCTCGAACACGTCCCGCGGAGTGATCACCACCCCGGACGCCTTCGCCCGGGTAACGAGCTGAATGGACATGATGGAGTCGCCGCCCACCGCGAAGAACGAATCGTCGACGCCCACCGATTCGAGACCGAGTACCTCGGCGAACAGCCCGGCTAGGATCCGCTCCGTCTCGGTCGCCGGGGCGCGGCCCAGCGACACCCGCTGCCCGAAGTCCGGTTCGGGCAACGCGCGACGGTCGAGTTTGCCGTTCACGGTGAGCGGCAGAGCATCGAGGATCACCACGGCCGCGGGCACCATGTGCGCCGCCAACCGGCCGGCGACAGCGTCGACGAGCCCGGCCGGGTCCAACACCCGGCCCGCCTCGGGCACCACGTAGCCGACCAGACGCTCGCGCCGCGACAGCACCACCGACTGCGCCACGCCGTCGCAGGCGAGCAGGGCCGACTCCACCTCGCCGAGCTCGATACGGAATCCCCTCACCTGTACCTGGAAGTCGTTGCGGCCCAGATATTCCAGTTGCCCGTTCGCGTTCCACCGGCCGAGGTCGCCGGACCGGTACATCCGGGAACCGGGTGTGTGCGGGTCGGCCACGAACCGGGTTGCGGTGAGCGCGAACCGGCCGAGATAGCCGCGCGACACCTGCGCGCCCGACACGTAGAGTTCGCCGACCACCCCGGGCGGCACCGGATGCAGGCGGGGGTCGAGGACGTACACGCGCAGACCCGGCAGTCCCCTGCCGATCACGGACGCGGACGCGCGGGCCGCGAGTTCCTCGTCCAGCGGCAGATGACTGACGTGCACGGTGGTTTCCGTGATGCCGTACATGTTGACCAGCACCGGGGCTGTGTCGGCGTGCCGCGCGTACCAGCGGGTGAGCTGGCCCAGGTCGAGCGCCTCGCCGCCGAACACCACGACGCGGAGGGCGAGGCCGGTGCCGCCGGCCACCCGGTCCGCCTCCGCCAGTTGGTAGAAGGCGGTGGGGGTCTGGTTCAGGACGGTGACGTTCTCGCCTCGCAGAAGGTTCAGGAAGGCGTCCGGTGAGCGGGTCGTGAAGTAGTCGACCACCACCAGCCGGCCGCCGTGGAGCAGCGCACCCCACAACTCCCAGACGGAGAAGTCGAACGCCGCCGAGTGGAACATGGTCCACACGTCGGAGGAGTCGAATCGGAACAGCGGACCAGTGTTCGCGAACAGGGTGGCGACGTTGCGGTGTGACACCTGAACGCCTTTCGGCCTGCCCGTCGACCCGGAGGTGTAGATGACGTAGGCCACCGCGCCCGGGTGCAGCGGCCCCGTCCGGTCTCCGTCGGTGACCGGCAGCGGCGACGTACGGTCCAGTTCGGCGGCCGTGTCCGAGCTGTCGACGAGCAGGACCGGGACCCCACCGGCCTCGACCGTCGCGGACTCGTCCTCGGTGGTCAGCACGCACACGGGCCGTGCGTCGGCGAACACGTACGCGAGCCGCTCCGCCGGATACGTGACGTCGACGGGCAGGTACCCGGCCCCGGACTTCACCACCGCGAGGAGCGCCACCACCAGATCCACGGACCGCGCGGCGGCGACGGCCACCAGGGTCTCGGGGCCCGCACCCCGGTCGATCAGTAACCGTGCCAGGCGATTCGACCGTGTGTCCAGCTCTTCGTAGGTGAGCGACACGCCTTCGCACACGACGGCCGTCGCGCCGCCGGACAGCTCCGCGGCCCGCTCCAAGAGTTCCGGAAGGGTCGCGTCCGGTGCGGCGGACCCGGCGCGCGGCGGCAGCACCAGTGCCCGTTCCACCGGGTCCAGGATCTCGATGTCGCCCACCGGCAGGTCCGCGGTCGCAGCGATCGATTCGAGCAACCGCAGGAACCGCTCCCCGAACCGGATGACGGTGTCGCGGTCGAACACGTCCGTCGCGAACCGCAGTCCGGCAGCGAGTCCGGCGGGCGCACCGTGCTCGTCGATCTGTTCGGCCAGTCCGAGTTCCAGGTCGAACTTCGCGACCCCGAGGTCCACGTCGAGCGAGTCGACGGTGAGTCCGGGCAGCTCGAGGTGGGTGCCCTCCGCGTTCCGGAACTCGATCAGCACCTGGAACAGTGGGGCATGCGACGTGGATCGTTCGGGCGCGAGGTGATCGACCAGCCGCTCGAAGGGAATGTCCGAGTGCTCGAACGCACCGAGGTCCGCCCCCCGGACCTCGGTCAGCACGTCACCGAACGACGCCCGCGGGTCGACGACCGTCCGCAGGACGAGCGTGTTGACGAACATGCCCACCACGTCGTCGAGCACGGCCTGACCCCGGCCCGCGACCGGAGTGCCCATCGTGACGTCGTCGGTGCCCGACAGCCGGGACAGCAGCACCGCGAACGCCGCGTGGACGGCCATGAACAGGGTGGCGTTGTGCCGGGCGGCGATCGCACTCAGCGACCGGTGCAGTCGTGCGGGCACGTCGAATTCGACGACGGATCCGCGGTACGAACGCTGGGCGGGCCGTGGCCGGTCGACCGGGATCTGCAGCACCTCGGGCACACCGGACAGCGCATCCGTCCAGTACCCGAGTTGCCGCGACATCACCGAATCCGGGTCGTCCTCCGCGCCGAGAACGTCGCGCTGCCAGACGCTGTAGTCGGCGTACTGCACCGGCAGCGGTGTCCAGCCGGGTGTCTCCCCGACGGTCCGGGCGGTGTACGCCAGCATGACGTCGCGGGCGAGCGGCCTCATCGAGAACCCGTCGGCGGCAATGTGGTGCACCACGATGGCCAGGACGTGCTGTTCGGCGTCCAGCTCGAACAGGGCTGCGCGGAAGGGTATCTCGTCGCTCACGTCGAAGCCGGTGTCGACGAGGGCTGCCAGGGCGTCCCGCAGGTCGCGGTCGCCGGACACCGCCACCGGGTCGAGACTCGGGGTGGCCCGCCCGGGGTCGACGATCACCTGGTGCGGTCCGTCGGCGGAACCGGGGAACACGGTGCGCAGCGATTCGTGCCGCTCCACCACGTCGCCGACGGCCCCGAGCAACGCGTTGTAATCGAGGACGCCGGTCAGTCGCAGTGCGATCGGAATGTTGTAGGCGGGCGAGGACGTGTCGAACTGGTTCACGAACCACATACGTTGCTGCGCCAGCGACAGCGGTATCCGGTCGGGACGCGGACGCACCGCGAGCGCCGCCGGCCGGGTGTACGCCGGCGACGCCGAGTCGATCCGCACCGCCAGATCGGCGACCACCGGTGCGTCGAACAGTGCGGCCACGCCGATCCCGGCGTCGAGGGCGGAGTTGATGCGCGCGACCGCCCGGGTGGCGCTGAGCGAGTCTCCTCCGAGCTCGAAGAAGCTGTCGTCCGCGCCGACCCGCGGGGCACCGAGCACGTCCGCGAACACCCGTGCGACGGCCTCCTCGACGGGTGTGGTGGGCGCCCGGTAGCCGGTCGTCGCCGAGACGAATTCCGGTGCGGGCAGCGCCTTCCGGTCCAGCTTGCCGACGGGTGTCAGGGGGATCTCGTCGAGCACCACCACAGCGGCGGGCACCATGTACTTGGGCAGGATCCGGCCCGCGAACGCGAGCACGTCGGGCGCCGCCACCTCCTCGCCGTCGTGCGGCAGGACGTAGGACACGAGCGCCGTGTCGCCCAGCGGTCCCGGCCTGCCGAGGGTGGCGGCGAAGTCGAGATGCGGGTGGGTGGTGAGAACGGAATCGATCTCGCCGAGTTCGACGCGCTGACCGCGGATCTTCACCTGGAAGTCGCTGCGCCCGAGGTACTCGAGCGTGTGATCGCGGCGCCACCGCACGACGTCCCCCGTGCGATACATGCGGCCGCCGCCGTAGGGGTTGGCGACGAATCGCTCCGCGGTGAGCGCCGGCCGCCGGTGGTAGCCGCGGGCCAATGCCGGTCCCGCGATGTACAGCTCGCCGGGCACTCCGGCCGGAACAGGCTGCAGCCGCGCGTCGAGGACGGACAGCGCGATGCCGCGGACGGGGCCGCCGATCGTGACCGGCTCACCCGGCGTCATCGGCCTGCTGAACGTGGTGAGGATCGTGGCCTCGGTGGGTCCGTAGCCGTTGAACATTGCCCGATCGGTACCCCACGTGGCCACCAGTTCGTCGCCGACGGCGTCGCCGGCCACGACGAGGGCCTCGAGATGCTCGATCCCGTCGTGTTCGACGGTGGCGAGCACGGCCGGGGTGATGCAGGCGTGTGTGACGCGTTCGCGCCGCAGCAACTCCGCGAGTTCCGCTCCGCCGTAGACGTCGGGTGGCGCGATCACGAGTGCCGCACCGGCCGCACACGACTGGACGAGTTCGAGGATCGCCACGTCGAAACTGGGGGAACAGATATGGAGACACCGAGATTCGGGGAACACGGTGTAATGCTCCGTCTGCTCGGTGAGCAGGTTCGCCAGCCCGCGATGGGTCACGACGACACCCTTCGGCCGGCCGGTGGACCCGGACGTGTAGATCGCGTACGCGGCGTGGTCGACGTCGAGCACCGACCGGCGGTCGACGTCGGTGACGCGGGCAGCGGCGGCGGCGGACCAGGTGCCGGCGAAGGACGGTTCGTCCAGCACCAGCCACGGCACGGAACCGGGCAACCGGTTCCGGTGGGCCGAGGTCGTTACACCCAGTGCCGCACCGGAATCGGCCAGCATGTGCTCGATGCGGTCGGGGGGATAGTTCGGGTCGACGGGCACGAACGCCGCACCCGCCTTCGCGACCGCCCACACGGCGAGCACCGATTCCGCCGATCGCGGGAGTCCGAGCGCGACGAACGTCTCCGGTCCGGCACCCCGTTCGATGAGTACGCGGGCCAGCGCGTTCGACCGCGCGTCGAGGTCGCGGTAGCTCGTCTCCCGCCCGTCGAAGACGATCGCGGGCGCGTCCGGCCGGTCACGGGCCGCCGCGGTGAGGATCTCGGGCAGCGTTCTCGGTGGCCCGGCGGGGGCGCCGGGGACCGCGGTGAATTCTTCGAGTTCGGCCTCCGACAGCAGCGTGAGGTGTGCGACGGGGGTGTCGATGTCCGACAGCAGGATCTGCAGGACGCGCGCGACCCGGGCCGTCACCGACTCCGCGAAATCGCTGTCGAAGACGTTCGGCTGGTATCGCAGTCGCAGGTGCAGTGCGGTGTCGACGTGCGCCATCAGCGTGAACGGGTAGTGGGTGGAATCGATCCCGTCGATCCCGGCGACGCGCATGCCGTCGATGTCGGTGTCCTCGGACAGCCCCATTCGGTCCACCGGATACGACTCGAACACGGTCAGCGTGTCGAATGCGGCGCCCTCGCCTACGGCGCGCTGGATCTCGGTGAGACCCACGTAGTGGTGGTCGAGCAGGGCGGACTGTTCGGCCTGGAAGCGCTGCAGCAGTTCCGCGAGCGTCTCGTCGCGGCGCAGGCGCAACCGGACGGGCACCGTGTTGATGAACAGCCCGACCATGGACTCGATCCCGGTGACGCCCGGTGGGCGCCCGGACACGGTGGCCCCGAACGTCACGTCCTCGCGGGTGCCGAGCGTGGTCAGCACCAGCCCCCACGCCACCTGCACGAGGGTGTTGGTCGTGAGCCCTCGCTCACGGGCGAGCGCCTCCAGCGCGCGGGTCTTCTCCTCGCTCACGTCGAGGCGCACGTCCTCGGGTTCGGCGAAGCTGTGCTCACCGCGTGTCGCGGGTGCGACGAACGTCGGTTCGTCCGAGCCCGCGAGGGCGGCCACCCAGGCGGCAGTGGACCGCTCGTGGTCCTGCCTGCCGATCCACTGCAGGTAGTCGCGGTAGGACGGGACGCGGGGCAGGGCCGCGGGGTCGCCGCCGGTGGCGTAGAGGATCAGCAGATCCTTGATCACCAGCGGCGTCGACCAACCGTCGAGGAGGATGTGGTGGTGGGTGAAGACCAGCCGGTACCGGTCGGGTGCGGTGCGCAGCAACGAGAACCGGAGCAGCGGAGCCTCCGACATGTCGAACGGAACCGCACGGTCGGCGGCCATGAGCGCGGCCAGTTCGGTGGCGACCCGGGTCTCGTCGAAGTGTGTGAGATCGACGTCGGTCCACGGTGCAATCACCGCATCCACGACCACCTGCACCGGGCCGCCGCCCGTGTCGGCGAAGGCCACACGGAGGTTCGCGTGCCGGTCGAGCAGACCCTGTGCGGCGCGTTGCAGCCTCGTCGAGTCGACGCTGCCGCGGAGGTCGAGGACCAGTTGCACCTGATACGCGTCGAGCCGGTGTTCGGACAGTTGCGCGTGGAACAGCAGACCCGCCTGCAACGGTGACAGCGACCAGATGTCGGCGAGGTCGGGATAGGTGTGCTCGAGCCGGTCGATGTCTGATTGCGCGACGGACACCAGGTCGAGATCGGACGGTGTCAGCCCGCCCGCGTCCGGCCTGCGTGCGTGCTCGGCCAGCGCCGTAAGTCCCCGGACCCACAGTGCGGCGAGCTCGTCCACGTCCGCGGCCGCCAGCACCCCGGTCGGGTACGACCACGTCGCCGTCAGCACCGGTTCGCCGCCGCGGACGGTGGTGGCGGCGTTGACGTCCACGACCCAGGCTGCGGGCATGTCGTGGTTCTGGGTGCCGCCGAGGTCCGTTCGTCCCTCGACGGGCAGCCAGGGCACGTCGCCCGCGCTCGTCGCCACCCGGCCCAGGTAGTTGAAACTGATCTGCGGCGGCCGGAATCGGCTCAGTGCCGCCGACGTGCCCGGGTCCAGGTACCGCAGCATGCCGTAGCCGATGCCGTGATCGGGGATCGCGAGGAGTTGTTCCTTGATCCCCTTGATCGCGGCGCCGGCCGGGGCTGCGCCGGCGAGGGCGGCGGCGACGTCGATGCCCGTGAGGTCGAGCCGCACGGGGAACACGGTGGTGAACCAGCCGACGGTGCGGGACAGGTCGGCGCCGGGAACGACGTGGTCTTCGCGGCCGTGGCCCTCGAGGTTGATCAGCGCTTCGGCCGTCTCCACTCCGCGTTGCCGCCGCCACCGGATCGACGCCAGCGTGAGCGCGGTGAGGAGGCCGTCGCCGACGGCGCCGTGGAACGCCGCGGGCAGGGTGGTGAGCAGTGCGTCGGTGACGTCCGCAGGCACGTCGACGGTGACGCGCCCCGTGGTGGCGTCGACGTCGACCGCCGGATCCAGCGGCCGGGAGCCGAGGAGTGGATCGGGGCCGTCCAGGATCGACCGCCACCGTTCACCCTCGGCGAGCCGGTCCCGCACGGTGTCGGTGAGTCCGTGCGCCCATCGTCGCATCGACGTTCCGACCGCAGGCAGCGCGGCGGGCAGCCCCTCGGCGACCCGGGCGTGCGCCGCCGCAAGGTCCGCGATCAGGATCCGCCAGGACACGCCGTCGACGACGAGATGATGCGCGACCAGCAGCAGACGTCCCTGCCCGCCCGGGCCGTCGAACCAGAGCACCTGCAGCATGCTGGCCGACGCCGGGTCCAGACGGTCGGCCGCCGCGTTCAGTTCGGCTGCGGCGACGGCATCGAAATCGCCGGCGCCGAACGACGGCACAGGCACGTGATGGATCAGCGCGTCGGCCGACACCGAGCCGATGGGCAGCACCGTCATCCGCCACTGCCCGTCCCCGTCGACGTCGAGTCGCGCGCGGAGCATGTCGTGGCGGTCCAGCACCGCGTCGACGGCTGCGACGAGATCGTCACGACGCAACCGGGGCGGCGCGGTCACCAGTACCGCCTGGGAGAACCGGTCCAGCCGGCCGCCGGAGCGCCCCAGCATCCACGCGACGACCGGTGTCAGCGGGACCGGGCCGACGCCACCGCCGGGCAGTTCCTCCAGCACCACGGCATCCGCGCGCTCGTAGTGGGCCACCTCGGCGAGACCAGCCACGGTCCTGCGCTCGAACACGTCTCGCGGCGACAGGAGTAGACCGGCGGCCTTCGCGCGAGCCACCAACTGGATCGACATGATGCTGTCGCCGCCCAGCGCGAAGAACGAATCGTCCACCCCCACGAATTCGAGTCCCAGCACGTCCCGGAACAGGTCGGCTAGCAGCGTCTCCGTCTCGGTGCGCGGCGGCCGACTGTCGGTGACGGTGGCACCGAAGTCCGGTTCCGGCAGCGCCTTCCGGTCGAGCTTGCCGTGGACCGTCACCGGAAGCGCGGCGATGACCACCACGGCGGCGGGCACCATGTACGACGCGAGCCGCTCACCGGCGAACTCCAGCAGCGCTGCCGGATCCACGTCCGCGCCGGGTTCGGGCACCACGTACCCGATCAGCCGGTGACCCGCGTGGCCGTCCCGGCGCACGTCCGCGACCGCCGCCGCCACGTCCTCGTGCGCGAGGAGTGCGGATTCCACCTCTCCGAGTTCGATTCGGAACCCGCGGATCTTCACCTGGAAGTCGGTGCGCCCGAGGTAGTCCAGTTGCCCGTCCGCCGTCCAGCGCACCAGGTCGCCGGTCCGGTACATCCGGCTTCCCGGTAGCCCGAAGGGATTGGCCACGAAGCGTTCCGCGGTGAGGGCGTGCCGTCCGTGATATCCCCGTGCGAGCGCAGGACCGGCGAGGTACAGCTCCCCCGCGACGCCGGCCGGTACGGGATGCAGCCGCGCGTCGAGCACCGCTTCGGTGAAGCCGAGCGTCGGAGCGCCGATCGTGACGGGTTCGCCCGGTGCCAGCGCGGTGCTGATGCTCGACACCACCGTCGCCTCCGTCGGTCCGTACGCGTCGAACATCCTTCGGCCCGGTGCCCAGCGGGCCACCAGTTCGGGCGGGCAGGACTCACCGCCGGTCACCACGCACTCGACGCTCTCGAGGCCGGCGGGATCGACCGACGCGAGCGCCGCCGGTGTGACGAAGCAGTGCGTGACCCGCTCGCGCCTCAGCAACTCCGCCAGTTCGTCGCCGCCGAACACGGACGGAGACGCGATCACCATCGTGGCGCCCGGACCGACCGCGAGCATCAGCTCGAGCACGGACGCGTCGAAGCTCGGCGACGCGAAGTGCAGGGTCCGGGATTCTGCTGTCGTGCCGAACGTGTCCTGCTCCATCGCAGCGAAATTCGCAAGCCCGCGGTGGGTGGTCACCACGCCCTTCGGTCTGCCCGTGGATCCCGACGTGTAGATCACGTACGCGGGGTGGTCGACGTGCAGTGCCGACGTGCGGTCCGTGTCGGTCACCGCCGACGCCGGGAACAGCGACAATTCGGCCTGGGTCGCGGGGTCGCCCGGCACGAGCCACGGGATCGACGCCGGCAGGCCGGGTCGTAGCGCGGCCGTGGTGATGCCGGCGACGGCGCCCGAGTCGGTGAGCATGTACTCGATGCGCTCGGCGGGATGGCTGGGGTCGACCGGCAGGAACGCGGCCCCTGCCTTGGCAACCGACCACACGGCCAGCACGGACTCGATCGACCGCGACAACGCCAGCGCCACCGCGTGTTCCGGTCCGGCGCCGCGGTCGATCAGCAGCCGGGCGAGCCGGTTCGACCACTCGTCGAGGTCCCGGTAGGACACCTGGCGGCCCTCGAAGGACAGCGCCGCGGCTTCCGGGTCCGCCGCAGCGGCCGCCGCCAGCAATTGCGGCAGCGTGCGTGCCGCCACCCCGCCGCCCCCGCTCGCCGTCGTCAGCGCGGCCCACTCGTCCTCACCGAGTACGTCGACGTCGCCGACCGGCGCGTCCGGCACCGCGGTGACGGCGGCAAGGATCCGGACCAGCCGGTCGGCGAACGCGGCCACGGTGGCCTCGTCGAAGATGTCGGTGGCGTACCCCAGCGCCGCGCTGATACCCGCGGGATGCCCATCGACGTCCACGTTCTCCCGCACTGTCAGCTGCAGATCGAAGTTGATCGTGTCGAACGCTAGATCGACGGGTTCGACGTGCAGCCCCGGCAACTCCAACTCGGGGCGCTCGGTGTTCTGGAATTCGAGCATCACCTGGAACAGCGGCGAGTACGCCGTCGACCGCGACGGTCGCAGGCTCTCGACGACGCGTTCGAACGGGACGTCCGCGTGTGTGAACGCCCCGAGGTCGGCGTCCCGGACCTGCGTGAGGAGTTCGGCGAACGTGCGGGCGCCGTCGACGGGTGTGCGGAGTACGAGGGTGTTCACGAACATCCCGACCAGGTCGTCGAGTTCGGCCTCGCCGCGTCCCGCGACGGGTGTGCCCACCGCGACGTCGCCCGAAGCGCTCAGCCGCGACAGCAGGACCGCCAGCGCGGAGTGCAGGGCCATGAACACGGTCGACCCGTGCCTGCGCGCCATCTGCACCACACCCCGGTGCAGGTCGGGCGCGATCTCGAACTCGACGCGGCCTGCTCCGAGGGTCCTGGCCGCCGGGCGGGGCCGGTCCGTCGGCAGTTCCAGCACGTCGGGGAGGTCGGCCAGTGTCGTGGTCCAGTAGTCCAGTTGGCGCGCGAGCGGCGACCCTTCGTCGTCCTCGGCGCCGAGGAGGTCGCGCTGCCACAGCGTGTAGTCGGCGTACTGGATGGGCAGCGGAGTCCAGTCGGGCGCGGCGCCGTGTAGCCGGGCGGTGTACGCCGACAGGACGTCGCGGGCGAGCGGGACCATCGAGAACCCGTCCGCCGCGATGTGGTGGACGACGACGGCCAGCACGTGCTCGCCCTCGTCCGGCGCGAACAGCCGGGCCCGCACCGGCGCCTCCGCGGTCACGTCGAATCCCGCGGACAGGAAGCGGTGGAGGTCACCGTCGAGGTCCGCCGACGCAAAAGCCTGCGGTGTGAGAACGGGTGCCACCTCCTCCGCCGCGAGGATCACCTGCCGCGGACCGCGGTCGGTCAGCGGGAACACGGTGCGCAGCGATTCGTGGCGCTCGACGACGTCGGCGAGGGCCGCCTGCATCGCCGGGACGTCGAGCGCGCCCACGAGCCGGAGCACGATCGCGACGTTGTATGCCGCACTGGTCGTGTCGAACTGGTTGATGAACCACATTCGCTGCTGGGCGAGCGAGACGGGGACCTCCCGCGACGGATCCCGCGGTGCGGGCCGGGACACTGCGCGCGCCTCCCCGACCTCGGCGCGGGCGGCAAGCCCGGCGACGGTCGGGGAGTCGAACACGTCGCGCACGCCGAGCCGGCTACCGACCGCGGCGTTGATGCGGGCGACGAGCCGGGTCGCGGTCAGCGAGTTCCCGCCGAGCGCGAAGAAGCCGTCGTTCACCCCGACCCGGGCGACGCCGAGCAGGTCGGCGAACACGGCGGCGACGATTTCCTCGACCGGATTGCGCGGGGCGACGAACCCCACCGTGGCGGTGCCGAAGTCGGCTTCCGGCAGCGCCTTCCGGTCGAGTTTGCCGTTCACGGTCAGCGGGAGGGCGTCGATCACCACCACTGCGGACGGCACCATGTACGTCGGTACCGTCGCCCCGACCGCGTCGAGTACCGCGGCTGCGTCGACGTCCGCACCCGCCTCGGGGACCACGTAGCCCACCAGCCGGTCGCCGTCCCTGTCGTCGCCGCGCACCACGACCACCGACTGCGCCACCCCGGCGCACGCGGCCAGCGCCGCCTCCACCTCACCGAGCTCCACCCGGAATCCGCGCAGCTGCACCTGGAAGTCGCTGCGCCCCACGTACTCGAGCCGGCCGGCCGCACCCCATTTCACGACGTCGCCCGACCGGTACATGCGGGCCCCCGGGTCACGGCCGAACGGATCGGCAACGAAACGGGTTGCGGTCAACGCGGACCGGCCGATGTAGCCACGGGACACCTGGTCTCCCGACACGTACAGTTCGCCCACCACCCCTGGCGGTACCGGATGCAACCGGCTGTCGAGGACGTAGACGCGCAGACCCGGGAGCCCGCCGCCGATCACCGAACCCGGCATCGATGCGGCGAGTGCGCGGTCGAGCGCCAGGAAGCTGACGTGCACCGTGGTCTCGGTGATGCCGTACATGTTCACCAGCATCGGGGCGCGGTCGTCGTGCCGCGCGTACCACCGCTCGAGCTGTCCGACGTCGAGGGCCTCGCCGCCGAAGATCACGTGCCGCAACGACAGTGGCGTCCGGTCGGGGTCGTCGACGACGCTCGCCGCCCGATCGGCCTCGGTCAGCTGGTAGAACGCCGTCGGGGTCTGGTTCAGCACCGTCACCCGTTCCCGGCGGAGCAGTTCGAGGAACGTGTCCGGCGACCGCGCGGTGAAGTAGTCGACCAGCACCAGCCTGCCACCGTGGACGAGCGCTCCCCAGAGTTCCCAGACGGAGAAGTCGAAGGCGTATGAATGGAAGAGCGTCCACACGTCGGACGCGTCGAACCCGAACAGCTCCCGGGTGTCGGTCAGCAGCGTGACGACGCAGCGGTGGGACACCTGAACGCCTTTCGGCCGCCCGGTCGATCCCGACGTGAAGATCACGTACGCGACGGCGTCGGGCCACAGCGGCCGCAGCCGGTCCGAGTCGGTGACCGGCAGTCCGGACAGGTCACCCACAGCGCGGACCGTCTCGGGATCGTCGATCATCACGCGCGGAATTCCGGCCGGCACCAGCGGGGCGGAGTCGGCACTCACCACGGCGCAGACGGGATGCGCGTCCTCGAACATCGCCGCCACCCGCTCGGCGGGGTAGCTGGTGTCGACCGGGACGTATCCGCCACCGGCCGCGAGGATCGCCAGCAGCGTCACCACGAGGGCCGGCGTGCGCTCGACCATCACCGCGACCAGCGACTCGGCGCCCACACCCTCGGCGATCAGCAACCGCGCCAACCGGTTCGCCCGCTCGTCCAGTTCCCGGTAGGTCAGCGACTCGTCGCCGCCCACCACCGCGGTGGCGTCCGGGGTGTCCGCGGCCACCCGTGCGAACAACTCGACCACGGTCTGCGCGTCGGCGGCGACCCCGGCGCGGTTCCACCCGTCCAGCACCAGGTCCCGCTCGGCCGTTCCCAGGACCGTGATATCTCCCACCACCGCAGCCGGGTCGTCCACCACCGCCCGCAGTACCCGCACGAAGCGTTCGCCGAACCCCACCGCCGACGTCCGGTCGAACACGTCCGTCGCATACAGGAACGCGGCCGACATGCCCGCGGCAGAGCCCTTGTCGTCGTGGTACTCGGCGAGCGACAGCTGCAGGTCGAACTTGGCGACCCCCGGATCGACGTCGACCGCTTCGACGGTCAGGCCGGGCAGTTCGAGGTGCGCGCGGACGGTGTTCTGGAATTCGAGCAGCACCTGGAACAGCGGCGAATGCGACGTCGACCGGGACGGCGCCAGTTCGTCGACGACGCTCTCGAAGGGAACGTCCGTGTGCCCGAACGCGCCCAGATCCGTGTCACGGGCGCGGGCCAGCACGTCGGTGAACACCTCGGCCGGGTCGACCCGCGTCCGCAACACCAGCGTGTTGACGAACATCCCCACCAGGTCGTCCAGGGCCGCCTCGCCGCGACCCGCGATGGGGGTGCCGATGGCGACGTCGTCCGACCCGGACACCCTCGACAACAGCACCGCGAGCGCCGCGTGCATCACCATGAACAGCGTCGCGTTGTGCTCGCGCGCGAGCAGGAGCAGCTGCCGGTGCAGGCCCGCGTCGATCGAGAACGGTGCGCTCGCACCTGCGAGTGATCTTGTGACAGGCCGGTTCCGGTCGAGGGGCAGGGCGCTCACCTCGGGGAGCTCCGCCAGCGCACCCCGCCAGTAGTGCAGCTGCCGCGACATGAGGCTGTCCGGGTCCTCGGCGCTGCCGAGGAGCCGCCGCTGCCACACGCTGAAGTCGGCGTACTGCACGGGCAGCGGATCCCAGCTCGGCGCGGCCCCGGACCGGCGCGCCGAGTACGCCACCATCAGGTCGCGGGCCAGCGGCGCGAGCGACGCCCCGTCGGCGGCGATGTGGTGCACCACGATCACGAGGACGTGCTCGTCCGGACCGGTCCACAACAGCGCGGCCCGCAGCGGGACCTTCACGCTCACGTCGAACCCACCGGCGAGAAGGGTCGCGATCCGGTCGTGCAGCGAGTCGTCGCCGTCGACCTGCGGGGTGAGATCGGGAAGGACCTCGGCGGCATCGACGATCACCTGGTGCGGGCCGTCCGGCGACGCGGGATACACGGTGCGCAACGATTCGTGCCGGTCGATCACGTCGCTCACCGCGGCCCGCAGCGTGTCCGCATCCAGGGGTCCGGTCAGGCGCACGGCCATCGGGATGTTGTACGCCACCGACGAGGTGTCGAACTGGTTGATGAACCACATCCGTTGCTGCGCCAGCGACAACGGAATCCGCGCGGGGCGCTCCCCGACGGTCAGCGGCGGTCGGTCCACGAGTTCCGTGCCCGTGCGCCGAACGTGGGCGGCGAGCAGTTCGGCGGTGGGCGCGTCGAACAGCGCCCGCACGCCCACGTCCGATCCGAGCGCCGCGTTGACGCGGGCGATCACCCGTGTCGCCACCAGGGAGTTGCCGCCGAGGTCGAAGAAGCTGTCGTCGACGCTGATCCGGTCGACTCCGAGGACTTCGGTGAAGACCTCGGCGATCGTCTCCTCGACCGGGTCGGCCGGCGCCTTGAACTCGGCGGCCGCGGACAGGAACCGCGGTTCCGGCAGCGCCGCGCGGTCCAGCTTCCCGACCGGGTTCAACGGGATCTCGTCGAGCACGACGATTACCGAGGGAACCATGTACGCCGGCAACCGGTTCCGCGCCTGCCGCAGCAGTTCCGTCGTCTCGATCGGCCTGCCCGGCGCGGGGACGACGTACGAGACCAGTACCGTGTCGCCCGACGGTCCGGGCCGTCCGATGGTGACGGCGAGCCGCACGTCGGAATGGGTCTGCAGCATCGCGTCGATCTCGCCGAGCTCGATCCGGAATCCGCGCACCTTCACCTGGGAGTCGCTGCGCCGCAGATATTCGAGCGTGTGGTCGGGCCGCCACCGCACCACGTCGCCGGTGCGGTACATCCGGCCCCGGCCGTACGGGTCGGCGACGAACCGCGCGGCGGTGAGACCGGGCCGCCGGTGATAGCCCCGGGCCAGACCGGGTCCGGCGATGTACAGCTCACCCGGGACGCCGACGGGGACCGGATGCAGCCGGGCGTCGAGCACCATCTCCTCGGCGGCGCGAACCGGCCCACCCAGCGTGATCGGGCCACCGGGGGTCATCGGCGTGCTGATGTTCGCCATGATCGTGGTTTCGGTGGGCCCGTAGGCGTTGTACAGCCGGCGGCCGGGCGCCCACCGGGCCACCAGTTCGGGCGGGCACGCCTCACCACCCACGACCACGTCGAGGAAGTCGTCGAGCGTGTCGGGTGGAATCGTGCCCAGCGCCGCGGTGGTCACGAAGCCGTGGGTGACCCGTTCGTCCCTCAGCAGGTCGGCCAATTCCGAGCCACCGTAGGCGGACGGCGGCACGACCACCATCGTCGCGCCCACCCCGAAGGCCTGCAGGTACTCGAACACGGACGCGTCGAAACTCGGTGTCGAGAAGTGCAGTGTCCGAGACGATCTCGTGGCACGGAACTGTTCCTGCTGGTCGGCCGCGAAGTTGTCCAGCCCCCGGTGGGTGACGGTCACGCCCTTCGGCTGTCCCGTCGATCCGGACGTGTAGATCAGGTACGCGGCATGGTCCAGATGCAGCGGCCGGAGGCGGTCGTAGTCGGTCACCGGACTGTCGGACCGGGCGGTGCAGTCGGCCTGGAAATCCGGATCGTCCAGCACCAGCCACGGAATCGAGTCGTGCAGACGGTCCCGCAGCGACTCCTCCGTCAGACCCAGCACCGCGCCCGAATCGGCGAGCATGTAGTCGATCCGGTCGGCCGGATAGTTCGGGTCCACCGGAACGAAGGCCGCACCGGTCTTCGCGACCGCCCACACGGACGCCACCGACCGGAACGAACGCGGCAACGCCAGCGCGACGGACGATTCGGGCCCCACCCCGCGGTCGATCAGCATCCGGGCGACCTGCGTCGACCACCGGTCCAACTCCCCGTACGACAACTCGTCACCCCGCCGCGACAAGGCGGTCGCCGCCGGATCCAGCGCCGCCGCGTCCGCGAACAGTGCGGGCAGGGAGCGCTCGGACCGGCCGGGCCGTCCCCGTACCGGGGTCAGTGCCGAACGTTCCTCGCCGGACAGGATCTCGATGTCGCCCACCGGAACGTCGGGCCCGGCCGCCATCGCGTCGAGTATGCGGCGGAACCGCTCGGCCGCCACCCGGATCGTGCGAGCATCGAACAGGTCTGCGGCGAAATCGAATTCGACGGTGACACCGGCCGGCGCGCCCGCCTCGCCGGCCGCTTCCGTGACGGACACGCACAGGTCGAGGCCGGAGAGCGCGGAACCGTGCGAGCCGGGCGGCCGGGTGTCGAGCAGCACCTGGACGATCGGCGCGTAGGCGTCCGACCTCGACACGTCGAGCTCCACCACGAGACGCTCGAACGGGACACCGGTGTGTTCCCGCGCCGCGGCGGCGACGTCCCGGACCTGCGACAGGTAGTCGCGGCAGGACGTCCCGGCCGCGTACCGTGACCGAACCACCACGGTATCCGTGCGATCGCCGACCTCCACCGCTGTTCCCACGGCGATGTCGCCGCTCCCGGTGACCCGGCCCAGGAGGATCGACAGCGCCGCGAGGAACACCGTGCCGGTGCCGGTGTCCACGGCGGCGGCGAGCGCGGCCACACGACGATGCAACGCACCCGGCAACACCACGGTGACCCGGTCACTCGCCTCCGACAACCTCGCGGGCCGCTGCCGGTCGGTCGGCAACGGCAGGACGTCGGGCAGCCCGGTCAGCGCCCGGCGCCAGTACTCGACTTCCTCCGCCTCGCGCAGAAGTTGCTCGCCGGCACGGGCACTGGCCTCGTGGATGCTGCCCACCCGGGAGTTCGGGTCGGCGGTGGCCAGTTCCTCGAGCAGTTCGACGAACTGTCGGTGGTGATCCCGCAGCTCCGGCTCCTCGTAGCGGCTCGGATTCGCGCGGAAGTCCACGAAGATCCGGGTGGGCGTGCCGCTCTGGTAGACGTTGATCAGCAGGTCCTCGACCGGACCGGACGTGACGATGTGGAAGTCGCCGAGAAGCGGACCCAGCGCGACCTCCTGGCGGAACAACATGACGTTCACCATCGGCCCGTACAGCGCCGTCGACTCGCTCTCACCTGCGTCGCGGCGGATGTCGTCGAGGCTGCACCGCTGATGCCGCAGAGCCCCGACCAGCTCACGCTGAACCTTCTCGATCAGTTCCGCGACGGTGTCCTCGGCGGCCACGTGGACGGGCATGGGCGCCACGTTGACGAGCATGCCGCCGGAGTTGCGCAGCACCGCGGTGGTGCGGGCCGACACCGGAATGGTCACCAGCACATCGGTTCTGCCGGTGCGCCTCGCGAGATAGCATGCCGCGGCGGCGATGATGGTCGCCGCCGACAGGCTGTCGCGGGAATCGAGAACGGCCACGACCTCGTCCGAGAGGGTTGCGCTCTCCACCGTGCTGGTCGCCGACACCTGCCCCGCCGTCCGCGCCAGCGTCGTTCCCTCGAGCCGGGCCACCCGCTGCGCCCAGTACTCCCGGTCGGTCACGAAACGGTCGGAGGTCCGGTACCGGCTGTCGATGTCGTACAACTGCCGCAGGCTCACCGCCCGATTCGGATCCGGTTCGCGGCCTGCGACTTTCGCGGAGTAGCGGTGCGCGATACGGCGCAGCATCGTCATGGCGCCGTAGCCGTCGAGGGCGACGTGGTGAATCCTGCTGTACCACAGGAAGTGCGCGTCACCGGTCTGCAGGATCGACGTCTCCACCAGGCGGTCGGCGCTCAGATCGAGCGGTGTGACGTAGTCACGCTCCATCCACTCGTGAGCCGCCGCCACCGGGTCGTCCTCGGCGCGGAAGTCGACGTACGCGATCGAGGTGTCGGTCTGGTGGTCCACGTACTGCAGCGGCCGTCCGTCGACGTCGAACACCTTGAGGAAGGGCGACTCGAATTCGCGGCCAGCCTCCACCGTCTCCTGCAAGAGCAGGTCGATGTCCAGGGCGCCGGAGAACTCGACGTACTGGGCGATCGAGATGGGAACCTCGGGTTCGAGTTGCTGCGCGAACCACGTGGCCCGCTGCGCCGCCGAAAGCGGAATCGTTTCGCCGGCCCCCATAGGCGCTTCGACCGTTCGCTCCCCCGGCCCACGGACGTCCGCGGGGCGGCGCGTTTCTCCCGCCCCCGGAACGGGTCCTTCACCTTGTCCAGGGCACACTCGAACTCGACCTCGCCCCGCCCAACCAGGGCGGACGCACTCTCTCGAGTATCCGCCCCAGCGATGCGCCGGGTCCAGGGCACTGCGGGGCCAAGGGCGCCGATGGATACTGGGCCTCATGACCGAGCGCGTCGACACCCCTGGAATCGAACCCGCGGACTTCCGCGTGCACGTCGTGGCGCAGGCCATCCGGCTGTTCTCCGAGCACGGGTACGAGGCGACGACCGTCGAACAGATCGCGTCGGCCGCGGGAGTGTCCCGGCGGACGTTCTTCCGCCAGTTCCGCTCCAAGGAGGACGTGATCTTCGCCGACCACGAATCGCTCCTGCAGCAGGCCGGCGACTACCTGTCCGCCGAATCCGACGACCCCTGGGCGTCGGTGTGCCAGACGGCGGGCCTGGTCTTCGACCGGTTTCGGGAGAACCGTGAGCTGTCGGAACGCCGTTACCAGGTGGTCCAGCGGGTCCCCGCACTGCGAGACCGGGAGATCGTGACCGGGTTCCGCTACGAGCGGCTGTTCGTCGACTATCTGCGCGGCGTCGCACCCACCGAACCCGTCCTGAAGGTCATCGGGTTCGCGGCTGCCGTCACTGCGTGCCACAACTTCCTGCTCAGGAACATGATCAAGGGCGACCCCGACGCCACCGCCGACGAACTCGAGCGGGCCCTGCTCGACGTGCGCCGGACGTTCGGAGTGGCTCCGGGGGCATCGACGCAGGACAGGGACGCGGTGCTGGTGGTCTCGTATCCGCCGGGAACCCCCGTGGAGGAGATCACCGGTCGCATCCGGACCCAGCTGTCCCGGCGCGGGCAGTGATCGGCGGGGTGACGACTCCCACCCTTGACTGGCACTCAGTGCCGTGGTTGACTGCAGTGTAGTGGCAGTAGTATGCCGACCACGAACGTTGCGGCACACCTGAACGAATTTGGCCCTGGCACGGAGTGCCTCGGACTCGGTGCCGTCGAGACTCAGCAAGGAGCGCCCCATGGCCGGAAATCCGGACTTCGATCTGTTCAAGCTCGGTGAAGAGCACGACGAACTGCGGTCCGCGATCCGCGCGCTCTCCGAAAAGGAGATCGCACCCTACGCGAAGGAAGTCGACGAGGATGCACGCTTCCCCGAGGAGGCTCGCGTAGCCCTGGTGAACTCCGGGTTCAACGCCATCCACGTCCCCGAGAAGTACGACGGCCAGGGAGCAGACTCCGTCGCCACCTGCATCGTGATCGAAGAGGTGGCCCGCGTCTGCGGCTCCTCGTCCCTGATCCCCGCCGTCAACAAGCTCGGCACCATGGGCCTCATCCTCAACGGCTCCGAGGAACTCAAGCAGCAGGTCCTGCCGCAGCTCGCCTCCGGTGAGGCCATGGCGTCGTACGCACTGTCCGAGCGCGAGGCCGGTTCGGACGCCGCCAGCATGCGCACCCGCGCCAAGGCCGACGGCGACGACTGGATCCTCAACGGCTCCAAGTGCTGGATCACCAACGGTGGCAAGTCCAGCTGGTACACCGTCATGGC
>SEEV01000776.1 GCA_004211695.1 Rhodococcus sp. (in: high G+C Gram-positive bacteria)
ATCTCGTGAACATCGGGACACGACCAGCGCTCAGCGGACAAGGATTCGCAGGCGCTTTGCTGGACAACCGCCTCGCGGTGTGTGACGAGACGCAAATGCCTGCCTACCTGGTCTGCACCCGGGAAGAAAACCTCTCGCTATATGAGAAGTACGGATTTCGAGTGACAGAGGTGTTCACTCTGCCCGCGTCCGGCCCCACGATGTGGTCGATGTGGCGGGATCCGGCAACGCCCTCCTGACAGTGTGAGCGGGACCAGGCCGGGCAAATCGAGCCAGCTGCCCAGATGGACACATCTCGTTGCTGTCCCGCGTGTACGGCCTCCCAACAGAATCCTCCTTGGCGCGCTTCTAACCGAGTTGTTCGTAGGCTGCACGTGCGTAGGGGAGTGCCTCGGTGTACGTGTTGCGAACAGTGTCCTCGGTACGGAAATCAGGCAGGTTAGCGTCGTAGGCTTCGCGGTCTTCGAAGTACACACGGCCACCCAAGTGGTCGGACAGTTGAATCGCCACGGCGTAGTCGACCGGATCGTCGTTCTTTGCGGCATTCTCCGGGCTTTCCGCACCGGCATAGAAGTTCTCGATTGCGTCAGTGACGGCTCCGTCGTCGAGGGCAGGTCGGTTGTCCCACATCTGGCTCCAACCGAAGAGGTTCCGCCCTCCCGATCCGGAATGGTGAACTCGCCAGAATCCTTCAGCCCGCGAGGCGACGAGCGCCGCAATGATGGCGTTATCAGACGCCTTCCGCTGGTTGCCGAGATCGATGATGCGGGTGACGGTTTCCTTCTGCGCTCCGTCGGCGGTGTCGTCGACGAAGGGATCGAGAACCTGGGTAGTGGCGTCGCTCGTGGGTGCTGGTTGTGATGCGGTGTCGTCGTCGGAGTTGTTGCCGCACCCCGCGATCACCACGGTGGCGAGCACCATGACCGTCAGAGCTGTGGTGATGCGGTAGTTCAAGGTTCCCCCTCGTTCGTTCGGTTGTGTTCAGTAGGTGAGGCTATCGATCAACCATCGGCCGTCCGCTTCGGTGAGGGTGAGCCAGACGGTGGTGTCGGGTTCGACGGGGCGGATGGTGTCGCCGGTGAGCGCGGTTTGGGTGATCGTGGCGACCCGGTGTGCGGTGGTGTCGGTGTCGGGTGGGCAGCCGGAGCAACCGATGGCAACGTCGGCAATGACTCGGGCGTTGTCGTTGACCCATTGCTGCCATTGCAGGCTGGGTCCGCGCTCGTTTCGCACATCGGAGGTCAGGCGTGCAGCCAGGTCCGGTGTGAACCATTGTGTCGCGCGACGGAATCCGCTGGTAGGGCTTTCGTCGGTGGCGGGGGCCCAGGCGAATGCGACGGTCACGGCTTGGCGGGCCACTTCTTCCGGCGATGTCGGTTTCGGTCGCTGAGGTGCGCTGGTGCCCGCTTCCGGTGCGGGTGTCGGTGCGGGTGTCGGTGCGGTTGTGGTGCTCTGCGGTGTCGCGGTTCCTGAGGGGTTGGCGTTGTCCTGGCACGAGTAGAGCAGTGCCGCGGTCGCGGCGATGATCACTGCGAGCAGGATCAGGGATTTTCGCATCGTTCCTCTCCTTCTGGGGTCACATACGGCGGGCGCGCATGCCTGCCATTACCGGTGCCTGTTTGACGACGTCACCGGCGGTGGGTGCGTGGACCATCTGACCGTTCCCGGCGTAAATGCCAACGTGGCCGGGGCCGCCGGCCTCCCAGGATCCGAAAACGAGGTCGCCGGGCTTGGCCTCGGACAGGGGGATTTCGGTGCCGACCGTCCACTGCTGTTCGGAGGTGCGGGGAAGGACGGTCTTGCCGCCGGT
>SEEV01000777.1 GCA_004211695.1 Rhodococcus sp. (in: high G+C Gram-positive bacteria)
CGGTTGGGACGCGGGCTGTTCATCGAGCCGACCATCTTCGTCGACGTCGACAACACGATGCGCGTGGCTCGCGAGGAGATCTTCGGCCCGGTGCTGACGGTGCTCCGATTCGATTCCGATGAGGAGGCAATCGAGATCGCCAACGACAGCGACTACGGACTCGTCGCGGGGGTCTGGACCCGAGACCACGGCCGGGCCCATCGCGTCGCCGCCGCCATCGAGGCGGGGCAGGTCTTCATCAACCAGTACTTCGCCGGTGGTGTCGAAACCCCGTTCGGTGGCTACAAGTTGAGCGGATTCGGCAGGGAGAAGGGCTTCGAGGCGCTCAAGCACTACTGCCAGCTCAAGACAGTTACCGCACGGTTATGATGCCCGCAGATCACGTCTCTCCACGACTACGGACGCCGACGACACAATCAACGTGAGAGATCGCGGCACCCATGGAAGCGGTGCAGTAGCTGGGGCCGTCGACAGGAGTGTGCAATGACCAAACCCGAGGATGCCCGAGTCGTCCATAATGCCGATCGGTATCGATTCGAACTCTGGTTTCGAGGAGAGCTGGTCGGCATTCTGGGGTACTTCGATCTGCGACACCTCACTGAATCGCTCAGGATCCACGGCAATACCGGGCCCAAATCCGAGGACGTCGTGATGTCCTTCTTGCACACGATTATCGTGGAGGAGTTCGAAAACCGCTCATTTGCTGCCCTATTCGTGCGACAGGCGCTCGACCTCGCCTGCGACTACCGATGGAAGGTGCGACCGGTCTGCACGTATGTTCGGAGGTTCCTTGACGATCGCCCGGAATACCGCGATCTCATTGTTCGCCTGGACGCGTAGGCGTGCGCGTCCAGGCACCGCAGACAACGCCCCCGTGCAGAGCACAGCTCAGCACGGGGGCGTTCTCCATCGCTATAGCATTGTGGAATGCAGTCCAAAAGTAGTAGCGATCCGCTGGCCTGTAGAAGCCACGGACCACGACCCGGGAACCACTGTTTCGGAGTTGGTCAGCGCTTGCGGAGGCATCCGTCGGTCGCTGAGCCGACGTTGTGCAATTGTTGATGCCCATGGCCATTCGACTGCGCTACCACGCGCGAAGTGCCTTTTCGCGTGCTCGGCTGGAATCACACGAATGGCTCCGAGCTCACTGTCGTGCCCACATCCCCAACCTTGAACAGGTTGCAGGGCAACAGGTTGCATTTCCATCCTGGTGGCCCAATCCACAACATCATCGTTCAACAGATACAGTTGATGACAGGTTCGTCCTCTCTTCACTCCGCGCTGTCGGTTTCCGTAGGCGGGCTGATCGTGGCCGGATTCCAGATTGCGATCACTCGTGGAGCTGGACTCGGTGGCGTGGTTGCCAACGGACGGCCGAGGTCGCCGCTGTGGGCGGTCGAGGAATTTTCTCAGACGGTTACGGAGTTGCACAAGGGTGTTCAAATTACCAGAGAATGCGCCTCGGCAGATGGGGGCCTTAGATCGTGCGTTGGCCTCGCTGGACTGGCCCGTTCAGGCTGCACAGCGTGAGTTACTGGCGCCGGGTGAGCGAGTTGCGCGGGTACATGACTCTGCCGGGTTCTCCTACATTTCTGCAGGAACTGCCGCACTCCAAATAGGCCAAGAACGAACTGAGCTTTCCGCCGGCGACCTACTCATTTACCCCCGGGCACACCGAGCTGAGATCCGCGCTAGGAGGGCGCTGAACAAGGCTGGTTCTGGGGCCGGTCGTTGTACGGGCCGAGGCGCGAAGATTGGCCGGACGATCGCGCGCGATGGCCGATCGGCGGCGGGGCAGAGCGTCCGGAC
>SEEV01000778.1 GCA_004211695.1 Rhodococcus sp. (in: high G+C Gram-positive bacteria)
GAAGGAGGCACTCCTGGTGCGGACACCGGTCCCCGAACACCTACGAGACCCTCTACACCGCTACGCTGGCATCCGCCGCGTAATCCACCACCCGTGTCCACAAGCCGGGGGTAAGGCCCGATGGCATACGGGAAACTCGTACCGGTGCGACGAGAATCAGACAGCACCCCGGCTCTTCCGAACTCACGCGGCTCGTCTGCCAGTCCACAGCCAAAGGCTTCCCGATCGCCGATCTCGACGACCTCGACGTGTGCTGGCAAGTCCAGCTTCCATGCCAGCGGGTAGGCAGCCACCAATACGTCAGCCCGAGGTCCTTTGGTGGTGCGCATTCTTCTCTCAGCGGACGTCGCCGCGCCCGCAAGCCGATCACCGGCTCAGTGGGCGTCGCGGAAAGCTTGCTCGATGTCCGCGGGTATGCGGCCGCGCGTGGAGATCTCGTAACCTTGCTGGACGGCCCACTCGCGGATTTCCTTGGCCGTGCTTGCGCCCCGGGTCCGTCGGGTGCGGGGGCGGCGCCTTGGCCGTCCTTCCTGTGCGGGCCGCTCGGCCTCTTCGCTCTCGTCGGTCTCGTCCGTCTCCTCGGCTTGCTCCTCTCCTTCGTCCTCCGATAGCTCGCCGTCTTCCCACACCTGATCGCCCTCCGCGGACTCGTCACCCTCAGGGGTCTCGTTCTCGCTCTCTTCCGTCTCGGCGACGTCGCTGTCGCGGATCTCGCCCGACCTTCGCTTGGTGCCGGTCGCCTCGCCCATGTCCCCGACCTGGTTCTCACCGCACGACTGGAGTCGGCTGTTCAGCGAATCGATACGCGAGTTGACCGCGGTGACCGTCGCGGCTTTCGCGGCGTTCATCAGTTCTCCCCGGATGGTCTCACCGAGCTTGGCGATCTCCGGGGAACGGGCGAGCTTCGCAGTCCAGCCCCTCAGCAGATAACCCGCCCCGACGGCCACCACCAATTGACGTCTGGTTTTCATCGCCCTCACCCACAGTTCCCGAGTTGTCCCCCGCGCACCTCGGCGTCGGCGGGCGGCGAGATACGTCTTGGGACCGTTCCCGGCGGGGGTGTTTAAGCCGTACCCCAGGCAGGGGCGCTTAATCATCAGCACACACCGCCCATCGGCGGTAGGCGTTCCCAATGCCGGAAGGCTCCCCGTTTTCACCGCATGTGACGTGGACGGCGAATACGCCCGCTCCCCCGCGCCGGTCACGTGTCGGCAGCCTGGACCAGATACGCGGCGACGGTGACCGGTTGCGCCGGCAACGCCGTGTGCCCGCGGGTCTCGGCGCCGCCAGTCCGAGGCATAAACCCGGTGAGTGCCCGGCGCCCGCGACGAGGACACCGCCCCGGCAATCCGAGTGGCCGCCTCCTCCGTCAGGTCCGGTACCGCGCCTATCCGGCTTCCGCTGAGAAGGGGCACTGCCCGATCGCGACAACGGTAGTCGTGGGCCCTGGGGCTGCGGCGTGCCGACCGGCGGTCTGACAGATGAGATCGAGCGTCTCGCTGCGCTGCGTGCGCAGGGACCGCTAGACGACGCCGAGTTCACCGCGGCACAGCAGGCTCTCAGCTGTTACCGTAATCCCTAATACTTCCTAGTCCTTCCTGTTGCTATCGGATCATGCGCATCGGCGAGGCGGCGGCATACCCGAGCATGTCGGTGGTGGGGGTCCGGAAGGCCTCGTCGGCAGGGCCGTTACCGTCTCGGCGTACACGTTCCGGTCAGCGAGTCTTCGATCGGGAGGATCGCGACGTCTACCTGGGTCGACCTACACCGGAGAGTGTTCGGGCCGACAGGGCGGAAGCGTTGTACT
>SEEV01000779.1 GCA_004211695.1 Rhodococcus sp. (in: high G+C Gram-positive bacteria)
ACCCACGCCGATCGCGGTGAGCCCCATGATGATCGGCACGGGGTGCACCCGCCGCGCGAGGACGACGCCCGCCACGGTCCCGTAGACCGCCGCCCCGACGACGTCCACCAGGAAGAACAGTTGGTTCGAATCGATGCCCGGATCGGCCCGGACGAACGCCACCACCGACAGGACGACCAGAATCCACGCGGACACCGCCATGACAGCAGCGGGTACGGGCGCACCGCCCGTACCTGCCGACCCCTCGGTCATCGGAGTGTCCTTCCGCTTCGCCATCATGGACATGCGAACGAGTATCTCCGTTCACGAAACGTGTAGCTCTGTTCCGTGAGCCACGTCCTTACGGCTGTGGCGTTGACCGCTGTGCGGTCTTCCCGTGGCAGTCTCACTGCCCGACGCAAAGTCGGGTCTGACATGAGTTCCAGCGGGCTGCTCCCGAGGCAACTCCCCGGTGCCGCCTCCCGTGAGGGCGGCGAGGTTGAGCGCGGCGTTGTGGTCCCGATCCAGGATCAGGCCACACGCCGTGCACACGTACCTCCGCTCCGAGAGGGCCAGCTTGGCTTTCGCCGCGCCACACCCGGAACAGGTCTTACTGGACGCGAACCAGCGGTCCGCGACGACAAGACGAACACCCGCAGCGTCCGCCTTGTAGGTCAACTGCCGCCGGAACTCACCCCACCCAGCGTCCGCGATGCGCCGGGCCAAACGACGGTTACGCACCATCCCGGCGACGTGCAGGTCCTCGATCACGATGGTGTCGAACTCGCCGACCAGTCGGGTGGTGAGCTTGTGCAGGGCGTCGCGGCGCTGGTTGCCGACACGGGCGTGCAACCGCGAGACACGGTCGTTTGCCTTGCGCCACCGGTTCGACGGCTCCTGTCCGGTCCTGCGGTCCGGGCCGCGTCGGCGGGAGGCGCGCCGCTGAGCACGGCGAAGCTCGCGTTGCGCCTTGTCGAGGTGGCGAGGGTTGGTGATCGTCTCCCCGGTCGACAGGGTCGCCAGAGCCGTGATGCCGAGATCGACGCCGACCACCCGCTCCCGACCCCGCACGGCAGGCGTCACGTCTGGCGACACCACGTCTGCCAGCTCGACCGTGAACGACACATGCCAGCGGCCCCGCTGAAACGACAGCGTCGCCGAGATGATCCGAGCGGTCTCGGCCTCGACCCTGCGTGCGAGCTTGCGGGTCGACTCGTGCGTGCGGATCTCCCCGCTCCGGGGCAGTCGGACGTGCCGCCGGTCGCGGCCGAGTCCGAACGCGCCGGTGGTGAACCGACACGAGGGCCGTGCCCGTTTCGACTTGAACCGCGGCATCCGTGCCCGGCCGTCCCGACGGTTCTTCAACGCCGCAGCCAGGTTCGCGCACCCGGAGGCGTACGCTTCCTTGCTGTTCTCCGCCCACCACGGTGCCACGTCGTCTTTGGCCCGGTTCCACGCTTTCCGCAGGCAATAGGCGGAGGTGGTGATCCACGGGGTCCGGTCCGGCTCGGGGATCCCGTAGGACTCCTCGGCGCGGCGTTGGTTCCAGTTCGCCTTCACCTGCGCGAGCGCCCAGTTGTAGGCGAACGGCCCCGCCCCGCAATGTGACCGGAACTGCTGCTCCTGCCCGTCAGTGGGGTCCAGCGCGAACAGGTACGCCCGGATCACCACACCCATCACCCCCGCCCCACCCGCCTGTATCGAACTTGTGTACTGCTTATCTGCTTAAGTGGACTGATTGATTAGAATTCACCGAAAGTGTTGCTGGACAGTGAATCAGCGTCCCCGGATTCGATATGGTGGCTGGCTGCGGTGCCACCGATGAGCT
>SEEV01000780.1 GCA_004211695.1 Rhodococcus sp. (in: high G+C Gram-positive bacteria)
GAGACCACTGCGATGCCGGATGCGGCGGCGGTGTGGGCGAGGGCGGCGACGGCTTGGCGGCGGGGGGACTGCGCGGCCCGGTTGTTGTTGACCCGTCCGTGTCCGCGGGTCTCGAGGGTAGTGAGATCTTCCACCGCGATCACCTGCGCGCCCGCCGCGGCGGCGTAGTCGGTGGCCTGCCGGGCGAAGTCGAAGGCCAGTTCCCGATTGATCTTGCCCCTCTTGACACCCACCGCCTCGCGGTGGGCGTTCAGGACGGCGATCTTCGCCTCCACCCCCGCGCGTACCTCGGGTGGGGCGGTGGCGGCGAGTTGCGTTAGTCGGGCCGCCTTGCGGTGCAGCATCTGCCCTTCGGCCTGTAGGCGTGTCAGTTTGATCCCGAGCCCGCGGTCGTCGTAGGTCCAACCCCGATAATCCGACACCAGCCCGTCGGGGTTTTCGGCGGTGATGGCGGCGGCACCCATAGTGGACGGGGACCAGTCGACGCCCACCGCGACCGCGGCCGATTCCAGGTCGTCTGCCGGAACGAGCTCGGTCGCGGCGCACTGCCAGAGCAGGCCCCGGCAGTCGAGGACCAGGGTCGGCAGATGCCAGGCGGTGATCGCCCGGCCGTGCAGATGCTCGGGGATGGCCCCGGTCAACCGCACCCGCCGCCACTGTGCCTGCCCTTCTGGTGTTGGGCTGGTGGGCAGCTTGACCGTCAACACCAGCTCACTCTCTGTCACGGTGATCTGTGCGAGCTGTCGATCGGCGGCGGACAGTTGGGCGATCGCGCTCGTGTGCGGCGGACCTTGGACGTCGGTGATCCGCAATCGGGTCGACTGCACCCCCTCGGTGCAGCGAGGGCGCACGGCGAGCTGACGTTGCACGCCGTGAGCGAAGCCCGCCGACACAAAGTCGCCCGGCTCGGTCGGTGGCGCGAAAGATCCTGTGGCCGGGTCGAAGCGCTCAGACAGTGCCACGATCGCGGTGTCGGTAGGCGAGTGTCCTCAGGGTCGCCATGACCTGAGCGGTCACCACCCGGGTCACCCTCGACGGAACATAGACGCCATCCGGATAGTGCGGGTTCCAGCCGAGACGCGCCGCGGCGACATGGCCTTGTGCGGGCAGCCTGCGGTCGCGGCGGTCCAGGCCGACGGCAAGCACATCGAACGTCGCCGGACGCCACAGCCGCGACACCAACTCGGCACCGGCAGCAGTGATCAGGTCGAGCAGCCACCCCACTCGGGTGTCGACGTCGTCGAGCCCGATCGGCTCGCCGGTCGCATCGTCGACAGCCCTATATGCGCGGGTGGTGAACGCGAACTGGCGGGGCGCAGTCGATCCAGGCCCGGTCATGCGGGCCGACCAGGCACCAGGCGCAGCCAAAGGAACAGGGGCTCAATCGTTTTCCGAGAAGAGCCGTCATCGCCGGAAAAGCTCATCGTTACCCCTTCCCTAATCGTGCCGCGGCATCGCCCCGAATCCAGTGTTGATTCTGTTTCGACCGCGGCTGTTACAACCGGACGGAGAACGATGCCTGCAGTGCCGTGAAGTCATATCAACTCCTCCAAGCACAGTGCCTCGGTCTCTAAGCACCTCGACTGTAACGCCGACCTCCGACATTTTGTCTCGGAGGGAGTCCGCAGGCGGGCCGAACGTCCGACCGGGACACCTGGTGATCCCTGGCTTTTTGAGTGGTCGTCTGCGGGCTCGGTGTCTGGTCGAGCGGTGTCCTTGTTCGGGAACTTGGAGCCGGCCGGTGGGCGTGGACTCCTGCTTGGAGAATGTCTGGGCCGTGGCCGCGATGGTCAGTCACCTGGTGAAC
>SEEV01000301.1 GCA_004211695.1 Rhodococcus sp. (in: high G+C Gram-positive bacteria)
CCCGAGGAATCGTTGTACGTCCGGCGCTGGATAGCTGAAAAGCATCTACCCGACCTACTCGCCGCGGGGTTCCTCACCGCGGCCTCCTACGAGGAGATCAACGGGTCGGGACACACAGCAGACATCTACGAAATCCCGCAAATCGACATCTTCAAGACCCCAGCCTATCGAGCAACAGGTAGCGATGAGGACGACCCAGAACGCCCTCGTGCGCTCGCCGCCATGACGAACCGCTCAAACACCACCTACCGTGTCCATGCCGAGCACGGAGACATGGAATTAGGCGACAATTCCGAAGTAGTAACCCTCATCCAGTTCGACACTTCAGCCACATCACCCGGTGGCCAGGACACGGAATTCGTCACGAATCTTCAGCAGGCATGCATCAGCGTCATGGATTCATTCCCCGGCGTGCTGGAACGAGTACGCGTCTGCGAACGGAGCGGAAACCATCCCGACTACCCATCCGACCAGCCGAATTGGTTGATCACGCTCGAGTGGAGCGAATGCCCCCGCAGCGAAGACTCCACCGACCTCGCCAGAAATCTCCACACTGCAGCTGGACAACTCGGTTTCATCTCGGGTTGGTCGAGTCGTGTCCTGGCACGAGCTCGCGTCCAGATCGCCGAGGCTTCACTGTGAGCGCCGAGCCGCTGGTCAGAAGCGATCTGCGCAGTCGCATCGATGATATGCGCGACGAACTCGCACAGTTCTATGTCGACTTGCATCGCCACCCCGAACTGTCCGGCCAGGAGTTGCGCACCTCGGAGAAGGCAGCAGAACAACTGCGCCGGTACGGATTTGATGTCACCACAGGCATCGGTGGACACGGTGTGGTCGGAATTCTCCGCAACGGAGCAGGTCCCACCGTCCTGCTCCGTGCCGATACTGACGCACTGCCGGTGCTGGAGGAGACCGGGCTGCCCTATGCAAGCGATGCGGTTGGAATCGACGAATCCGGCCACGAGGTCCCCGTCATGCATGCGTGCGGACACGATGTCCACGTCACCTGCCTCGTCGGAGCTGCACAAGTACTCACAGAGCAAAGAGTCGAGTGGTCTGGAACCCTGCTCGTGGTCTTTCAGCCGTCCGAAGAAACTGGAACCGGCGCGCAAAGCATGCTCGATGACGGTCTGTTCGAACGGTTCCCTCGCCCAACCGTCGTTCTAGGCCAACACGTAGTACCACGCCCCGCAGGGACGATCGCCGTCAAGCCCGGGGTCCTGATGGCAGCAGCGGACAGCTTGCGCATCACGATGCACGGCCGTGGCGGGCACGGATCGCAACCGGAATCGACCGTGGATCCGATACTGATGGCTGCAACGACAATTGTGCGGCTTCAAGGCATCGTTGCACGTGAGATCGCACCAGCAGAGTCAGCAGTGGTGACGGTCGGAGCGGTGCACGGAGGAACGAAAGAGAACGTCATCCCCGGGGATGCGACCCTCTCCATCAACGTCAGAACCTTCGACGACGGTGTCCGCGAACACGTCCTGTCATCGATCACCCGGATCGCCCGCGCAGAAGCAACGGCCTCCGGAGCGCCTGCGCCGCCCACAATCGCCAACACCGGCAACTTCCCGCTCACCGTAAACGACGCCGAACGGGCGTCGAGGCATTGGTCGTGGCTGCACTCTGTTGGCTGACAGCCTAAACAGTAAAGCGATCCCGAACTTCGGTACCTCCTCGGCCACACAGCCAAGGAGGTACCGAATTTCCAACCCAAGAAGGATGTGCACCTGCGCTTCAGCCCACGCCGCAACCCACCGCTCGCTCCCTCCCTCCCGATCAGATGTGTGAAATCTCATGAACTCTCGCGAGTATCGCCGATGGCGCCAGAGGCGCCATGCCCTGTGGACCTCAGCCAACAGCGCACGTAAACAACCTGACGCCGAGGCAGAACGCCTCATCGAGTTCGCACACAGGTGGGCCCCATATGGGGGCGCGAACGAGGAGGACATCCTTGTGCACTTCGGCATGACAACGTGCCGGTTCATTGAGCGGTTGTGGCACGTTGTCCGTGAATCGAACTGTACGCACGACGAGATACGCAGTTTGGCGAGCGTATACCCGCGCCACCGGCAAAGAAGCGCTTCCCAACCCAGTCAATAAGCCCCTCGACGAATTTGTTACCGGGCGCTTCGCGGACTGTGGGTTCACGCTCGCCGCAACAGAAGGCGCCGTGTCCACCGCAAACGGCATCATCGCCACGGCAATGTTCATCGGCGGAGGTATCGCGCCGCTGCTGATGGGCAAATTGATCTCTCAGCGGTGGATGGAGCGAACGCGGGGGTTGCATCCATCGTCTGCTTCTTGGTCATGTCTGCCTGCGCCCTGTTAGGGGAGCTGCTCCAGCTCTTCACGCAAAGGCCGAAACATGATCCGGCGCAAGAGCCCGAGAGTGCATCACAAGCCTCGGTGGCCGGGTGATCCTTGTGTGGAGCGGATACGGCGATCTTTAGGCGGGCGTGACCGACCTCGGAGCGTCGTGCTGCGCTGGCCGCGGCGGCGTTCCCAGCACAACTCTGGGAAAGGGCGCATTGCACGCTCGATGTGCTCGGATGGACCGCAATCCGCGACGTGTCTCCTTGCTTGGTGCATAGAAGTTCGGTCCCCTGGAAGGGCGACGCCCTCGATCCGGTGATCGCCAAGGTCACCCGCGGTCAGCCGTATCGGCACGTGATGGGTTTCGAGGCAGGTGAACGCCGCCGGGCGGAGAAAGATGCTGGATACAACACCGACCTGCGCACGGGCGAGTATCCGTTGATCACGTGGGGCTGGTTCCGTGACGACTACAGCCGCATCATCACCACCGTCTTCCCGCACGCCCGGACCCCGCTCGCGGGCAGCCGCGGGATCGGCGAACAGCAGCAGCGGCTCGCGCGGATCGCCGCCATCGGCGTGGCCGCACTCGAGGCGGCCGAGTCGCACCCGAAGTCGGCGTGACCGAAGCATGTGGGTGGCTCGCGATAGATCCCGATCGGGTCAGGTTGTCCGTTGTTCGACGACCCACGCGGATATTTGAGCCCGCGAGGTAAAACCCAATTTGGTGAGAATGTGCTCCACGTGGCCTTGTGCGGTGCGCGGCGAAATGACGAGCTTGGTGGCGATCGCCCGATTGGTGAGCCCCTCGGCAACTAGGTCCGCGACCTGTTGTTCCCGGCGGGTGAGGTTCGTCCGCGTGTCGGTGGCGCGAGCAGGTTGCTCAAGGGTTTGTTGGACGGCGTACGCGACAGCAGCTGGTATTCCTAGCTGCAGCCCGCGTTGGTAGTGCTTGTCGTATTCGCGGGCATTGAGGGAGCCTCGAGCTCGGCGTTCGCACCGTCCTTGATACTCGAGCTGGTCGAGGAACCTGAACATCGGCCCACCCATGTCCTGAAATATGCCTTCGGCGGCACCCATCAGTACTGTCGCACGTTCGCTGCGACCTTGGTCTGCTTCGATCCATGCCAGAGTTTGGAGGCATCGGGCGGTGCCGGCAGGGTCGTCCGCGGTGCGGGTGAGCCGCAATCCCTCGGTGAGCACTGCAATAGCTCGGTCAGTGTGGCCTTGTCTCCACAACGCCCAGCCTCCGGTCATTGACGACCTCCCGCGGTATACGACCTCGTGATGTCGTTCGGTGACGGCGAGAATCTTCTCGAAGTGAATCAGTGCTCGTGCTGAGTCATCCATCATCACGTACGAGAGCCCGAGGCCGAAGAGGCAGCCAATTTGGCGCGAGAGGAAGCCGTTTCCTTCGGCTAGCAGGAGTGCGTTCTCGTAATGACCGACCGCATGTCGTGGATCACCTTCCGCGAGTAGCAGACATCCAGCGGCGTAGCCGGAGAACACGGTCGCCCAGGGGGGCCGTCCCTGTTCGGCGACGATCTCGTCGCCCGCGGCCAAGAGGGCGGCTGCGTGGTGAGTATCCCCTTGTGTCCCGGCGAGCACGCTGTCGGAATACAGCGCTTTCACGGTAGCGAGGTTCTTGCTATGACGAGCTAGTGCCCGATCGAGCCACAGCCTGCCTTCACTCAGGTGGCCCCGCGAGAGCCAGTATGGAAATAGAGCTGCAGCCATCCTTACCCCGGAGTCCTTTTCGTGTTGCTCGTCAAGGCTGAAGGTGAGCGCTTCGCGTAGGTTGGCGTGTTCGCGCTCCAGGCGGGTTATCCATTCCAGTTGGCGGGGCCCGACCCAGTCGATTTCGGCGCGTGTGACCAACTGCTGGTACCAGTCTCGGTGGCGTAGTCGGTGTTCGGCGAATTCTCCAGTTTCGCGCGCTTTCTCCTGGCCGTAGTCGCGGATGGTCTCGAGGAGTCGATATCGAACAATCGGGCCCGGTTCTTCCCGGATGAGGATGGACTTGTCGACGAGCGAGGCCACCAGGTTGAACAATTCGGCCGCTTCGATGTCGTCTCCGCAGATACCTTCGACTGCATCGAGCTCGAAGCCTCCCGAGAACACCGAGAGCAGGGCCCATAAGTTCTTTTCGTCTCGGGTGCACAACTCGTAGCTCCAGTCGATGCACCACCTCAAGGTCTGCTGTCGCGTCGGAGTTACACGGCTGCCGGCAGTGAGGAGTTGGTAACGGTCGGCGAGGCGGTCGAGGATCTGTTGGACGGACATTGCTCGTAGCCGGACTGCCGCGAGCTCGATTGCCAGCGGCAGGCCATCGAGGTGCCGACATATCTCCGCCACCGCGGCTTCGTTCTGTTCGGTCAGCTGGAAATCGGGCACGGCGGAGGTGGCCCGCTCGACGAACAGACTGACTGACTCGTAGGTGGGAAGACCGTGAATCGACGATGGGCGTTCTTCACTCGGCATCGTCAGTGGCGGCACCCGCATTATTACTTCACCGTGGGTACCCAGTGGTTCACGGCTAGTGGCAAGGATTTTCAGGTCGGGGCACCACTGAAGGAGTGTTTCCGCAAGGTTAGCAACAGATTCCACCAAGTGTTCACAATTGTCGAGCACCAGGAGGAGTTGTTTGGTGGCGAGGTAGTTAGTGAGCACTTCGAGAGGGGGATCCGCGGTTTGTTTACGGAGGCCGAGAGTGGTGGACACGGTGCCAACCACCAGCATGGGGTCGCGAACCTCGCCCAACTCGATCAGCCATACGCCGTTGCTGAACGTCCGTCGTGAGCTGTCGGCGAGACGAAGAGCGAGACGAGTTTTGCCCACTCCGCCGATACCGGTGAAGGTGACCAAACGAGACGATGACAACAGCTTCTTAGCTGTAGTCAGTTCTCGCCTGCGCCCGATGAAACTTGTAAGTTCGAGAGGAAGGTTGCCGGCTTTGCCTGCTATTCCGCGCGCGATTGGCCCAGGCGATGGTGAAGGATGTGACATTGTTCGAGGCAGAGTCGGTTCAGGTATGGGCGCTTGCTGCGATGTCTCTGTCGGAATCCCCGCGGTAGTGAGCTCTATATCGAGCGATGCAGAGCTGATGGTGGGGGGTGTCGGCAGTTCGTCGACCGGGAGAGCGTGTCGACGCGCAGCGTCGAGCAGGTGTTGGCCGAATTCGGATGCGGTGGCCGGGCGGGCTTTCGCATCGCGTGACATCGCGGTCGCGATGACGGTACTGACGTCGCCAGGGATGTCCGACCGATCTAGCAGGTCAGGGATCGTTTCGTTGGTGATCCGCAGGAACTGCGCGACTACATGCTCGCCTTCCCGGCGTTCGAACGGGGCGTGCCCTGTGAGAGCACAGAACAGGGTAGCGCCCAAACTGTAGATATCAGAAGCAGGGCTGGGCCTGTCGCCGGAGAGAACCTCGGGCGCGGCAAAGGCTGGTGACCCGGTGATTGTTCCGGCCGTGGTTTCCAAGGCGCCGGCCAGATGGGCGATACCGAAATCAGCCAGCTGCGGGTCGCCGTACTCGGTCAGCAGAATATTCGCCGGTTTGACGTCGCGATGAAGGATGTCGAACCGGTGCGCGGTTTCCAGGGCGCCGGCCATCTTGATGCCCAGCCGGAGCGTGTTCTCCCATCCGAGCGGTCCTTCTCGGCGGATCAACGCATCCAAGGAATCCCTCGGGTGATACTGCATCACGATGTAGGGCACACCGCCATCGGTGGTGCCGGCCTGAAGTACCGTGACGATGTTCGGATGCCCCGACAGCCTTCCCATAGCTCGCTGTTCGCGAAGGAATCGCTCGAGGTTCTCCCGATCGAATACCGCGGTGAGAACTTTCACGGCGACGAAGCGGTCCAGTGACTGTTGGCGACAGCGGTACACGACCCCAAATCCACCGCGACCGATCTCCCACGCATCTTCGAATCCGGCCGCTGCCAACTCCGCGGCTACCGTGGGCGGCACGCCGTGTGGTGTTGCGGGCGAGCGTGGTTCTCCCATCGACACTCATCGATCCCTGAACAGCCTGCGTGAGTTTCCCCAGCGTAGGTACATTATCGTTGGATTGCCACCCTACGCGAATCATGTCCGGCAGGGGCTGGAACCAACCACCACGTGACGAGCGTGAAGAGGCGATGAGGGATACCTCTGCCGCGCGGTGGGGGGCAGCCTCGAATCGCAAAAGTGACGTAACCGTCGAAAAATAGACATAAGGTTTGATATGCTGCGTGCGGGTGCAGACGGATGGTCTGCACCCGCCTCCCGTATCGCGTCGGTCGTGGCCTCACAAGCGTCACTTCCGGTAAGGAGTGACGATGAATGACACGCGACCCGTGTCTGCGGCCCCGACGGGCGAGCGACCACACCCCGCTCAGCGACGGGGCCGCCAAGTGCCTGTCTTTGTCGCAGGCAGCCCGCCCAGATCGGACCGTGCGGTAGTGGGGGGGCTCGCCGGACACGGTGTAGTCCTGCTCGCCCGCACCTCCGAGGATCGAGCCGAATCGGGGACGAGGCGCCCGGCACGACCAAAGGCCGCCGGATCCTTCACACCTTTGGTGCTCGACATTGCCGAATCCATACAACAGAAGCCCCGCTTTTGATGAGCAATCCAGAATTGCGCAGCTTCCTCCGGACCCTCCGGGCACGGATTCGACCTTCGGAGGTCGGCCTGCCGGAGCGGCCGAGCGTTGCAGGCGTGATCCGGCGCGTACCCGGTCTCAGGCGGGAGGAGGTCGCGCAGCTGGCGATGGTGAGTGTCGACTACTACGCGCGCCTCGAGCAGGGGCGCGCGAGGCACGTTTCCGAACCCGTGCTGGCGGCGGTCGCCGATGCGCTACGGATGAACGACACCGAGCGCCAGTACTTCAATGCCCTTGTGACGCCGAGGCGGAAGCAAAATGAGGCCGCCCCAAATTGCCATCGGCTGCGCCCCAGTGTTCACCGCGTTCTGTCGGCGTTCTCAGACACACCAGCCTTCGTACTGGGCAAAGGGACGAGCGTACTCGCGATGAATCAACTCGCTCGCGCCCTCATGTTCGACATCGACGCGGTGCCTGTCGACGAGCGCAACCTCGCACGGTGGGTATTCCTCAACCCCGAAGCCAAGGAACGGTATGTCGACTGGGAGTCCACCGCGTGCGAGATGGCGGCAGTTCTTCGCGCTGACTGCGGAGCTAACTCGACGGACAAGACGCTGGGCACCCTCGTGGCAGAGTTGATGATGGAAAGCGCCGACTTCCGGCGTATCTGGTCCGCACACCGCGTCTACGAATGCACCCATGGGACAAAGGAGTTCCGGCATCCGGTCGTTGGTCCCCTTCATCTCGACTATGAAGGGCTGGATCTCCCGGGAACACCTGACCAACGGATCTTCACATACTCGGCGGCGGAGGGATCACCGTCGGAGGAAGCGTTAAAGATGCTTGCAATGTGGTCTACGGATGGTCTAAGACTACGAGCTGGCCTTGGACGGCCTCATGACCCACGAGAATGACTGTGGGGGGCAATGCACCTGCCGGCTACGCACGACAACCGTGGCCGGCAGGGCCGCCAATAGGTGAGCGTGCCCAGGGTGTCCTGAGCACGCTCACTCAGTCCGCCAGAGCCTTCTTGTAGATGTGCTCTGCAAGCATGATTGTCGACAGGTTGGTGGCGGTCGACGGGACCTGGGGGAAGATTGACGCGTCGACCACCCGAAGATTCGTGACTCCGCGAACGACTCCCCACTCGTCGACGACGGCCCATTCATCGTCGATATTCCCCATCGGGGCAGTCGATGTGGGGTGTGCATACGATGCGAGTTGCTGGTCGATGACGGTCTGCAACTCTTCATCGTCCTGGACGTCTTCGCCCGGCATCATCTCTGCGGCCGACAACTCCGCGAAGATGCTGTCGCGGGCAATGCGGCGGCTGAGTTTGACTCCCTCCAGCATTCTCCGCCGGTCACGCGCTGTGCCGAGGAAGTTGAAATCGATGACCGGCGGGTCCTGGGGATTCTTGCTGCGCAGCGACAACGTTCCGCGGGATTCGGGCTGAACCACAGCGATCGCGAGGACGATCGCCCCGCCGGTCGGGCTGTACGCGGGATCGATGAGGTGGGTGGCCGTGACGTGCAGGTCAAGTTCGTCGTCCTCGGCCTCCTGCGAGGCGGTCCACAGGAGAGCGCCCACTGCGGGGGACATGTCAAGCGCCCCCGCCTTGAGTGCATAGGCGTTGTAGTAGAACGGGTGGTCTTGCAGACGCTGGCCGACGGGCAGGTCAGCGACCACATCGATGCCCAGTGCGGTGAGATTCGCAGCTGGTCCGATCCCCGACCGCAGCAGAATCGCCGGACTTCCGAAGGCTCCTGCGGAGAGGATGACTTCGTCGGTGGCGTTGTAGGTCGTCCCGTCGGTCGTGACGACCCCTCGTGCGGTCGTGCCGTTGAAGATCACCCGGTCGATCTCCGTGTTTCCCCGGATCGTCAGATTCGGTCGCCGACGCACCTCCGCGCTGAGATAGGTGAGGGCAGTGCTCTGCCGGACGTTGTCGAGTGTGGTGAGCGGATAGGGGAATACTCCATCCTGGTCGACTCCGTTGGGGTCACCGATCTTGGCGAATCCCTGGTGCACCGAAGCGTCGATGAATGCTCGAAGTGCCGGTGTGAGTTCTCCATAGGAACGTTGACGGACGGGCAGGAGACCGGTCCGGCCGCGATATCGATCGTCCCCGTCCGAGGTGTTCTCCAGCATCTTGAAGGTTTCGAGGACCTCAGGGTAGGACCATCCTTCGATGCCCGCCGCCGCCCATTTCGCGATGTCGTTGCGGCGGGCGCGAAGGGCAACGGTTGCGTTGATTGCCGAACTTCCGCCAAGGGCCTTTCCGCGCGGCACGGGGATCTCGGGGGCCAGGGGACCGCCCTTGGCTGTGTAGCCCCAATCGTTCGTCTGGTCTCCGCCTACCAGGTCGGGGTCAAGGAGCACCGCGGGGTTGTCATCGGGCGCATATGCCGTTCCCGCCTCCAGCAGCAACACCTCCCTGGACGGATCCAACGAGAGCCGATTTGCCAAAACAGCTCCGGCGGAACCTCCTCCGACGATTACCGTGTCGAACAAACCCGACTTTGCGCTGTTCTTCATCACTGCTGCCCTTTCTCTCACGACGACGCTGGAGCGAAGTGTTCCGATTGGCGCGTCTGCTGGTTCAACGCAGCTCTTGCCGTGACTTATTGCGCTGGAGCACGCACCCTTCTGCCTAGGACGGGCAGTGCCACCCTGGACGCAAGTGCCGACAGCTGCTGGCGAAGTAGCTGATCGAACCAATGGTCATTGATCTCGGAGGTCCTGGCCCTAGAGAAGGATGGTCATCGTGCGCAGCCCTCAAACGGTCAAGGACTGATTGAGGGCCGTGCACCGTGTAATGGCAGCGCGCGCCGGTGGCGTACTCCGGCCGATGCAGGCAGTCAAAGCCCTTGACCTGTGGTGTTTTCTATCTATTCGTTTGGAGCAAGGACGATAATGACAATTACCGGCACAGTGACTTCCTCCAACATCGAAGCAGCAACCGTAACTCGGTCGAGGCGCTCGCATGCGGCTCGGGTTGGCACGGTCTACGCCTGGCGGCGATGGGCGACTCGCCATCGTGTTCTGGCGGCGATACTCGGTGGGGCGGTTGCAGTCCATGTCACAACGCTTCTCGGATTTTGGTTCGGCGGCTTCGGCCTTACTCGATTGGATTACAACACCGCGAACGGAATGGTCTATCTACCGGACGCGTCACCCGTCCAACAGTTCCTGGTCGGTGGTCTCAGCCACTATGTAGACGGTGTGTTCTTTGCTGTTGTCTTCGCGATCGCGATCTCGCCGCGGCTACCGTTGCGAGCGACTGCTGTGGGTAACCTTGCGAAAGCACTGATCTTCGGTACTGTCCTGGCGCTGCTGGCACTGTTCGTCACGGCGCCGTTCGTCTTTGGGCCTGCGCGAGGAATTCACGACCCGCTCGTCGCCTTCCATGCCGGCTGGAAGTATGTGCTGAGTGTCCTACTTTTCCACTGGTTGTATGGACTGCACCTCGGCTTGATCTACAACCCACTCGACGACGATGACGAGAGCACCTTCGATAGCCGGTCATAAATGCTTTCGTCTTGATGGGCGCCCGGGAATCGAACGAGTTCCGGCCGGTATCGATGCGCCATCTAGTGCGGCGTGGCATGAGGAACGTGGCAGTCGAGGGCGACTAAAAATCTGCGTGTCTCCCTCGCTGCGGCAAGGGTCCCCAACTTCCAAGGCTTCGGCTGTCCCGACTGTTGGATGTGTGAATTCCCATGAACTCTCGTGAGTACCGCCAGCGGCGTCACAGGCGTCGCGCGGCTTGGATCGAAGCCAACGGCAACCGCAAGCATCCTGACACCGAGGCGGAGAGCCTTATTGAGTTTGCCAGTAAGTGGGCGCCATTCGGGGGCGCAAGCGAGGAGGAGATCCTTGTGCACTTCGGAATGCCATTGCGCCGATTCATCGAGCGATTGTGGCAGGTCATCCCTGAGTCGAAGTGTGGCCAAGACGAGATACGCATTTTAGCGAGCGTTTATCCGCACCCCGCCGAGTCGACGACCGAACATCATTGGACGTGACCGGATCTTCTAGTGTTGCGCGTCATTTTGACCGTCAAACT